>JAITNU010000165.1 GCA_031290325.1 Treponema sp.
GAGGAAATCACGGGTTTTTATGAGTATCTCGTTGATAACGGTTATGTCAAGAGATTCTATAAGGGCCTTGCAGGACGGCCGGAATTACCAAAACAGTATCATCTGATGTGGCGGCGGTACAATGATTTTTACAGCAGTATTATAACCGGTTTGACCTCGGTGTGTTTATCTGATTTTGTGCCTAAGTTGAAACTCTACGAACTCTGGAGTTCAATACAACAATAACGCTTTCAAAGAAACATCGTTTACAACGCAAAGATCCGCTTTCCGGCGGGTCTTTTTTTTGGCGTACCTGGCATTGGAATAATTCTACTGCACAATTCCCTTGCCGAAGCGAGGATACCAGTCCTGCGGCAGATTCCGCCAGTGGATTTTTTAGCGCCCCAGCGGAAACGCAGCCATAGTTATTATTGGTATTAAACAACCCGTTGATGAAGTGGATGCTGCTGGCGCATTATTTGGCTCTGCCGGAGTCAAGGGGACTTTTCAGGACCTTGCCGTTCAGTACCAGGGCGACCCGGCCCTCCCGGAGGAGCTTACGGTTGTCCTCGGTGGAAATGATGAGCAGCGCGTCATCATCATCAATGATGGGGTCCGTAGGACGGATACCGAAGACCCCACGGGCTATGATTCGCAGGGGATTGGATCCCACCAGTTTGACGAGTTCCGGATCCAATCCCGAGGGGGAAGGGCGGAATATGCTGTCAGGGGATACATACCGGACCATCGTATGCGTGCTTTTGGGATCCATCATGTTCCGTTCATAGATCAGGTTCATATTGGTATCCCATATCTTGGGGAAGATGCAGGGAACGGCCAAGGCTGTGGTGTTTCTTCCATGAATGGGCAGCTCTTCGCTGGCAAGGATGATGATCCCCGTATAAGAAGGAACCGGAATGGGGGTAAGGGTCCGCATGAGTTCCGCAGGACCACTATGCCGGATGAGTTCGGCGCTGACTTGATTCAGGTTGATTGAATAACGGGCGGATAAGAAGGCTAAATCAGTGGATAAGGCAGGAGGAACCTGGCGGGCAGACAGGACGGTGTACCCCGCAGGATAGAGGGAAAATTCTCCCCGGTTTACCAAATCTCCAAGGGTAGTGGATGAATCAACCGGTATGGACAGGAGAAAAGGCTGTACCAGGCGGGGATATTCATCACTGAGCATTTCCTCAGCCAGGCTTCTCCCTGTGGGCAGGCGTATCCCCGCCGAGGCAAGATTCAGGGTTACGGCGGCATTGATTTCCATACGATCCCATTCGATGGATCCAGTTATATCAACTTGGGTCTGGCCATAGACACCCACCCCAAGAAAAAGCAAAAAACAACATACTATGCCTGGTTTCATACACACTCCTTCTCCCTATTTTATCGGCGTTTTTAGGAGTCTCCCTTCACGGAGGATATCATTTAAGCGCATCCCGTTCGCTTGAGCCAGGGTCTCCGGGTCTACATCGTAAGCCAGGGCTATGGACCAGAGGGTGTCCCCCCGCTTTACCAGGTGGCTCCCGTCAAAAGCGGATGCGGTTTTCCGGGTTCCACTGGGCTGCTTTTGGTAGGGACCAACATCCTTGAAAGCAGGAATCAGGATCCGCTTGCCGATTTGGAGATACCGGGCCTGGGTTCCGGGATTGGCATTGAGGATGTGATCCACGGATATACCGTAATGCAGGGCCAGGGCGAAGAGGGTGTCCCCGGCTTTTACAGTATGAAAATAGTATTTTACGAGGATGAGGTCTTTCCGGGCCAGGATCGCCGCAACAGCGGGGGCATCAGCGGCTCGTACCTTGAGTTGATAGTTCTTATCCGGGGGGGTAACCCTGAAAATCAGTTCACTGTTTGCCTGTTTGAGTTCCTCTTTATCGATATTTGCCTCAGTTGCCAGGAGTTCCAAATCCACGGTTCGGCCAACGGGAACCCTGGTCCATTCGATATCCTGATGCCAGAGGGGGTTAATACCATCGAAGTACCGGGGATTGGATATGATATACGAGACTGCCAGTAATTTGGGCACATAGTGGGTAGTTTCAGTGGTAAACTGCTTTTTTTCCGAGAGTACCCAGTAATCTTTGATTCCGGTCCGCTGGATAATCCTGGTGACGCCGCCAAGGCCAGTGTTGTACGCTGCCAGGGCCAAGGCCCAATCCCCCAGTTGGCGGTAGTTTTCCTCCAGTTTGCGTAAGGCTCCAATGGTGGATTTCCAGAAATCCATACGTTCATCCATCCACTCATCCACCTTCATGTCGTAGGGGCCCATACTGTTCTTCATGAATTGCCAAAGCCCGGTGGCGCCGGCTCGGCTTACTGCGGAGGTAAGGAATCCCGACTCAATAACCGGAAGGAACAATAGTTCCTGGGGTAGCTTGCGGGTTTCAATCTCCTTTTGGATGAAAGCCAGATACGGACTACCCCGGCGCATGACCGCGTTGAGCCAGGCGATTCCTCCAGGGCTGGAATAGCGCTCAATGTACTCCTGGGTCAGGGCTTGGTCTATCCCTGGTATCCGCTCCTGAAGCGCAGGAACGGTCGTTGTGTGTGCCTGGGGAATCAGACGAGCAGGCCGGGCAAAGGCCGTTATCCGCAGGGGACGGGCCACATTCTGTGGGAGTTGTGAGAGCGCTTCCCGCAACGTCTCGGGGAGCACTTCCAGTGGAGCTTCCCCGCTTGATTCGAAGGGCACACTTTCCACTACCGGAAGGGATACCGGAGTTTCCGGTGAACCAGCTATTGGTAGTTCCCTTGAAATGGGTATCGGCAGGGGCAGTTCTGTTTGGGAACCTTCCCCGGTGGATTCAGCTTGTAATGACAAGCACATAAACACTCCCAGGCTCAGGAGTATCGTCTTTTTCCTAAAAATAATGGACATCAAAATTTTTCTCCATAATAAATCCCCGCCCATTCCCAGCGGCCATGAATTTCCGGGTCCAGGGGAAAATATATCTTTCTGAAATACAGATACCAGGTAGAAATATAGCGGGACCAGCCCCAGGTGCGTAAATAGGCTTCGTTGGCGTTGGAACCAGCGTCGAGTTTATCCGCATACCGAATAGGGTTTCCCCGCATGAAATCAGCAAGGTCGAATTCCGCCATCCCCGAATCATCGGTATCTTCCTGTGCCCAGGAGCGGGCAAAGAAATTGACCTTAGCCCGGCATTGCCGCAGGCGGACGATACTTTCCCCATCAAAGGCCCCTTTAATGGCGGCAACCAGGGCGTTGACGCTCTCAAAGGTCCAGTTCTTGGGAGAATTGTTAAAATCCACCATTTGTTTTGCGTAATGATCCGCATTGGGAAAGCCGGGGATGGTGGTTCCCCGATAGGAAAGATACTGGGTATATGCCTGGATGGCCCCGTTCCATTCACCGGTTTGCTCGTATGCCTGGGCCAGCATGAAGTAGGCAATCCCCTGATCTATATCATTGGGAAAGCGGGCTATTAATTCCTGGTAATACCGTACCTGGCGTTCAGGATTATCCACCAGCTTAATCAGTTGATTAAGACAGGCCAGATGAATTGACTGCCCCTGGACCATCAAATCGGGATAATTCTTGATAATCAAATCGAAATAGATGGCCGCTACTGCATCCGCTTCTTGCTGCATATAGGCATAGGCGATCATAAGCAGGTAATAGGCATTATAGGGATCCTGAGCGCTGGTCCGGGAACTGAGAAAATTGATTAATTTACCGTATTCCTTCATACCGGCATACATATTGGAAAGCTCCCGGATCACCACAAACTGCGCTTCCCCCGGTTCCTCCTCCTCCGCTAAAAGCACCAGCAGGTTCGTGAGAATTTCCCGCTCTGCCTTGGTTCCGGTGATATAATAAAGTTCTACGGAAGGAGGATGGGTATTCACCGCCGTGCAGCCCAAGGTAATAAGTATGCCAACCAGGCTGAGGACTTTGAGCCTCAAAACAATAGTATTCACCAATAAAAGTCTACCATAGGAAACCCTCTCTTGACAAGGGTGCGACACCCCCTTCTCATAACGTATGTTTTTATAGTATCTTCTACAATATATGTACCCTCCTTCAACGCGTCGAATCATCGCTCGATTTGTTTTTATTATCGGTCTTTTGTTCATGTTCCTGGGAAGTGCTTTTCTTCTGGGACATCTGGTTGGTATTTCCCGGATATCGATTTTATTAGCCTTCTTCTGCGTTATCCTGGGTTCAGGCTTTGCGGTATTGGCCATAAAGCTCAACAAGCGTTCCCTCTACCTGTTTTTCGCCGCTTTTTTCATATTAGTCGGTTTTTTCCTGTTTTTATCCGCTCTCAGGATCTTTCCAGTGACCTTTGCGCAGGACTGGCCCCTTATATCGGTGTTTTCAGGGCTTGCCCTCTTTCCCGCAGGCTGGCATCGTTATGGGGCCTTGCGAAGCCACTATGTGGTTCCCTCCCTGACCTTTGTCATTTTAGGCTCGGTGCTCCTCGTTTTTTCTTTTAAGGTGATTCCCTTTTCATTTGCCCAATTTATGCTGAATTGGTGGCCCCTCATTGTCGTTCTGGCAGGGCTGATCCTGGTTTTAATATCCCTTGGTACTAAAAAATAGTAAGCAGTGGCTTCTTTTATCAGGACTGTTTTTTGTAACCGGGTCCCTCATAAGTTGTGCTACAGGAGCATCGTCGATCCAGGAAACCCCGCTCTCGATACATATCCCCATAACGCCTGAGACCCCGGCGCCAATCCGGTCTTCTGATGGCGGTCTTGTTGACCGGATCCGCCTGTTAACCGAGACCGGAACCCCCCAGTCCCTCCTGCGGGCCTTGGATTTGATCCGGGACCGGGACTTGGGGAACGGGGACTTTGGCCGAACCATGAACATCGTCATCCTCACCCTCTTGCAGAAAGTATACCCCGATATAGGGACCAACATTCCCCGAGGGACCCCCTCCCGGAATCATACCTATACCCGGATACTCCGGGATGCCGAAGGGGGGAACTATACCGCTCCCCCATCTGGTTCCCAGGACTATCTTGAATATGTGCTTCCCTTTATGGCGCTTTTATCCGAGACCAAGGCAGAACTGCTCTTGAATGCCGTACCGGATCTCAGACGGGCTGAAGTATTAAACCCAAGTGCGGTGTTGGCTCCCTATTTTCTGGGTCTCGTGTATGAGCGTTCCGGCCGGAGGGATGAGGCTCGAATCGAATATAACCGGGCCTGGAGACTGTCGGAGGAATGTTACCCCGCGGCCCTGGGGCTTGCCCGGATCATGCAGCGAGAGGGACAAGCCCAGAGTGCGATCCGTCTGCTTCAGGACCTGGTTATCCGGTATCCTGATCATCTTTCCATCAAACGGGAGTTGACCTTCGCCTATTATCGCCGGGGAGACTGGTCCCGTGCTGAACCGGCCATCGCAGAGCTGCTCCAGCGGAACAGCCGGGACGGTGAATATATCCTCATGCAGGCCCATGTGTTGGTAGAACAGGGCGAATTCCACAAGGCCCAGGCCCCTCTGGACCAGTATGCCTCGATCAATCCGAATAACCCGCTGTACCTGTTTCTACGGGCCAGGGTTCAGGCCGAAGGGTACCACAACCGGGACGCGGCTTTGAACTACCTCCGTTCCTTACTCAAATCTTCTACTGCCGATGATGCAATGTCGATCTACGCTGCCCGGATGCTCATGGAATCCAATCGAATCGAGGATCAGCACGAGGGCCGGGACCTCCTGGGGCGTTTATTAAGGACCGAACGACCTTCTCTTGGGGTGCTTGATCTGGCCCTCCAGGACGCGATTCACCGGGAAGCCTGGAAGGAGGCCCAACCCTATTTGGAACGGCTGCTGGATGAACGCCGTTCTGCTCAGGACCTCCTCAACGCCTATAAGGTCTTCCAGGGCATGGGGAACAGCGCAACCGCCCTCGTCTTTGCCCAGGAACTCCATGAGGGGGATCCTGCCAATGAAGAGGGAAGCATCGCATATATTGCGGCCCTTATTAATACGAAGCGGCAAAGCGAGGCCCGGCAGATGATAGAAAACCGTCTGGCAGATATGCCCGGGGGAGCGATAAAGAGCCAATATTATTACCTCCGCAGTCGTACCGAAGATGACGAAGAAGCGATGCTGAACGCGCTCCGGGCAAGTATCTTTGAAGACCCCCGGAACCTGTATGCCCTTATCGCGCTTTTTGAGATCTATCACCAGCGTAAAGATGAACGTCGCACGTTATATTATCTTAAACAAGCGCTGGCCCTGGCCCCGGATAACCCCTACCTGCGGCGCTATGCAGATGAGTATGCTTTATAGCAAACCTTCTGCGTGTTTTACCCGTTCAGAGGATTGCCAGTATACAGGGGTGAAGAACGCATAAAACCAATGGGGGTGTGGAGGTATACCCAACTTTTTGTGAAGAAATAATGTTGGAGAACGAAAACGATGTAACCTTAGCTCAACACGGAGTCATCAAGGAAACAGAAGTCCGTCGTATGACCGTGAACGCAATGGTGGATTCGGGGGCGACGCATCAACGAAGCAACTCGCGTCCGGCTGGGACTTGAGATAAAGTATATGGTAAAGAGATATTTTTACTCTACGGCATTGTTACTCATAATGGTACTTGCATGATACTATTATTATAGTGTTGTTTTCGATTTTATATACCAGCCGATGTTCTTCCGTTATGCGCCTTGACCAGTAACCTGAAAGGTTGTGCTTTAGCGGTTCGGGTTTTCCAAGTCCTTTAAAAGGAGTCTGCTCAATATCCTTTATCAAAGACCTGATTTTTTTAAAGACATTTTTATCTGTATCTAACCAATCATTAAAAGCCGCAAAGGCATTGTCCATAAAGGTAATGGTGATGTGCCTAACTTCTCTAATTCCTCAAAAGTCATGATATGTCCTGGGACTCCGTTTCGTACATCTTCAACAGCTTTAAGAAGGTGTTTCCGGTTTGCTTCGGACTTTAAGAGATAGGCGGTTTCATCTTCTACTTCCTGAACGATGATCTCTATTTCTTTATCTTGATAGGTGTTTTTTAGCCCTTTGAGAAAATTATCCGTTATTTCATCGGCCCAGAGCCGATATGTCGATTGCATAGACTTCTCCTGTCTTATGATATATCATTTTATCTAAATATATCAGAAATTGGGGGAATACGGCAAGAGCATCAGTTGTTCACGCTGATATTTCTTTTTCATACTCATTCCCCTGCGGGTATAGATGTCCGAGATCAGCCTTCGCCCTTGACTTTCAACACCGGAACACAGCTCAAAATTCCCTGTTCATCCCGGCGTATCAACACCGGTACCCCGTAGAGGGTGGCGACCAGGTCCGCGGTGAGGACCTCCGCAGGGGGA
>JAITNU010000177.1 GCA_031290325.1 Treponema sp.
GGTTTTTGATAATTTTTTCCTGATATTTTTAAATCGGGGACGGAATTTTTTATATTTTACTATATATATACTATAAGTAGGATTCACCCTTCGATTCAATCCGCCAGGTCCCCCCCATAAAACCTTCACCCCTACACCAGATCCGGTTCCATTTTTAAGCTTAAGAGCTGCCGCATCCTATCAAGAAGTTCCTTACTAAGCTCTTTATTTTCCCGCTCCAGGTCAGTAATATTTTTTTTTAATGCCTCAAGTTCCTGTTGAAGCCCTTCAACTTCAGAGGTGTTTAGACGAGTGGTTTTTACCTGAGCCGGTACAATGCCCTCATTTTTTCCCACCCCCAGTAAAAGCCAATTCAGGTCTACATGGTACACTTCAGCCAAGGCTGAAAGCACCTGCCGTGAGGGTTCCCGGGCGCCCCGTTCAATATCGCTAATCACCGAGTGACTGATACCGATTGAGGCGGCAAAGTCCTTTTGTTTGAGGCCGCTTGTGGCCCTCACTTCCCGAAAACGTACCGCGATACCTTCATCATTGTACATAGTATGATTATCCGATAGCTTATTACGCAAATATAAAATAATTTGTCTGGTTTTGCGTTTTTATACTTGACAAAGTTTAATTTTACGAATTATTATGAGATTAGGTCAAGAATATGCTCCATAAAAAATCGCAAAATCAGCATCAAGGAGTCTTTATAAGTATGCAACAAACGGCGGTAAATAGCAAGTGCAGTGGGATATTTATGGATCTGAGCGAAGCGGCACACCATGAGGGGATTGATATACCGGTTGCCATAAGCACCGCGCTGGTACAGCAACTGGCTCCTACGCCCCTGCTTTCCTCGATAGGAATAACCTTTGAACAGCGGGTAACCAATCTCTTGAAACTCGTCCGTGCCCATCTTAAACCATCTGGCCCAACCGGTGAACCAATAGAACAGCAGCTCACCCTCCCCTTTATGGTACTGCAGGCTCCGGTGGTATCTGAGGAGGTTCTTTCAATTATCGTACTGGTGCAACAAGGTGAAGAAGGGAAACCGGTAATCACCCTGACCAAGGCACGGGATAATGACGACTTGTAAGCAATTGGCATAGGGCTCTGTCTAAGATTTCTGGGGTGCCTCTCCACTGGGCTGTACCTGCTCGACAGCAGGCTCTGTGGGAGTCTCCCATTCTCCCGGCAATGTATACCTGATAATATCTTTTTCCCCGGTTGACAGGAAGATCCTCAGCTTTCCGGCGCGGTTCCGGGGGAAGGTTTCCCCGGCTATCGTGGGTATATCGGTTTTCATGGTTCCTCGTTCTTTATTGAGAACAATCGAAGTATCGGATAGACTACATAATACCGAATACAATTGTCGCTCATGGCGATTACAATAATATTACAATAGTTAGGATGTGTCAAGGAGGATGAACGAATCACATACTCTTTTTTAAGTCTCTTTTCTTCACGATAATACTACTCAACAGATTCTCTGATATCATCTATAATAATCGCTTAAAGCGACCAATTTTCTATTTTTTATCATATTAGTGTTTTGACCTAAACGTAAAGATGATCGTTAAATTCAAAGTATGAACGAAAATGAATTACGTGGCATATTAGGGACCAATTTGAAACGATACCGTTGTTTCCGGGGCTTATCCCAGGCAAAATTAGCGGAAATCGTTGATATTTCGCCAAACTTCATCAGTGATATAGAGACCGGTAAACGATGGCTCTCATCAGATACCCTGGTTAATCTTGCAGGTGCTTTAAATATTGATGTTTATGAGTTTCTTAAACCAGAAACAATTGTACCTGATGATATTACCGCCTTTATCGCAAAATATACTGAAGAGGCTACGTCAATACTGACCACTTTAGTGGCACAATCCCTGGGAAAGCTGCGTAAACAGTATCTTCCTGAATCAGAATAAAGTTTTGAAAAAAAAACTTGACTAAAATGATAATAAGGGCTATATATTTAATATGATTACTGTAGGCGTTAAAGATTTAAAGGATCACCTTTCTCAGTATCTGCGATACGTTAAGAACGGTGAAAAAGTGATTATCACTGAATACAATAGGATCATCGCAGAAATAACGGTTCCTGAAAAACAGGACGGGGCTTCAACCTTTGAGCAAAGACTTATGGAAATGGTCGAAAAGGGTGAAGTCATTCTCACTAAAACGGATGCGCCCCCGGCTCCTAAACCAAAATTCGCGGAACATATTGATTATGAGACGATTCTGGAAGAAGTCAGGGTGGATCAGGATGATTTCGTACACTGATTGATGCTACGGTTAACGGAGTTCCGATAGGGGCAGATTATTGAGGAGCAATATTTCCGGGCGATATTCAAAATGCATCGTATCGTACCAGATCCATTTGCCTCCCCAAATGAAACCATAGTCCTCAAAGGCTTTAATAACCGCAGGAGGTGGGTGAAGCCGTTTTTCATAAGGAACCGCCCACCAGTCAAGTTTGAGCCGGCTTGTCCAGAGCCAATAGGTAACGTCCTGGGAGCCGGTTTTCACTAAGAGGTCGATGGCGGCTCCATAAGCATGAAAACTTCTGCTCTCAGTAGCGGCAATGCTTCGCCAGTTCCAGGTCTCAACGCTGTTGAGATTATTTATCCACTGCCGTACCCGGTTATCGGTTCGGGCTGCTGCGTATATCCGTTCTTCTACCAGAGAGAGTTCTTCCATTATCGAATAATGAATGAGGATACTGTACCCTAAAAAGCGCATGGACTTTACCCGTTCATAAGACTCCTCCTTGGTATGGGCGCGCCACAGGGCATCGTAAAAATCCTGGGAACGTTTGGGAGGATGCAGGCGGCGCTCTTCTGCCTGCTGCTTCAGCCGGGCGGCTTCTGCAGGTCCCGGCGTTTTCCACGGCGGTAATTCCGCAGGATATTGATAAAAGGGCTGGGGATTATATGCTGCCGCCTGTTGACGCAAGGCTTCCGGGAGCAGCTTGCCCTGGGCATAGTAATAGTATACCCCCCGGACCGGTACCGCCCAGTCCCCATTCCGGTATTCTGCCGGGCCAATCCGTTCAGGATAGGCCGCAGCAAGGGCCTTCATGATCGTTTCGCTCAGTGCAGCAGCAGTTTCCCCGCTTAATTCCTGGGTATCGTCGGGGAGCTTCTTCCTTTGAGAGGAGATTTCAAGACGTACCGGGCCTGGTAGGGTCTGTGGAACTGAAGCTACCGGCGTCGCAGGTTTTGTTGATGCTGCTGGAATTATCGGTATTGCGGTTTTTGCTGATACTACCGGTTCCGGCAGTACTGTTTTTGTCGAACGTGATGCTGCTCCTGGCTTTGCCGGATCAGCAGGTATTGATGAAGTTTCCGGGGACAGGGGTGTTGGTAATGCTGGTATCGCCGACACTGCCGGTACTCTCGGCTTTGCCGGATCAGCAGGCACTGATGAGGTTTCCGGTGATGTCAGATCCGGTAACACCGGTATTACTGACACTACCGGGGATTCCGGAGCTGATGGGGATATCGGTACTGATGCAGTTTCCGGCACTACCGGCAGTGGTGATGATGCTTCCGGTATGCTTAAGGTTTCAGGTGATGCCGCAGTGCTTACTGTTGCTGCAACCGCAGGACTCGCTGTTGGCGGCGCTTTGATCTGAGGCTCTTGACGCTTCTCCGGGCTTCCCGAACACGCGGTAATGCAAAAACCAACTAACAACGGCATAAGCATTTTTTTACGCAATGGGCTGCTATAAACCAATGACTGTCTATTCTTACTCATAAAACTAAGGTTATAATAGCACACTAGCCCCAAAAAAGCAATTTAATCTTGCCCAATTGTGAGCATTTCACCGTGCCCCGGGATACAAAAATCGCTTAATCTTGAGGGTCGATGTTTTCTCAAAGGGTTCATACCGTATCTCGATGCGGTGAATCCGGGAAAAGGACGCAAGCTGCTTGTTGATTCCGGTTTTCAGGTCCTCAAGGCGCCCCTCTATGGCGGCCAGCATGGTTTTGGCTTTTTCGCTTAATACGACCAGGGCAATAAGCTCTCCTTTATCGCTGGGATAGACCAGGGCATCCTCCACGAGGTGTGAGGTACTGAGAAGCCCCTCGATTTCTTCGGGGTAGATGTTTTCCCCTGAAGGTCCCAGGATCAGGGCCTTGAGGCGCCCCCGGATAAAGAGATGTCCCCGCTTATCCAGAAACCCCAGGTCCCCGGTTTTAAACCAGCCGTCAACGGTAAAGGCTTCCCGGGTCTTTTCCTCGTCCCGGTAATACCCCATCATCACATTAGGCCCCCGGACCTGGATCTCCCCTTCAAGGGGAGTATCTCCCGGCGCTTGATTCGGCACGATACGGACTTCTATATCCTTTAACACAGAACCGGCAGAACGGAAGGGAAAGTGGTAGGGCGCGGTACCTGACACCAGCGGCGCAGCTTCGGTAAGCCCATACCCGGGGGCATAGGGAAATTTGACCTTTCGCAGAAAGGCCTCGGTATCCTCAGAGAGGGGAGCACCGCCAATGCCGAAGAACCGGATGGCCTTGCCAAAGGTGGACATAAGGGTGCGTCCTGCCCAGGCAATGGCGAGAAACCGGGTCAGGGGGAAACGGTACAGGGGGTTTGCCAGAAGCGCCGGGGCTATACGGTTCCGGTATATTTTTTCGATAAAAAGGGGGACCGTTACCATAGCCGTGGGCCGCAGGGCTTGTATGGCCGGGAACAGAACTGAAGGAGCCGGAGCACGATCAAGATAGACCGTCGAAGCCCCATTCATCACCGCATTCAGGAGGCCCAGGGTACATTCGTACGTATGGGCCAGGGGAATGATCGACAGGAGCCGATCCCGTGGGAAGATTTTCATGAGGGACCGGGAGGAGAGGACGTTGTAGAGCAGGTTGCGGTGTGAAAGCATTACCCCCTTGCTGCTACCGGTGGTTCCCGAAGTATAGATGAGGGTGGCGAGGTCTGTTTCTCTGGTTTCCGGGAAAGCGCCCCCTTCCTGGAGGGGAAGGCGTTTTTTCCGTCCATGCAGTACAACCTGTATGCTGACTTTTGCAACAGGTCCATTATCTGCTTCTTCAATGCTGTCGATATAGATGAAGGGAATAGCCGGATCTATCCCGCCTCCGGTGAGCTTGGGACTGGTCTTTTCGGTTATACAGAGGGCGCTAATGCCAGCATGACTTGCTATGGTTATAATTTGTTCCGATGAAAAGTCCGTGAGCACCGGCACGGTTACGGCCCCTGCGAGGGCTGCGGCGAAGTATGCGATAGGCCATTCAGGGCGGTTTTCTGCCAGGAGCATCACCCGGTCCCCGGCCCTGACTCCCAGGCTGATAAGGAGGGCCGCAAACTGCCGGGTCCGCAGGCCAAATTCCTGATAGGTGATCCGGTTGTAGGTATGGCCATCCCGGTATATTTCAAAGGCCATCCGTTTGCTGTATTGTATCACCGCTTTTTGACTCAACTCGGCGAGGGTCATCTTTTCCAAATAAACCATGCCGTGTTTGACCGTGCAATAGGTCTGAAGGTTGCATTGCAACGTAATTATCTCAACATACACTGACAGGTAATACCAATAGAAACGTTCTAAAGTATTTGACAAAATTCAATAAGCTCTTTATTGGGACCTTCAATTTTGAAAAACTTAATCCCCTTGCCCCAGAAAGGCAGATTTTGAATTGCACTCACCACTTTTATGCAGAGCTTGATGATTTTCGTAGGCTTCAACAACCATAGTGCCGAATTTAAGAAAGCACACCTGGTATGCATGTCATTGGTTGGAATACCAATATGCTGAATACCGGTAATAAATTGCTCTATCATGTTTTATCTCCATTTTAATCCACGCGCTCCCATGGATCGCGACCAAGCGCCTTTCTTCACAGCGGGGTTTAATACCCCGCCGCAGAGCGGCGGGGATTTTTTATTTTTAATATTGATTGACGTTCTCTTTGGTAATAAGCACAAAATCAATCCACGTTTCTTTTGCTACTGTTTTTCCGTTGATGAGATCAACGACCAGATCGATGCCCCTGCTTACCTGCCCGATGCCATCCTGATAAATTGTGGCAAGCAGATCGCCGCTTTTTACCATGCTTAAGGGGCCGGGGTTTCCGTCAACGCCGATGCAGATAATGTCGGTGCGTCCCTGCGCGTTCATCACGTTCTGGGCCGCAGATGACATATCATCGTTGTCGCAGATAATGGCGTTCAGGCCTTGCCCGTACTTGGTTCGCCAGTCTTCGGCAAAACGGGTGGCGATTTCACCAAGCCAGTTACCCGGCTGTTCATCCAGGAGCTTCCAGTTGGGATCCTTGTCCAGGATATTATGAATGCCCTGTCCCCGTTCAACCTGGGCTGAATTACCGATAGGCCCCTGGATATGTCCCCAGCCGCCGCCTGCCGGGATGTTCTCCCGCACAAATTGTGCCATCATCTCGCCGGCCTGTACGTCGTTGGAACCAACGTAGGCCGCTGCAAGCTCGGTGGTATTGTTTGTCCGGGAATTAACCACCACGATGGGAATGTTTTTCTCTTTGGCCTTGTCGAGAACCGGCGCACTTCCCGCCGCTTCAGCCGGAAGGAAGATAATGTAATTACAGCCCTGACTGACTGCGGTATCCATCAGGGAGATTTGCGTTACCGGATCAGACTGGCCATCATAAAAATACCAGTTCCCGATAACTCCGTCTCTTTTCAGACCGTCCAGTTTTGTCCGGGCGGCATTGTTGTAGCCGATAGCAAAGGTATCAGTAGTATTTTTACAAATATACCCGATAACCGGTTTCTTCGGCCCCGAATTCTGCTGCCCGGCGGCAGGCAGGTATGATGCTATGCCAATCATACCCAACACCGCCAGTTTAAACCATGTACTCTTCATATTTCTCTCCTAAAAAAATATTTCTTATCTACATGCGTAGAATAAGTTCCTTAAAACAAGCGCCTCGTGATTATCTTTTCCGGTGCAGCAGCATATCCAGCAGTACCGCTGCGATAATCAAAAGGCCCTTCATAATGGTCTGCCAATACGAACTGATACCCAGGAGGTTCATACCGTTGTAAATAAGCCCAATGATGATAATGCCGATCACCGTACCACCAATTGTTCCCACACCGCCTGCAAAGGAGGTTCCCCCGATAACACAGGCGGCAATGGCATCGGTCTCATACCCGATACCACTATTGGGCTGGGACGCATTGATCCTGCTGGTCATAATAATCCCTGCAATGCCACAGCAAATGCCGCAGATAACATAGGTGGCAACCTGGGTACGGAATACCTTTACCCCTGCTGCGGTTGCAGCGTTGAGGTTTCCCCCTACCGCATACACATAGCGGCCTAATTTAGTATGATGCAGAATGATAAAGACAATGGCCACCACTATCAGAAAAATGATGATTGGGTAGGGAATAACATTAAACAGTCTTCCTGTACCGATTATTTTGAACTCCGGTACTTCTATGGAACGGGCGTAGCCGCCGGTTACAAAGTAGCCCATGCCTCGGAAAACCAATTGGGTAGCCAGGGTCACCACAAAGGGAAAGAGCTTGAAGCGTGCCACAAAAAAACCGTTCATCAACCCTGCAATGGCCGTTGCACCGATTGAAATGAGAATGGTCAGGGGAATATTGCTTGTTTGCAGCAATACCATACCGGCGACAGAACTGGTCAGGGCAAGCATGGAACCTATCGAAATATCAATGCCTCCGGCAACCATGACAAAAACCATGCCCATGGAAAGAATGCCGTTTATCGACACTTGCAGTAATACGCTTAATACATTATCCCTGGTTCTAAAGGCAGGGGATGCGATTGACAGGATAATGATCATCAGTATCATAACAAAACCAATACCATATCTGCGCATGAAAATATTCATCTCCGTTTGATCCATGCCCAGAATTTTTTTTCCTGTTAATTCCGCCATACTATTGCTCCTTATTTGTTTACTGTCCGAATTCTTTTGCCAATATGGTTTCTTCAGTGGCTTCTCCACTGAGAATATCCTTTCGTAACACTTCCCCGTTGGTTCTACCTTCGTGGAAGATAACAATGCGGTCGCTCATTCCCATCACTTCAGGCAGTTCCGAAGAAACCATGATGATCGCCATGCCTTCTGCGGCGAAGCGGCATATCAGGGTATGGATTTCAGCTTTTGCCCCCACATCAACCCCCCGGGTCGGCTCATCTACGATCAGCACCTTGGGATTTGCCATAAACCATTTAGCAATGACCACCTTCTGCTGATTCCCGCCGGAAAGGGAATAGGCTTCGGACTCAATGCTTGCCGCCTTGATGGAAAGACCTTTGGCCGCATCTTTGGTTTCCTCGCTCTCCCGTTTCTGGCGTATCAAAAGCCTCTTTTGCCGGGCCGGCAAATTGGGGAGGCTGATATTTTCCCGCAGGGAACGCCCCAGGCAGAGACCGAAGATTTTGCGATCCTCATTCACCATACACACACCCTGCCTGATGCCCTCTGCAGGATTTTTAATGGTGATCGGTTTTCCGTTAAAAAATATATTTCCCTTCTTCAAATGGTCCAGACCGATAATGGCGCGCATGGTTTCACTGCGTCCTGATCCGACCAAGCCGGAAAAACCGAGAATCTCCCCGGCATGAACCGTAAAACTGATATCGTCAAAGCCCTTGCCCGAAAGCCCCTCCACCCGGAAGACCTCTCCTCCAATCGGACAATCCACTTTGGGAAATACGCTTTCCACCTGGCGCCCGACCATAAGAGCAATCAGTTCATCCCGGGTAACACTTTCCATAGATTTACTGCCCACATACTTTCCATCCCGGAATACCGAAACCTTGTCGCATATCTTAAATATTTCCTCCATACGATGGGAAATATAAATGATAGAAACACCTTTTGCTTTTAAATCACGGATGGTCTTAAAAAGCCGTTCGGTTTCTTCACTGTCCAGGGAAGAGGTTGGCTCGTCCATAATGATCAGCCGGGCGTTACAGGACACCGCCTTGATTATTTCAATCATCTGAACCTGGGCCAGGGTCAATTCTTCCATCAGAGTCTGGGGCTTCATTCTGAAATTGAATTTTTCTAAAATGTCCGCAGCTTTCCGGTCCGTTTCTTTTTTGTTGAGAAACCCCAATATTCCGTAACTGTCTTCCCGGCCCAAAAAAATACTTTCCGCAATGGATAAATAAGGTTCGGGGTTTAATTCCTGATGGATCATCGAAATACCGGCATTAATGGCATCCGACGGCCCCCGGACCTGATACGGTTTGCCTTCAAAGACCATTTCCCCCTTGTCAGGCTGGTACAGGCCGATGATGATCTTCATCAAGGTTGATTTACCGGCACCGTTTTCCCCCAGCAGGGCATGCGCCTCGCCTTTGCCAATCTGCAGTTGCACATTTTGAAGCGCCTGGACACCGCCGAAAGATTTTGAGATACCCTGACATTCAAAGATAGTGTTACTGTCTGTTTCTATCATGCCTTCTTCCCAACTCAGTAAGATATTGAAGCGTTTTGCTGCTTCCCCTGTATGCTTCTTTATAGTGCTGATAAAATTCCTGATAGATACGATGTTGATCCAGATCCGGTTCCCGGCACCCTGGCTGGTAATGCACCATACTGCGGCAGGCTTCTTCAATTGATGAAAAAACACCGCCACCAGAGAACGCCGCTGCCGCTGCTCCGATGCATGCCTGTTCTTCAGTAACTGTGGTTTTGATGGGGAGTGCAAAAACATCTGCCAGGATCTGCATCCACACCGCGCTCCGCGCCCCGCCGCCTGAAGCAATCAGTTCCCCGGTATGAAGCCCCAGATCTTCGCACGTCTCCAGGCACTGGTAGAGGGAATAAGCAACCCCCTCAAGCACTGCCCGGGCCAGATGGGCTTTACCGGTATCAAGGCGAAGACCCAGAAAAGCGCCGGAAAGATCCGGATTAACATGGGGCGTCCGCTCACCGCTCAAATAGGGCAGAAACAACAGACCCCCGGCGCCGGCAGGCAGAATGGCAATTTCATTGTCCAGTGTACGGTAATCTTCACCGGTAAAGCGCGAGCGGTACCACTTAAAGGAAAGGCCTGCGGTCATGGTCGCCCCCATGACAATCCAGGTATCCTTGCTATAGGCGCAGAAGGTATTGGTGGAACGCTGAGGATTGGCTACTGGTTTATCACTCTGAAAGCACACCTGCCCGGAACTGCCGATGTTCACCGTTGCCTGCCCGCTCTTAATCGCGCCGTTTCCGATAGCCTGCATCACCTGATCCCCGCCGCCTGAAACCACCAGGGTTCCCGCCGCAAGTCCCGTTTCCACCGCCGCTTCTTTCGTTACGGTCCCCACAGTCGCATCCGCGGCAACACAGGGTGGAAACCACGAAAGGGGTATGCCCAGGGCATTAAGGATCTCAGCGGACCACCGGAAATGTTCTATGTCAAAAGCCAGGGTTGCCGAAGCATCGGAAAAGTCTGAACAGAGTTCCCCGCAGAGTTTAAATTTCAAAAAATCTTTCGGAAGGCATACCGCATCAATACAGTTGTAGTATTCCTGTTCATACTCCTTAACCCAGAGCAGGGAGCTTAACAGAAACCCTGTGTACACCGGATTAAACGGGGGAAGCGCCGCGTACAGGTCCCCAATTTTAGACAGTTCCCCGCCGGAACGGGTGTCGCAGTGCAGAATCGCCGGACGGATGACCTGCCGCTTTTTATCGAGCATAACCAAACCGTGCATCTGCCCGGAAAAACTGAGGGCCTTGATTTCCAAAGCAGGAACACCGGAACGGGCCAATACTTCCCGCACCACAGCCCGGCAGGCATTCCACCAGAGATCCGTATGCTGTTCCGCATAACCGGAACAAGGTGCATCGAATTGATAGGTCCCTGAGCTTGCGCCCTGTATGTTTCCCGCAGGATCAACAAGCAGCGCCTTCAGACTGGAAGTACCCAAATCAATGCCCATCGCATACATGGATCAGCCATCCTTATTGTTTGTTTGTTCCAATCCACGCGCTCCCATGGAGCGCGACCAAGCGCCTTTCTTCATAGCGGGGGTTCTTTATTGACAAACATAGGCCCCATCTACAACCAGATCACTGCCTGATGTATAGCCGGAACTTTCCGCCGCCAGATAAATCACCGCCCCTACCAGTTCTTCAGGTTTTCCCATACGGTGAAAAGGCATGAGGGGCATCCAGGCATCTTTGAGTTCCTGGGGAGTATCCACGCTCATGGGGGTTGCAATATACCCTGGGCTTAAGGAGTTCACCCGGATACCGTACTGCGCCCATTCCACTGCCAAGGATCGGGTCATGTGGATAACCCCTGCCTTGGAGGCGTTATACGAAGCCTGCCACTGGGGGATATTTACGATAGAGCCGGACATGGAAGCCATGTTGATGATGCTTCCCCTGATCCCCTGCTCTATCATGATCCGTCCTGCCGCCCGGGCCATGATATATTCCCCGGTAAGGTTAATATCCAGTACACTCCGCCAGTCGGCAATAGTCGCCTTGAGGGTGTCCTCATGAATACAGATGCCGGCGTTGTTAAAGACAATATCAATAGAACCGGAACGGGCTATTACCGACGCAAGGGCGGCATCCACCGCTTTTTCATCGGTTACGTCCGCCAGGAGACT
Source organism: Treponema sp. (assembly GCA_031290325.1). GTDB lineage: Bacteria > Spirochaetota > Spirochaetia > Treponematales > Breznakiellaceae > JAITNP01. Next base: position 11,597 of record JAITNU010000177.1, read on the forward strand.
GTACGCCCTCCCCCCTGCTTGTTCGATAAGCTTTACCGTTTCATCAGCCCCGGTCCGGGAAATAATGGCTACTTCCGCCCCGGCTTTGGCAAGACCTATGGCCACCACTTGCCCTATACCACGCCCGCCACCGGTAACAAGCGCCGTTTTCCCTTTAAGACTGAACAATGTTTCCAAATAGCTCATATAAGTATCCCCTTGCATAACCAGTTTTACATAACCAAAAATATTTGTCAACAAAAAAATAACAGATTTTTCATATTTCTAAAAATTTGTAAATTATTTTATCCTGATTTGTCTAAGCAATCTTTACAAAAGGAAAAAAACAGCGCATCTTTAAAGGGTAATGGCAGATTCAAAATCGGAGCTTATTTATCAGGACCTCCTGAAACGTATTTCCACCGGTGATTTGTCCGGCAAGATCAACCTGCCCACTGAGACGGTCTTGGCAGAGCATTACCGGTGTTCCCGGCCGACCCTCCGCAAAGCGGTGGACGAGATGAAACAGGCGGGATATATCACCAGCATTAAAGGTTCCGGCGCCTATATCAATGCCCCGCGGCCCCAAACCAGTCTTTTGGGCATTATTTTTCCCAATATGGGGCCGGGGTATTTTTTTGACCCCCTTTACAATCAGCTTGCCCAATATGCGTCATGCCAGGGCTATTCCCTTGTTTGGGGTGGCTATGTTTCTCCAAAATCGGATATGCTGAAATTCGATATTCTGCAATTATGTGAACGGTACATCGCCCAGGGGATTCAAGGCTTGTTCTTTTCGCCTTTTGAATATCACGAGAAGGTGGAAATGCTGAATGAAGAAATTCTCAATATCATTTCCGATGCAGGTATACCGATTGTTTTGATTGATGCGAATATAAAACCCTACCCGGCTCCCAATGATTTTGATTTGGTGTCCCTGGACCACATACACGCGTCATATATGATGACAACGTATCTTATTCAACAGACTTATAGGCGTATTTTTTTCTTCGCTCCCCGTAACTCCCATACTACGATCAAACTCAGGCTTATGGGGTATCATGAGGCGATGCTGGATCATCATCTGCCGCCGGAACCGCTTATTGAAATTGACCGCGATGATGCATCGGTCTCCTGCTTTATTACGGAAAAAAGGCCGGATGCCATCCTCTGCTCCAATGATATTACCGCCATGGGACTTATCAATTCCATTGAAAAACTGGGTATGAAGGTTCCCGCGGACATCGCGGTGACCGGTTTTGACCATTTAAGCCAGGCGATGCCCTTTTCCCGGTTAATTACCAGTATTGAGCAGCCCATAGAGGCGATAACCCAAACCGCTCTGGAACTGATGGTACGCCGTATTACAGCCCCTCAAAAACCGCCTTCCTGCATCACCTATCCTGGAAAACTGGTCATTGAGGAATCCACTGCTTCGGCAGCGCCGTAATTTCAGCACCGGCATGCGTAGCTCCAACACTAATCGGGCTTTGCTCTGTACGGAAGTCATCAAGTATCAAAAACAAACTATATTTGTGCACCTAAAATCCAAGTTCCTCATTAATAATGATGATAGTGTACTTCCCCGCAAATTTTTGAGCGTTAAACGTTATCAGGAGTTGATTGCACATTCTACCGGGGATGTTGCAATCCGTACAGATACCCGTCTCAGTGCAGGGAGTCTTGTGGCCATTACGCTTACAGTTCATCGGTGCTATTGAGCGTGCCCGAGCAATCGCCTCTTCAAGGGTATCGACGATTTTGTTCACCCCCACAACCACGATTACGTGACGGGGACCGTAGGCCATAGCGGCGACACGGCTCCCGGAACAGTCGAGGTTGACCATCTCACCACTGATGGTCATGGCGTTGGCGCTGGTGAGAAAATAATCCGCCATGAGACTTTCACGGCATACTTCAAAGTGATCGGCGCAGTTATAGCGGTCATATAGGTGGTACTCACTGCCACGCAGAACCGGCAGTATCTCCATTGCGCCCAGGGTTTCACTCCCGCCAAGGCCGACTGAGACACCTTTGGGAAGACAGGTTTCAAGCAAGAGCTTTTTCGCATCTTCCAGGGTTTCCGTATAATGAGCGGTCCAGCCTTTTTCACGAAAGGCTTGCGCTGCCAATCGTCCCCGTTTTTCACCGAACCATTTACGGTATTGATTTTCCATTTTTACCACACTTGCAATTCAGGATATAAAATCCGATGGATTGCTTCAATTAAAAAATAATCCCCATAGATAATGGGAACATGAAACTCATCTGTTTTTTCGTGATATTGAGCGGTACTTTTTTGCACAATTCCATCACGGCCAGGATCCCAATCGCAGTATTTTTCTTCGGTTGCTTTCAGTATCCGCATAGCGGCGTCAAGGTACAATTTTTTTTCAGCATCAGGTACTATGTCTGATAATTGCAAAAGTCCGCAGGTGGCGATCATCCCCGCAGAAGCATCCAGTTTTTCCGGTGTGTCCGGAGCGCGGAAATCCACCGGCGGTACAAAGCCATAGCGGAAAATATTGGCGATAAAATAATGGGCAATACGTTTTGAGGCGGTAAGATAGCGTTCCTCTCCGGTATGCCGGTAACTGAGCGCAAAGCCATAGAGTGCCCATGCCTGTCCCCGTGTCCAGGAGGAACCCGGTGCGTAGCCCTGTCCCGCTGGCGTTTCAAGCAGTGCCCCATTTTCAGGATTGAGAACAGCAATATGATTACAGGATCCGTCCTCTCGAACCAGATATTTGAGAGCCGTATCCGCGTGTTCCATGGCGATATACCGGAAACGGGGATCCACCACTTCCGCGCTTGCCCAATACAGAAGCGGCAGATTCATCATGCAGTCAACGATGATCCATCCGGTATAATCCTTGTTCCAAGAACGGATAAAATGCCCTCGCAGGTTGTAGCGTCCGGCCAAAAGGTTTGCCCCGTGGAGTGCCCGTACCCGCGAGGCGGGGTTAGCAGTGAGCTTAAAGTCCAGCCCCGCGGATAAGGTCCACATAAAGCCTACATCGTGATGCAGCCCCTCGTAGCCGGCAAGCGCCGCGTCGAGCCGTTCTTCAATGGCGCGTGCGGTGTCTGCGTATTTCTGTTCACCGGCACTATAGAATAAAAGCCAAAGGATACCCGGCCAGAATCCGTTTGTCCACCAATACAGATTATCCGCCATTTTGTCGCTATAGCGGCCGTCAACCGCAATATAGGGAACTATCACGCCGATTCGGTCACATTGCACAGATATTTTTGTTTGTATTTTATCCCAAACATTTTCAGCGTACTGTTTATGTATACTTTCACTTATACTATTCACAGGTTTCTCCACTCGATAGGATAGGTACCTTCAGGGTTGATTTCACCGAAGATCGTTCCGGCGCAGACTTCGATGTTGTGAGGCGATGTTGCGTAGGTAACAATAATATCTTCCGCGCTTTTTGGTACACTGATTGGATAGGGAGTATTGGTTACTACCACGACCGGTTTTTGTGCAAGTGCCGGATTTTTAAGCAGGTCTTCGATAAACTGATTATTCGCGAGTTTACCCCGGATATAAAAGTTCGTAATAATGACGGCGTCGTAACATTCACTGTTTTGCGTTATTGCCGCTTTGTCGTCATCGTCAAAGGTATACGAAACCTCAAGATATTCGCAGTTTTGATTATAGGCAAGGCAATTTTTGTACAGGATACCTGGATGCCAGAAAAAATTATTCGGTGTTTTGTTGACCTGCTCAATCACGAGTATCTTAGCGGTCTTCAAAAGTGGCAGGTTTTTATGCCGCTCCGTCATAACCGAACGGCGAGCAATATGCCGTGATAAATCAATGATGCCTTTATCCTGCACCACCGCAACAGGATTTTCCTGTCTGAACTCGATAAAAAGCCCGTATTGGTATTTAACACCCAAAACACGCCGCACTTTTTGGTCGAGTTCCTCTTCGCTTATGCGTCTTGTTTTGACAAATTCCCGGATTTTCGTGAAAACTTCTTCCACCAGCACACTTTCGGCCTTCATAAGCACCAAATCGGCGCCGGCTTCCAGGGCCAGTGCACAGGCATTGGCAACCCCATACCGTACCGCGACCATGGTCATGCTGTCGGTGGTAATAACCCCCTTAAAACCCATCTTATCGCGCAGCAAACCGGTGATGATCTTTTTTGAAACCGTCGCTATATCTACGTTGTCAAAGGCGGGAAAAATGCTGTGGGCGATCATAATCGACGGCAGCAAATCCCGCGCAATCAATTCACGGTAGGGCAAAAGTTCACGCGCCAGCATAGTCTCTTTATCCACCGTGATAACCGGCACTTCAAAATGGGCATCCATTTTTGAATGACCACGGCCGGGAAAATGCTTACCAGTCGCGATCATGTTGCCTTGCTTAAAGCCTTCGCAGGTTTTGATCCCATACTCGGCCACCACTTCAGCGATATCGGAGTAGGCACGGGTGTAGATTTCCGGGTTCAAAGGTTCAGTGTTGATATCCAAAACCGGTGAATGAATCCAGCTAAACCCCACCGCCTTTGACTGACGCGACACTGCCTCTGCCGCTTTGTATGCCAGGTTGACATCACCAGTTGCGCGAATGCCCATTGGCTTGGGAAAAACATTCACGCCGCCAAAATCATAGTCCGCGCTGGTACCACCTTCCTGGTCAAAGGAAAAGTGTAGCGGGATTCCAAGCGGGCGGGAACGGGCAAGGATTTGCAGTTCATCCAGCATTGAAGCATACTGCTCCGCATCCACCATGGGTGGCGCTATATCCCGCTTATAGCCTTTAGTATCGGTTACATCGCGGATAGTTTTGCCGGACTTAGGGTCAATGTAGATTCCAAAAAGCCGCGTCGAGGGAGTGAGCCGTAGTCCCCCACAATGGTATTTGAGAATCGCGTCGCGGATATGGGGACGAACCAGAGTACCCGCAAATCCAAGGGTCAAGAGCGAACCGATTTTTTGTTCGAGTGTCATACGCGACACCAGATCGTTTATAAATTGATTTCCAGTTTGATTTTCCATGCCAAGCCTTCCTTATAAAAATAAATAGCGTAAAACCCTGTTATGGATTTTTTCTACATCAAGGTAATCTGCTATATCGTGGTATTCACCAGGATAGGCGGAAGACACCATTTCACGGAAAAGTACATAAATGCCTGCATCAAAAGGCGCTACCTGCTCGTATGTCCAGCCGACCTTATGCACAATCGCGCTTTGGTACAGCCAATCAACGCAGCTTTTGAGCTGCGGAAAAAGATAGATCCCTTTTGGCCGCATGAGTTTCGCTATTTCTAAAAAGCCTTTGAGGGCCATAAAACTATAGCTCATTGATTTTGTCCGTGCAGTTTCAAGGGGCAGACTCGCATCAGCGGCAATTTGCATTTCGATTCGCATTCGCACAAAGGTTTCAATATTAAAGCTTTCCTCTATTTCTAAAAATTGCCCGATAAGGCACAAGGCAAGGTCGTAAAAAGTTCCGTGGTTATTTTTTGCCGTGACCTCAGCTTTTCCGATGGGGCTGGAAAGGAGCCACGAACGGAATTCCTTATGCCACATAACAAGCCCCGAATGCAGCTCATCTCCTAAAAGCTGTTTTTTGTCCAAGAGGAAAAGCATATTGAGCGCATAGGCGAAATTCGCCGAATAATCAATGATACCTTCGGCGCGTCCTTCAGTTACACCTGGAATAAACTGCCCATAATTCAGATGCGCCTTCATCCGGGTGCACGGGTCAATAAACCAGTTGTACAGATGCCGTTCAATAAGTTCACTATAACGGGGTTCTTCTATTAATAAAAAAAGCAGTGCGCCGTGATAGACGAGATACGCAAGCCGCTTGAATTTATCTTTATCGTACTGCTTAAGCCCGCCTGTGTTGACAAATCCATCACGCCGGATGTAGGGCAGTCCATCTCCACTTTGTTCATCCGGCCAGTAATAGGTCGCAAGACTCACATAATCATGCGGGTCGCCACTTGGCGGCAGCCGCGTTTTTGTGGTAACCGATTCGAGGGGCCATGAAAACAAATCCTCAAGATCGTTTTTGAGCGCCTTACGATTTTCTACTGTCAAACGTTTTTTGAGCGCGTCAATTTCTTCCAGGCTAAAAAGATAATAGTTATTTACCGAATCGGCCTTTATAATATCGTAATAGCTCATCCAAGCTCCTTACTGGAATAATTTTTTTCATGTTTTTTTATAATACCTATGCCCTGTGCACCGGCTCCGTAATACACTCCGTACAAAATACCGAACAAAACCGGTTCAAGCGGTATTGGAACTGATTTTTCATCGAAGTGAAAAACAGTAATACAAAAGACATTCAACACATAATAAGTTCCCACAATAAGGCATACAATAACGATATTTTTTAGTATGTGGCTCAGTATATAGAGCGCCATACCTGTTCCGGGTTTTGGGGCAGGATTCATCTGAATGTTGAAGAGCAGCTTGATAACCGGATTTACCAGAATCCAGTCAGCTAACACCAAAACAACAATGAGTCCTCCAATCAAATCAACCGAGTATGCATCGGTAATCTCTTCTGCACCGCTTCTGCCCCAGGCCGCAAAAAAGCACACCGCCCCCGCTGCCCAGGCCCTGACAAGCAGTGCCCTCCAGTCGCGGAATTTTTTAAGCTTCATGCAAAGACCGGCGGGTGATGCACATCACCACTACGATGGTAAGGGCGGAAAGGTAATAACAGGCAGCTCCGACGATAATCAGGCCTAATGGAATAGTTGCGCTAATCCGCCTGGCAAGGGGCAGCAAATCATAGCCTCCTGACAACAGATTTTGGCTGTAATAGAGATTCTGAAAAAACAGGTTGTCATGAAAAAGCAGGTTAAGATACCATGTCGCAAAAAGAGCGGCTATGATATTCATCAGTACCGCAAAAATTTTACCCCCTATTGATTCCATCATCCGCATAACGGCAAACAACGTTACTAAACCAAAGATAATAAAGCCAAAAAGCGATATCCCTGTTGTCTCGACTGCGGAAAGCCGGGTGAGCCGTATATGAAGCTGCGCACACGCAAGTTCTAAAACAGCGACAGTTACCGAGACAACCGCAGCAGCACGTAAAATTTTATCTTCTGTGGTTTGTTCTCTCATGCTATCCTCACACCTGAATTGATGTCAAAAAAATGGATCTTATCGACGTTGATCGCCATATCAATACTAGATCCGAGTTTTATTTTTTGCTCGGTGGAAATCCGGCTCGTCAGATGTACCCCTTTTACATCAAGGGTGGCATTGTACTCAGCGCCAAGCAGTTCAAGCGCCGCTACCCGTGCGTTTATACGATATTCATGATCTTCCCCGCCGGTAATATGTTCCGCCCTAATGCCCATGGTAACACCGGAGTGGGCCGGAAGTGCGTTTATGATTCGCTGGGGAATAGGAAACGATAAAACCGGTTCTTTGTCTTTATTGAGTACAGTAAATTGTCTATTCTCCGTGACACCATCAAGGACATTCATGGGTGGCATACCGATAAAGGTCGCGGTAAAAAGATTCACCGGCTCGTGATAAATTTGATAGGGCGTACCGATTTGCTGAATATAACCATCTTTCAGAACGACAATCCGCGTTGCCATTGTCATCGCTTCAATTTGATCGTGAGTAACATAGACGATAGTCGGCTTGAGTTCGTGATGCAGGATCGCAAGTTCTTTCCGGGTTTCCTGCCTGAGTTTTGCGTCCAGATTTGAAAGCGGCTCATCCATCAGCAATACCCTTGCCTCCCGTGCAATCGATCTGCCCATCGCAACCCGTTGTTTCTGTCCGCCAGAAAGCGCCTTGGGATAGCGGTTGAGATATTCGGTAAGATGAACGATTCCCGCTGTATGCATCACGGCCTTGTGGATCTCATCGCTGCTTTTCCGCCGCACGGTCAGGCTAAAGCCGATGTTTTGATAAACCGTCATATTACCGTACAAGGCGTAATCCTGAAAAACCATTGCGACGCCCCGGTCGGAAGGTGCAAGGTTGTTAATCCGTTCACCGCTTAAGAACATATCCCCGCTGGAAATACCTTCAAGCCCCGCAATCATTCTGAGAGTTGTTGATTTTCCACAGCCCGAAGGACCAATCAACACAATAAATTCGCCTTCATTGATTTCGAGGTTAAAATCATACACCGCCTGTACGCCATCCGGGTATATTTTATTGATATGCTGTAAACTCAAATACCCCATAGTTTAACCCTTTGCCGCGAATGCGCGTTTTTTACTGCGGTTCATCGAAATGAGCGCCGCCGTAAGCAGGAAAAAACCTGCCATGAGCAGGGATACGATAATATGTATACGCATGACCCTTGAAATCGTCGTGGAAACAAACAGCGTGCGGAGGCATTGAAAAGCACCGGTTCCAATTCCAAAATATGCCCATCGCAGGTTATACCGCTTTATTTCGGATGCGACAATAAATACCAGAAACGAAAGCAGAATATTCAACAGGATAATTTCAGCGGTAAGAATTCCTGCGGTGACAATATCAATCATATTCAACGTGATGATCGTCTGATAGGTATTAAAAACCAGAAACAGCATGGCAAGCCAATACGGTGCGGTATTTGACTGATACAGTAATTTTTCATATTGTTTCATACGGTGTCTCCCCTGTATTCCCTGCTTCTTCAACGACCGTAACTGCGTTTCTTATTACGATTCCCGCCAAAAAAAGTGCGGTGGTAAAAAATACGACGCATAACACAATGCCCGTATCATAGGTGATAGTAGAGAACGTATAGGTAATGGTTCCCCGTTCTATGTACCGGTCAAGGGATGAAAAATCAAGGCCGGTATACCAGGCCTTGATACGGATAAGTTCCGAAAATACAACGACGGTAAATCCAGCCGTAAGCGCTGAAACAAGCAGGACAATAACAAGGGTAATCACCCCGGCGGCATGTACATGTAATTCCAGGGCGAACAATACCACCGTGAATATACAACTGCTCATGGCTCCCCAAAGCAGTATATTATTCATCTGCTGCATGACCCGATAAAAATCAGCAAGCGTATTATCGCCATAAGCGTAAAACAAATACACATTGGTAAGAAAACCCAGGGCATACACCAAAAGCAATGCCACACCGGCGATATACAGAAATAATCCTGCCTTCTGGGTTTTGAGCCACCCCGCTGTCCGCACTTGTTAATCTCCTTATTTTTTCTTTGCCATTGCTTCGTAGGCGTCGCGGTAGATTTGAATGTAAGCATCAACTTTACCGTTTTTATACGCATCCTTGATCTGCTGAACGTTCACCGTGCTGGTGGTAATGTAGTTGAATATCAAATCAACCTGGGTACTTCCGATGTTGGTATCCAGTAATTGCCGCTGTTGCTGCTCGGTGAGCGAGAAAACCGGCGGCACCAGGCTGTAATAGAGGGATGATGTTTTGTCGTAGGTTGACGAAAGCACTTGTGCATCTTCGTAGAGTTTCCAGGTACGCTCCCCCGCCGCAGTGGTAAACTGCTGCTCAAACCCGATGGATTTTTCGTATCCAATGGGGAAATTAAAGCCGAGGAAATTGCGGGAAAAGAGCGCACCATCGCCGTTTGAAAATGCCGCCGACTGTTCATTAAACCATTTATTCAACTTGGGATAGGATGTGCCGTTGGGACTCACATATTTTTCACTTGCATCAATGTTTGCCGGCATGCCGAAATTGTTGGCAATGGACCCCTTTTCACTGAACATATAATCAAAGAGCTTCAATGCCGCCTTGAGTTTGTCACCGCCGGTTACCGATGAAATTGCCCAGCCATCCGGTTTAATAACACGGGTATTCTCTATATAGTGTACAAAACTGTTCGACACGCCGGGGATTTTTGTTACCGGTGGCAGAATACCTTCAACGCCCTCCTGTGTTTTGCCACTTCCCAGAGAAACACTCGTGGTTGAGGGAATAAAGTCAAAGGTCATAAAACCAAATTTAGTGTTACCCTGATGTAAATCGCCACCGAAATAGATGTTGCGAAAGTTATCCTTGATGGAGATAGTCGCAAAGTCCGGCGCCACAAGTCCTTCGCTGAACAGGGCCTTGAGGGACGGCAGAATCTTGTCAAGCAGGTTATCTTCGGCATAAGAGAACTGTAACACGCCGTTCCGATCAAGGTAGAACTTTGCGTCATAAGCATCAGAACCGAAAACCCGCTGGCCGTTAAAGTAATTGGCAAGCCGGAGTATATCCTCCCGGTACGATGTCTGCCGCGGGAAATAGGGGATGATGTCGGCATTTGGGACTACCGCACCGGTTGCCGCCTTGGATAGCGTGTTCGGTGCAAGATGTACTACCCGCCAGAAAGCAACCAGTTCGTCAAAATCATACTGTGCCTTGGTGCCAAGATATAAATCAGAAGGCTTTTGTAATGACGGATAAGTTATCTTGATGTAATTGATAAGCGTATCACGAGCCTGGGAAAAACTGATTACGCCGCCCTGGGCCGTGGCGTTCTGGAGGGCAATCACATTTGTGGGGTTCCGGGCATTTGCACCGGTCCAATACGGCTGATAGGCGACGGTGAGCGTCTTGGTTTCATTCTCGACTGCGGAGCCGTCAAGCAAAAGCGTTACCCAACCGATTCTTCCCATAAAAGCCCGGGCGTAATTACCGATTTCAGCAATGTAGGGCAGGAAGTAAATACCGCCGTCATACGCGGTGATCATATCTTTCAGGGTACCGTGGGCATCAAGATATTTTTTAAAGTTCGGCATTTCAGAAAGATGCTTGTTTAAATCAATGAAATACCCCAGCGTACCGTAATTCATCAATTCGTTGGCAACACTGTTTCCGCCGTAAATATTGGCGTCCTTAAATCCCGTTGCCGATTGGGTCTTGATGATCTCAGATGCCACCGATTGGGTGGTAACATCGGTGATACTGACTCCCACCTCTTTTTGGACATACTGCCAAAACGGTTTGAGATCCCCTGCTTTAATAACCGTGCCGTCCGGCATGGTCAGTGGCGACGAATGGGTGTACACAATAGAGCGGGTTTCAGCCACATAGTTGAATTTAAGCGGGCCACTTGTATCGGCTCCACCCGAAGCATCCGTTTTTTTGGATTCCGGCGTACCGGCGCCATACACGGACAACGATGCAAATATACATACCACAACAGCAATGATGCTATTCTTTTTCATTTTTATCCTCTTCGATTCGATTTTCTGCCTTTCCGACAGTAAAAAATTCAGATATTTATACAATACTGGACAGTATTTCCAGCATAGATACCAGTACGATTAACCTTTGACACCTCCTAAATTGGTTCCCCGGGCAAAATATTTTTGAATGAACGGGTAGATGATGAGAACCGGAATAATTGAGCACACAAGAATTGCGTACATATACGAATCGGTGGCAAACGGCAGTTCTTCAGGTGAATTGTCCGCAAACTGTGAGTAGTACTCAATAAGTCTACGCATAGTTACCTGTAAAGGCGCGTCGACTTCATCCTTTAACAGCAAATTTGCCCAAAAATAGCCGTTCCACCGGTTAGTCGCGTAAAATAACGCTACCGTAATAATCGAAGCGGTTGACATCGGTACATAGATTTTACCGAACAGTTGAAACTCATTTGCACCATCGATAGTGGCGGCCTCATCAATTTCAACAGGAATTGTTTCAAAGTAGCTTCGCAGCAGAATGATGTTAAACGCTTGAATACCAAATGCGAATACAAAGCCCCATCGGTTATTGACCCCCATCGTATAGTAATTCAGGTACGTGGGAATCATACCGGCGCTGAACCACATGGTAAAGACAACAAACAAATTGAACTGCCGCCGGAACAGCAGACGCTTTCGGGCAAGGGCGTACGCGCCGCAGGTCGAAATCAGCATACTCCAGGCAGTACCGAAGAGGGTATAAAAAAGAGTGTTGATGTAGGAAAGCCAAAAGGTTTTGTTATTGAACAAAAAACGGTATACCGCAAAGTTTACTTCCTTGGGGAGCAGCACCACCTCACCGAATTCGTAAGCCATCTTGCCTGAAATAGACGCGGAAAACGCGTACACCAGAGGATACAGCGCACCAATTGAAAAAATACCGGTCAGTATATACGCGGCAATTTTGAACAGTACCTCGCTCGAATTGAGCCGTTCCATCTTCATAACAGCCTACCAGAGCGAAGTTGATGATACGCGGCGACTTACATAGTTCGCGCCGATTACCAGGAAAAATCCAATAACCGAATTGAACATATCAATTGCGGCACCCATACCCGTATTACTATTGTTCCCCACAAACAGCGCCATACGGTACGCCAGGGTACTCAACACGTCCCCTGTAGAGTAGGTGGAGATATTATACAAGAGAATGACGCGCTCGTAGCCAACCGAAAGCATCCGGCCGATACGCATAATGAGCATGATGGTGAGCGTGACGGATATGCCCGGAAGCGTTACATACCGGAGTTCCTGCAGCTTATTCCCGCCGTCAACCCTGAGCGCTTCGTATAAGGCAGGGGACACGCCCATGATTGCGGCAAAAAACACAATGGAGTTGTAGCCTGATTCTTTCCAAATTCCCGTAATACAATACAGCGGACGGAAATACCGCGCTGTTTCAAGGATCTTGCCATCCGGCATAAAGCCTATGTCAAGCATAAGACGGGCAAAAATACCGGTGGAAAGGGAAGATTGTTTTAACAGCATTAATGCAAGACCGGTAATCGTAACTTCTGAAAGAAAGTATGGAAGATAGGTAAGAGTCTGCGTAATTTTTCGGTAAGGATCGTGAATGATTTCACTGAACAGAACCGCCAGTATGATCGGAATTGGGAATGCAAAGATAAGTCCGTAGAGGCTGATCATAAAGGTATTACGGAAGGCGCCCCAGAATTCCCGCATAAAGGTTTTATCAAACATAAGCTTAAAAAAGTTATAAAACCCTGCGAAATCACTCCGCAGAATTCCACGGTCAGGCTTGTAGTCCTTGAACGCCACCAAAAGCCCACCCATCGGCTTGTATACAAACAAAGCAAACCAAATTAAAAGCGGGAAGAGAAGGCAATAGAGCTGCCAGTCTTTACGTAAAATCGAAAAATTTTTTGCAGCCGACACAAGGAAGGCATCTCTGTTTTTTACCAAGCGGTTTTTGCGCCTTTTTTCACTCATTTAAACCTCCGTCACCTCTGGGAAATAGCCTGCACAGTTCCCGCCATTGTGCCGCATTCCCCCTGAAGCACTATCGACAAAATAGTTCGTATATACGAAAAATTATATATAAGCTGCTCTCAGTAAAAGCCACCAAAAAATAACAATTTTATTGGTATGATGAGAAATTATATTCATAACCGTTTTGTTCTGTCAAGAAAAAAATAAAAAAAATCAGATCATTTTTATCGGAAGTATCGATAGTCATAATTTCGTATATACGAACTTTATTGCCCGACTTTCGTATGATCCATCTGCCCCGAAATAATTCCCGCAAGCTGAACCAACTCGTTTCCCTGGGCAGAGAAATCTTCATCCTCCCGATAAAATCCTGTCATGCTGATAGTTGCCACCATTGCCCCGTGGTCGTAAATAGGAGCAGCTACACAAGCCATCTTTTCATGGGATTCCTGTCTTTCATAAGAATACCCCAATGCCTGTATCTGTTGGACCTGTTCTTTCAAGCGCTCCCGGGAGGTGATGGTATAAGGAGTGCGGGGGATCAGCTCTATGGTGTCAATCAGGGAATAGGCGCCGGTATCAAAGGCAAGATAACATTTACCGATTGCGGTGGAGTGCAGCATCTTTCGATCATTGATATTACTGGTAGGAGCCTTGGTAGAGGGAGAGGCGTATTTATATATACAAATAACTTTATCGTGGTGCCGCTTTGCGATAAAGGTTGTTTTTTCATATTTATCTGCCAGAAGTGTTAGATACGGCTTTGCAATGGTGAGCAAATTTGAAGAGTCAAGATAGGTCATACCAATGGCATAAATTTGAGAACCAATGCCATAAACTTTCTTTTGGACATTAAGATAATGCACAAAATCATTTTTCACGAGAGTTTTCAGAATATCAAAAACCGTGGTTTTGGGGATCTGCAGCTTGTCTGCTATTTCTGTTAATTTGGCTCCTTTGGAATTAGCCGCTAAATAAAACAAAATATCTACGGTTTTTTGAATCATATTTTTATTATCCATAATTTCCCCACCTTAATGTGTACTCCTCCACCTTGCCTTTCTCATAATGTGCCCACCTTGCGTTCTTCATACTACAAAGCGCGTCCCATACTCGCACCGGGAAAACATCGTATAACCCGCGCACCTTGATTCTTATTATACTATACTTCAGGCTTCTGGGCTATATCTTTCTTAACCTGTTGACATTGGTTGGGAGAATGGTATTTTGAGAAGATATTTTCCCAAAAAGTTTGATTGGGCCTTGACCAATCAAAAAAAATTGATACAGTAATGACTAAGATTAATGCGACACCGATGCAGTATTGGGTTTCAAAATGCCTGCTGAGGTTTTTGCCAATTATACAAGTGTTGCACTTGCTTGTTGAATCCGGCCTCATCTGAAAATTTTAAGAAAAAGTAAAAAACTTGTTAGTGCTCATGTTACGCATGACTACAAAAAACGAATAAAAAAGTCCGCAGATTTCGCTGATAAGACAAGATTTCTTGGCGGAAATCTGCGTTAATCTGCGTTAATCCGCGGACTGCCTTCTTCTCATGCGGTGAGTTAGTGGTTAGACCGAGCGGTTGACGCGCCTAAGCACCGTGCACTACTTGAACTCACGCAGCCAGAGCTGCGGATCCTCTCCAGAGTCTTCCGTGTCGTCTTTCGCCACCACAAAGTGCCTGGTGGTGGTGTGGAGCCACTTCACGATGTGCACCGATTCGCCCAATTCCAGGGACCAGTCGGGAGTAACCTGTATAGTGGTGCCGCTCGTGGACGGGTTCTTGAAGGCTATGACGGTGGCGAGGTTTGTCCCGGATGCGCCGCCGGACACTACGTACCAGGTATCGCTGCCCTTTTTGAATACCTCAATGCCCCAGGGAGAGGGGGTGTAGTAGTCATCAGTATTGTCGGCGTCAGGGTACGAGGGCTCAAACAGAAATGTCTTTGACCCGGCATCAAGATCGAGCCTATACACCCCATTGCCTGAGGTCATGTTCTTGGAATAGGAATACGCGATCTTCGTATTATCCTGGTCAAAGCACCATATCCGCAGGTATCCTCTGTTCTGCGCTGCCCCACTTCCCATGCTGTCAATCACCTTGACAGTGGGCGCGCTGCTGCCGTTCCACTTCCACGCCTTGACGGTGGCCACGGCGGAATCCATCACATAATCGCCGTTGTCCCGCATCCAGTGGGATGGTTTGCTGTCGTTGGCAACAACGTTCTCGAGGCTTAAGTCGGCGTTGATCCTGAACGCCGCAGACCCACTGGCTCCACCGACGATGATGTAATCGCCCCGTGTCGCCAGCGATGAGGGTGAACCGATGCCGCTGGTGGCAAGTACGTTAGTCGGCGCAGTGCCCCCCGTCGGTGTGAGCATTTGGAAGTGTTTCGATGCGCCTGTACTGATGTTGTAGATGCCGACATAAGCCTGCTTGGTGCTGCCGCGTCCACCCGTCCACGTGTCGTTATCGTCCAGCCAGATAATTGCGGCGTACTTATCGCCTATCGCAAGGCTGGCTCCACGGGTTTCGTCGAAAAGGGTCGTAAATTGGTACCCATCGGCACCCAAATCACCGTGCTCTGCCTGTGTTTTGTCCCCAAAGTCGAATTCCTTGATTTTATCCAAGGAGGAGTTGTATATCTGGAGTTTGACGTCCACATACTCGGAATCCGCCTCATTACGAATCCCCGCGATGACGGCGATGGTGCCTTCCCTGTTGTTCACCTGCATGACCGGCACGTTGTAACCGACTTCAGCGGCATACTTCGTGACCGTGGGGTCCGCAACGTCCACCGCCTTGAGGGTGTAGCTCCCTCTGCTGTCTACACCGCCGGCGTAGACAAATGTCTGCGTATCCAGTCTGAGGACGCTGGCGCCTGACAAGGCGTCTACATCCTTCCAGTTCCCATCTCTAACGAAGGCGCGGGGGGGCCGGCGGGGGGGGGGGGGGGGGGGG
>JAITNU010000017.1 GCA_031290325.1 Treponema sp.
GACCACAACACGCCCAGCGTCGCCTTGCCTGCCGGAACCGCATCCACCGCGTTTTGGCAGGCAAGGGGATCAATGTATTTTTCCGGCTCGGGCCAGTCAAATTGTTCGATCTCCGCTTCAGTAACTCCTATATCAAAGTACCCTGGTTTGGTCAGGGTCCGTTCGGCAGAAGCTTTGCCTGATCCCTGGAAATCAAAGGCGTTGTAAATGGCGCTGGAGTAGGGAGATGCGTAGGGCAGTTCCACCGGGAAGACATCATCCCCCAGTTTGAGCCGCAGACTGGGGACATCGGCAACATCGAAGTAAGAAAATAGTTGAGGGAGCGCCCGTGAATCGGGGATGCCAAGCCAGTATGCCGGACGGTCTACTTCCTGCCGCGTGATGGTCCGGTTAAACCGTTCGATACTCGTCAGTGTTTTCATGTGTGCGCTCCCTCTTCCGTTACCGTACCGTGTTGCTGTTCAGCATTTGGAAGACACCGTCAAAGTCGTCAACCGCGTACTTCACCGCATTAACATAGCTGTCCCAGTCTTTATCCAGATCAAGCTGACCGTTGATAAAGCGTACCGCGTACTCTTTGGCCACCGTGTCGCAGGCGGTGATCAACTGGGCCCGGCTGGTTGCCTCGTCTGCGGTAAGCCGGACAATGGGCGCACGGTCGGTCGGGGCCACGGATTCAGTGCCGCCGTATTTGGAGCTTGCCTCCCAGTATTTGTCATCGTGATACCCGTCCGCCAGACTCCACCAGGGCTCAAAGCGCTGCTGGGTAATCTGGGGAATGAAGTCCTGGGGAGTAAAGACGATGCCGGTTCGACACACCGCCGAGGAGGTAACGCCGTAGTTGCCCAGGGCCTGTACCGGGTCTGGCGCGGAAAGAATCTCCGGCGTGAACTGCTTGGTTCCATCGGCGGTCTTGGTATAGGTAACGCCCTCAATCCCCCAGTTCTGGAGTTCTACCATTTCCGGGGAATACTGATAGTCGATGAGCTTGACAATCCAATCGGGATTGGCGGCCTTGGCGGAAACCGCGATGCCGAATCCCTGGGTGCTGAGGCTCGTTCCCTCAACCTTGGAGCCCCATTTCCAGGGCGTGCCGTATTGAGAATTCTGGGGAAGATACGCCAGACCGAAGCTGATGGCCTGGTCTACCTTATTGGTATTCCAGTGAGTCGCCATGCCTGCCCAGGCAGTGGGATATATCAGGGTTTTGCCGGTAGTTGCCTTCCGGGTGGCGGCGTCGCCGTTGTCGGTGGCAAACTCTGGATCGATGTAGCCCTCGGCATAGAGGGCGCGGATATAACGCAGCATATCCCGGAAGTTATTCTCCACCGGGCCGTAGGTCCAGGTGTTTCCGTTCCAATACAAGGTGTCCCATGTATGGAAGATTCCCACAAAGCCCCGGTAAAAGGCATAGTTGGAGTCGCTGTTGGAGATCACATACAGGCTCGGATAAAGGGCCTTGAGCGCGGCGCAGAGGGTGCTAAACTCCTCCAGCGTGGTGGCTGGGGTAAGGTTATTGGCCTGGAGCGCGTCAAAGCGGTAGATAAACCCGGTAAAGGATTGGGCGCCTGAGATATTGTTATCATTTACAAAACCGTCTTTGAAGTAATACCCGGAACCGTCCTTGTTATAGGCCATGGCTTCCTTGCCCGGTGTGCCAGAGATATACCGAGGATAGTAGGTCATGTAGGACGTGTATTTGGAGATGTCCAGCACCAGGCCGTCTTCACCGTAGGCGTTGATCGCGTCTCCCCATGTATAGGTAAAGGCATCCGGCAGGGCGCCGCTGGCGAGGATGACCTGTTCGTTGTTGCGGTAATCCGCCCACGGCGTGTAGGTCCAGGTGATCTCCACTTTACAGCCCAGGTAGGCTTCTACCCGTTTGAGCCATTCCTGTTGTACCTCGGTTCTTCCGGGGTCCGTACCAAAGGTAGGAACCGATACCTTGATTTTGAGGGTGTTGTCTGGAAGCGCTGACATCGCGCCGGCTCCCGCTGGCACGCTGGTTCCCGTTGCTACACTGGTTCCCCCAGACCCGCTGGTTCCCGCAGTCCCTGACGCCTGCTTACTGCACCCGCTTAAGGCAAGACATACCAGTACCGCAATACCAGTAACCGTAAAATAACTTTTTCTGTTCTCCATTCGTTTCTCCTTAACTAGACTTTATAAAAACGCGGAGCCCGAGCTTCGCGTTTTCAGCAATGTTTACCTACCCCTTTACCGCGCCCAGCATCATGCCCTTCTCAAAGTATTTTTGTAAAAAGGGGTACACACACAAGACCGGCCAGATGGTAGCGATAATGCAGGCGTATTGAATGTTCTTGGGGTTGATCAACTGACTGTTAATCGCTTCCTGAGCGCCGTCCATTCCCGCCGCCAGGGAGGTGAAGAGTATCTGGCGGAGTATCATCTGAATGGGCTGTTTCGCCTGATCCTTGAGGTAGAGCAGGGGTTCAAACCACATATTCCAGTAGCCGACAATGGCGAACAGGCCAAAGGTGGCGAAGAGGGCGGTGGAAAGGGGTATATAGATACGGAAGAGAATCATAATATCCCCCGCGCCGTCCATATACGCGGCCTCCCGCATTTCACGGGAGATACTGCTGAAAAACGAACGGTAGATAAAGATATTATAGGCGGCTATACAGCTTGGCAGGACAATTGACCAGAGGGTATTCATGAGCCCCAGGTTCAGGATCAGGATATAGCCAGGCACCATACCGCCTGAAAAGAACATGGTGATGGTCAGAATCACTGTCAGTTGCTTGCGGAACATGAACTCCCGGACCATCAGCGCGTAGGCTATCATGGAAGTGAGCAGCAGGTTCAGCAGGGTTCCTATCACCGCATAGAGGACGGTATTCGCGTAGGCTGCGGGGAGCCTGGAATCCTTGAAGACCATCTCGTAGCCCTTGAGGTTGAGGTCTACCGGCACCCAGCTTACGCGGCCAGTGGCGATTGCGCTGGGGCCGCTGAGGGAGACCGCGATAATGTTGATGAAGGGATAGAGCACTACCACTACCAGTCCCACCATTAGGATGGTAAGAATCACGTCAAAGCCCATACCGGCGCTATGTTTCCTGTCTATGCCTGCAATCATATCAATACCCCTTACCAGAGACTGTTTTCACGGTTAATTTTCTGGATAACCTTATTGGTGGTGATCACCAGCAAGAATCCCACTATCGACAGCATCAGATTGACCGCCGTGGTATACTCAAAACGCGCGCCCATAATGCCCTCACGGTACACAAAACTTGAAATCACATCGATTTGGCTGCGGTTGGTGTCATTCTGCATGAGCAGTATTTTCTGATAATCCGAGTTAAGCATGTTTCCCATGCCCATGATGAGCATAATCGTGGTGGTAGGCATAATCGTAGGCCAGGCGATATTCCATATCTTATACCAGCGGTTTGCTCCGTCTATGTCCGCCACATCGTAGAGGGTTGGGTCAATGGTGGAGAGTGCCGCGATATAAATAATCGAACTCCAGCCGAAGGTCTGCCAAATCTGGGAGCCGATGAACATCTGATAGAAATACCGGGTGCCCTCATTCATGTTGACCGGCGCGAGGCCAACGAATCCCCTGATCGCGTTAAACAGGCCGTCAATGCTGCCGAAGTTGTTGAGCATCCCCACCACCACGATAACGGAGATGAAATGGGGGATATACGACACGGTCTGCACAAAGCGCTTGAACTGGCGAAATTTCAGCTCGTTTAAGAACAGGGCAAAGAGGATGGGCGCGGGAAACGTGAAGATCATGTTCAGTACCCCGATGCGGACCGTATTCCATATCAGCCTGAGCGAAGCGGGATTGCGGAAAAAGGTAACGAAGTTACGGTAGACGGGATCGAGCCAGGCGCTTCCCCAGATGCCCCGTGAAGCGCGGTAGTTCTTAAAGGCAATGAGGATGCCGTACATCGAACCGTACTTGAAGATGATGATGAGCGCCAGCGCGGGCAGACAAAGCAGAAGCAGTTGCTTTTGCTTGTTCAACTGTTTACAAAACGGCATACTCAATAGGGTTTTCTTGTTGCTTGGTTTCAACGCCCTTTCCTCCTTACTCCCGGCAAGCATTATCAAACATCGGATGTCTAATGTATACAGCAAACCATGATTGTTATAGAAAGTCAAGAAA
>JAITNU010000029.1 GCA_031290325.1 Treponema sp.
CCCCCCCCCCCCCCCCCCCCCCCCCCCCCCCCGCCCCCCCCCACAAAAAATCATACACATTCTTTAATGAGCCTATCACGAGTAGTTCTATACTTACGATGTTATATCATATTCAGGGAACCGGCTACTTCCTCCTTCCGTATTATGCTGCTTATCATAAAGATAATGTATCTAATATACTCAATTAATGTTTCTTTGTCTATAGCTCATAGAGTTCATGAAGAAAAATTGTCGCGACCTGGGCCACGTTGAGGCTTTCAAGAGCACCGGTTCCGGGAATACGTACCATGGCTGAACAGCAGGCCTTTACCTCTGGGGGGAGACCACTTGTTTCATTACCCACCACCAGGGCTATGCCTGGCAGGGGCCGGGCACCTGGTTGGCGACTCTTGTCGGTGTGCAAAAGGCTCCCTCTGTCTTGAATGATGGTCCCCAAATCCCGGATCCGCAGCCGCGCCCGGGGTTCTGTACCAATGGTAACAATGCTATCGGAAGCGGCTTTGAGAAACGCGGCGGTGTCCCGGATAGTCCTGAATACCACATGTTCCATGCCCCCTTCGGCAACCCGGTAGGCGCTGGTGGTGAGCTGGGTATCCGCTTCCGAGAGGATGATGAAATGGGCATCGAAGAAGGCGGCGGACCGGACCATGGCCCCCAGGTTGTGATCATTGCCCACTGAATGGAGGATAAGCCCGGTTTTGCCCTGGGCCCACAAATCAAGGTCCGCAGGGGTGGCAGGTTCCACCACTGGCTCCTCGATCATGGCCACTACTCCCTGATGCCGGTTGCTCTTGCAGATCCGCTCCAACTCCTCATCACTACAGACCTTATAGGGCCGTTTCCGTCCGGCCAACTGCTTGCATACCTTGGTAAATAGGGGGAACCGGTCCTCCCGAAGGAAAAGCCGGTTGATGCTTTCGGGGTGCACTTCCCCCAGGGCGGAAACAGCGTTAAACCCGCAGACTGCCAATTCTCTCGTTAGTTTATTAAGCATGGAGATACTATATCAAGAACAATGATTTAATTGCAGCCCTGGCATATAGATATATTTATGACAAAAAAAGTAATGTTTATACTGAAATAACTTGACTGGCACCGAGAAAATCAGTAAGCTATAAATAGATTAAAATACGGTAATTGGATGTTATGCTTTTCATTATTGCTTCATGCAACCAATAATCATCCAATAGTTTTATACATCCTGGCCTGATTACAACCGTATGTCTGTTTGCCTCCCGGGTTTTCTCACCTCCTTTTCCCGGGAGGTTTTTTTATAGTGTTGGTCAGTCGGGGATCCCGACAGAGTCAGCAGGCCCTTTCGGTTGTGCCTGTTAAGTTGCCGGCACCCCCGCGAGACCCACCATTCTTGCAACATACTCCCACCCTCAAATAACCCAATCGGCCCCAGAGGGTCTTAAAAGAATTATCCCTCCGGTTTTGGGGTCCCGTGTTTCCGGTACGGTGGGGGTGAGTTCCAGCAGGTTCCCAGATGCCAGTGTTTCGATGGCCCTTTTCTCTCCGGTAACGAGGATGAGGCCCCGGGCCGAACAGCCGTACCGACTATACAAGGGGTTGAACTGGTTCGGTTCCTGGTGTATTGGGAAGGGGTCGGAGATGATCCGTACTGGAAGCAAGTCCCTGGAAACAGGTTTCCCCGGTGGGGCAGTGGATTCAGCAGGATTTTGCTTTACCCGGGGACCGGCCAGCAGAAAACTGAGGGTCCCTCGTTCCTTGGGAAGCCCCGCCGCAATGGAGAGCTGGTGGAGCGACTGGGGGGCGTCCTGGGTTTGAAGGGCGAAATGACACCACTTAGCCCTGCCGCCGGTGCCATTCCTGGCCGTACCGGGAAAGGGACATTGCCCGGTATGGGGACAGGGCAACAGGGGAGGGCGTCCCTCTGCTTGCAGCGCGGTTCTCAAGACGGTGATATATGCACCGGACCGGGGTATCCCCGGCTCCACCACGAGGATTGAACCGCTTTCCGCGGTAAGAGACCCAAGGAGTCGGGCGTTTTTATCTGCTCCGCGTGCCAGGGATTGGCTATCGGTATAGGGTATATCCCAGAAGAGTTCGTTGAATAGGTTCACCGCCGAGACCAAAGCGGCTTTGGGACCATGTATTGGAGCGCCCAGGGGCGCACGGATGGTCTTGATGATCCAGGGGGAAGATCTTCCGGCCAGGGCGTACCAGAGCTGCTTCCCCGCATCCAGGATCCCTCCGGTTCGATCCAGGCAGCGGAATTCCAGAGCCAGGTTCCGCAGTTCAGGCCGGGAAATCCAGAGGGCCAGGGGCAGGGTGATGGGACCGGAACCGAGGTCTGTCAGGGCATCACCGCTGGAAAAGGTGAGGGGCAGGGCCGGTAGTAGCCGGCAGAGGCGGTAGCAGTTCCAGGGGAGGAAATACCGGAGATAGGCTGATAGTAACCCGGGCTTACCCATGTAGGATTCACTCCGATCCCCCCGTCCACTGGTGAAGAGCCGGGAAAGTTCTGCCACATCCTCTGGGAGGCCGGCGCGGAAACGCCTGGGCAGGGGGAATACTTCATCAACAAGGGTGAGAATCCGCTCCATGAGGGGGCGGATTTCAGCGCTGAGGGGTGGGAATAATATCATCAGAGGGTTTCCTGTTCTGGTCCACTTTGGTATCAGCTTGATTGTTCTCATTTTTATTGACCAGCAAATACAGCTCTACCAACTCAGAACGGAGCGCCGATATCTGGGCCCGCAGATCCTGCTGGTCTCCGGCAAGCTCCCGGAACAACTGCTCCTTGGCGCCTTCAATGGTAAAACGCCGGTCGTAGAGCAGGTACTTGAGGCGGAGCAGGATCTGCAGGTCCCGCTCCGCATAGAGACGCCTCCCCTGCTTGTCCCTTTTAGGCTGAATCAAAGGAATCTCCTTGACCCAATACCGGATGGTATGGTTTTCCAGCTTCAAGATACGTTTCACCTCCCTCGCCGTGTAGAAAGCCACGGTTCATCCCTTTTCCTTCCGGGAAGAGCGGAGTTCGATCATGACCGGTACCAGGGAAAAGCCCAGGTCCCGGCGGATCTTGTTGCGTAAATAGGATATATATGCCTCGCTCACCGCCTGGGGACGGGACACAAAGAAGATGAATTTGACGGGGTTGTCCGAAACTTGAACGGCGTATTTTATCTTGAACCGGGTCTGGGGACCCATGGGAGGCGGGTACTCAATAAGCCAGCGTTCCAAAGCCTGGTTCAGGGAGGGGGTGTCGATACGCCGTATCAGTTGGCCGTACATCTTCACCGCAGTATCCAGCAGCTTGTCCGCCCCGGTTCCATCCTGGGCGCTCACCGGCACGATGGGGGCGTACTCCATCTTGCCAAAGAGAAAGTGTATCCGGTCTGCCACCGCCTCGAAGGTGTTTTTCACCCTGGGCATGGTATCCCATTTGTTGAGGACCATGATGATGCCCCGGCCTTTGTCATGGGCCAGAGCGGCGATCTTCTTGTCCTGGTCTGAAAGGCCCTCCTGGGCGTCGATCATGAGGAAGACCAGGTCCGCCTCGTCAATGGTTTTGATGGCCCGGTTCACCGAATAATACTCGATGTTCTCGGTTACTTTCGTCTTGCGCCGTATGCCGGCAGTATCGAGAATCTTGAAGTTCCTGGTTTTATACGAAAAGCCCCCTTCCACCACATCCCTGGTGGTACCAGGTATGTCGCTTACGATAGAAGCCGCCGACGCGGTGAGCCGGTTGGAAAGGGTGGACTTACCGGTATTCGGCTTTCCCAAAAGGGCAATGCGGATGGGCCGCTTCAGCGGGTCCTCGGCCTCCAGCACCTGGGAAAAATCCAGTTTCCCGATGATGGACGCTTCCAGGTCCCCGATATGATCCCCATGTTCCGCGGAGATCATGGATACCGTTTCAAACCCATAGGACAGCACGTTCCAGGCATCCTGCTCCCGGCGGCCCCCTTCGGTTTTATTGATGACTACCAGGGTGTGGTTTTGGAAAGGCCGCAGCACTTCAATGAATTCCTCATCCTCAGCGGTTATTTCCCCGGCGGCCAGCATCAGAATGACCAAGTCCGCCTGTTCCAGGGTTTCCAGGGTCCGCCCTACCACCAGATCATCGAGGGTATCTTTAGCACAAAGACCGTCCCGGTCCAGCTTGAACCCACCGGTGTCGATGAGCCGCAGCGGTTTTCCGGCAATGAAAGCATCCATGCCCACGGGGTCACGGGTCACTCCGGGGGTCGGGTCCGTGATGGCCCGGCGCTTGTGTACCAGGCGGTTGAATAAGGTTGATTTGCCCACATTGGGCCGTCCTACCAGGACCACTACCGGCAAGTTCCGGTAGCGCGTATCAGGGGAGAATTCCATATCCATATCAGCCTGCAGGGAAGCGTTCGGCCATCCATGCTTCCATAAGGGTGATAACATGCCGGTAGGAGGTACATTCCAGGGCCTTTGCCGCCAGAGTCCGGCAGCTTTCCAGGTCCACTCCCCGGATGATCCGTTTTACCAGGGGTATGGCCGAGGCGGTCATGCTGAATTCATCCAGCCTCAGCCCCAAAAGCAAGGCCGTGACAGCGGGGTCTCCAGCCAGTTCTCCACACATGGCCACCGGAATCCCCTGCTTATGGGCGGCGTCAATGGTTTTTTTGATAAACCTGAGCACTCCTGGATGAGTAGGCTGGGCCAAATAGCCCACTCGTTCATTTCCCCGGTCTACTGCCAGGGAATACTGGATGAGATCATTGGTACCGATGGAAAAAAAGTCCGACTTTGTGGCGAGGATGTCCGCGGTCATAGCCGCTGAGGGGATCTCAATCATGGTACCCACCTCAATCGCTTCAGCATAGGGCTGCCCCTTCTGGCGGCACTCGACCTTGGCATCTTCCAGCAAGGCGCGGGCCTGTTCCAATTCTTCAATCCCGGAAATCATGGGAAACATGATTTGGACGTTTCCGTGTACACCGGAGCGCAGTATGGCCCGCAACTGGGCCTTGAATAACTCAGGCCGGGCAAGGGAAAACCGAATAGCCCGCCACCCCAGGAGGGGGTTCTTCTCATCAGGGGACTGAAATTCGGGAAGCAGCTTGTCTCCTCCTGAATCCACGGTTCTGATGGTTACCGGCAGATTACCTGCCGCCTCAAGCACCTGCCGGTATGCCCGATACTGCCGTTCCTCCTCCGTTGCCTGCCCCGAGGTCAGAAGGAGAAATTCCGAACGGTACAGCCCTATCCCTTCAGCACCATACCGGGCCAGATGCTCCACCTCTTCGGGGATTTCTATGTTTGCCTTGAGGATAACCCTGTGCCCGTCCAGGGTTTCTGCCGGAAGGTCCCGGAGGGCCAGGAATTCATCCTCTTTTTTACGGTACTGCAGGACAGCTCCTTCATACTGAACACGGGCTGCTTTATCAGGATTGATGGTAACTTCCCCTGACCCGCCATTTACTATCAATTTTTCACTATCGTTGATTTCCTTGGTAATCGCCGAAAGACCCAGCACCGCGGGAATCTCAAAGGCCCGTGCAAGAATGGCCGTATGACAGGTACGGCTCCCCATATCCATGGCGATCCCCTTCACCCGGTTCTTGTTCATGACAAGCACATCCGAGGGCAAGAGGTCATGGGCCACGAGGATCACATCCTGGGATAAATTCGCCAGGGATACCCTGGTGATCGAAAGCAGCCGGTTCAGCAAGCGGCGGGATACATCGGAAATATCCACCGCCCGTTCCCGGAGGTAGGGGTCCGGGGCACCCATGAGCTTTTGCACCAGTTCATGGGAAATGCTCCAGACCACCCATTCAATGTTTTGCAAGGTAGTCTGGAGCCGTTCCTTCATCTGATCCTGAAAGGCTGTATCCTCCAGCATCATCAGGTGGGCCCCAAAAATATCGGCCTGTTCCTTGCTCATCTCCCGTGAAGCCTGGTCGTAAAGCGCCCTGACCTCTTCCACCGCATCGGCGGTGGCCGTCATCAGCCGCTTCCATTCGGCTTCAACCTGATTCTTCCGTATACTATACCGGGGCAGCTCGGAAAAATCTTCTTCCAAATAAAGAAAGACCTGTTCAATGGCTATGCCGGGGGACACAGGGATACCGGTAAGTATTTTCATATTATTGAAGGATACTGTAAAGTTCGGTACCGTGTCTATGAGGAAAAAAGAGGAATAAAGAGGAAAAAAATGGAAAGACCCTCCCGTGCGCCTGATTGCCTCAGGTGTGTGTATTTTAAGGTTACCTGGGAGACCGCATACCCCCGTTCCTGCCTGCTCTTCGGCATCAAAACCCCGAACCTGCCTTCCCATGAGGTATTCCGGGCTACCGGCTGCCATTGTCCTTCGTTTCAGGTAAAGGCTAGGAAAAAATAACGGTTCATGGTAAGATAGTAGCCATGAGTCAGCTTTACGGGGGAGCGAGTTCCGCTATTTTTTACCTCGGCCCACCGGCAATCGTATTGAGCTTTCTCCTGGATCTGGTCTTGGTCCCCCCCCGGTGGATGCCACACCCGGTACGGGGTATAGGTTTTTTAATTACCAAGGGAGAATCAGTACTGCGGCGGCTGTTACCGGGGAGAGCGTGGTTCGCCGGAACCCTCCTGGTTATCCTGGTGGGGGGCTTCACCCTGGGGCTGTCAACGGTGGTGTTTGTCCTGGCCTACCGGGTGAATAACTGGGTCGGTTTTGTGGTACAGGTCTTCATGAGCTGCCAGGTACTGACCTTGCGCTCTCTGCAAAAGGAAAGCGTCGGGATATATAAGAAGGTGCGGCAGGACGATCTGGTAGGGGCTCGAAAAGCCCTGTCCAGGATTGTGGGGAGGGACACGGTCCGCTTGTCCATGGATCAAGTGATCAAGGCTACGATAGAAACCATTGCGGAGAACCTTTCAGGCGGGGTCATTGCACCCCTGTTTTTTCTGGCCCTGGGCGGTCCGCCGCTGGGTATGCTGTACAAGGCCATCACCACCATGGACTCGATGATCGGGTATCAAAACCGCCGCTACCTTGCGTTTGGCAGGACCGCCGCCACCCTTGACGACATAGTCAATTGGCTTCCCACACGGGTGGCTGCCCGGTTCATGCTGGCAGCAGCCGGAATTCTCAACCTTAACGCGGCCAACGCGGCGCGGATTTATAAGCGGGATAAACACCAATACGCCGGCCCGATACGCACCGAGGCGGTGGCTGCCGGGGCCTTGGGCATCGCCCTGGGAGGGGACGCCTGGTACTTCGGTGAACTCCACCAGAAACCTGTTCTGGGGGACGCCATCCGTTCGGTCCGTGCCTCTGATATACTCGCCGCGATTCGGCTCATGTATATGAGCAGTGTACTCTTCCTGCCTATTGCCAGTATCATCAGCGCCATCCTGAGTGTTATCATTATAGTACAACAGTATTGAAAACCAGAGTTACTATTCACAGCCGCCTGATACGTCACTGAAAAATCCCAACAGAAGAAGGGCTGAATCAGTCCGATAAATCGGCAGCCCTTTTATGGAGGCATATCTGTTTCAACCGGGCATTTTT
>JAITNU010000058.1 GCA_031290325.1 Treponema sp.
ATCCCCCGCTGCACCTGTTCCTTTCCCAGGGTAACAAAAAAGCCCCCCACCAGCGACCGGTCCAATCCCCGGTCCAGGGTACGGGCCAGCAGAGGATAAAGGGACCGGTTTGTCTCCATTAAAGCGGGGTCATCCAATTCATTACAATGCTTGAGATGCAGAGCCTTACGGATCTTATTTTTCCACCCCAAAGCAAAATCCTCAGCCTTCAATTTCAATGTATCTCTAAGAACCCGATCAATCATTTCTATAGTATAGGTGTATACTAAAAAAACTTCAAGAGCGGAAAGGTCCTAAAACTTCATTTTTTGGAGAATTTCAAAAATAATGAAGCACTCCGGAACAAGCGCGTCACCGTAGTTTGCGACGAGTGGGAAGGCTTCGCATAAAACTATTAGAGCCACCTTAGTATCCCGGTGTTACAGCGTACTCCAGTTCCCATAAACCGTTCCCGTTTTCCACGACATGAAGACAGGGACTGCAAGACCCGGAACTCAGGAGCCTCATCCAGAAAAAGGATCCCCAATGGGCTCATCGGGTTTCTGATACCACCTTGCCTATTTTTACGGTTTATAGTAGTATCAATATTATGGAAATCCGAGACCGATACGCCCCTTCTCCCACGGGGCTTCAACACATTGGAGGGCTTAGAACTGCCCTCTTTAACTATCTGTTTGCCCGCTCTGCAGGGGGCAAATTTATCCTGCGTCTGGAAGATACGGACCGCATCCGGTTTGATGAACAGTTCGTGCGGAACCTCTACGATACCTTTGCGTGGCTGGGAATTCCCTGGGATGAGGGCCCTGACATCGGCGGACCTGCGGCGCCTTACGTTCAGTCTGAACGATTCGCCCTGTATCAAAAATATGCCAGGGATCTGGTGGTCCAAGGCCATGCCTATTACTGCTTCTGCTCTGCCGAACGGCTCGATACCCTGCGGAAGGAGCGGGAGGCGGCCCATTCAAGTGCAAGCGGGTATGACCGGTACTGCCGAAGCATCCCGCTGGCGGAAGCGGCGGAGCGCGTACAAACGGCGCATACCATCAGGCTCAAGATCCCCCTGGGGGAAACCACGCGGTTCCGGGATGAGCTGCTGGGGGACATTGAATGGAAAAACGACGATGTGAACCCTGATCCGGTGCTCCTCAAGTCCGACGGATTCCCCACCTATCACCTTGCCAATGTGGTGGACGATCACCTCATGGGGATAAGTCATGTACTCCGCGCTCAGGAATGGCTTTCCTCCACCCCCCTTCATGTGATCATGTACCGGGCCTTTGGCTGGGAACATCCCCGCTTCTGTCATCTCCCCATGGTCATGGGCCAGGATGGGAAAAAGCTGAGTAAACGCCACGGCGCCACGAGTATCGACGAATTCCGGCGTCTGGGTTATCTTCCAGAGGCCCTCATCAACTATGTGGCCCTCTTGGGCGCGTCTTATGAAGAGGGGATCGATATGTATACCCTGGATGCATTAGCCGCACGGTTCAGTCTGGATAAGCTCAACAAGGCCCCGGCGATTTTTGATTATAAGAAGCTGGAATGGTACAACGGTCAGTATATCCGCATGAAAAGCGATGAGGAGCTTGCCGCCCTGGCCCTGCCCTACGCGGTCTCCCAGGGCCTTTTTGGCACGATCCCCGCGGAAACCGAGCCGGAAGCTGCAAACGCCACTGAACCCAACCCGGAACAGCGGAGGGCCTTCATTGCCGCCATGCCCCTCATCAAGGAACGGGTCTCCTTTTTACCTGAAGTACCGCAAAAGCTGGGGTACCTTTTCTCCGAGCCTCCCATCCCGGCAGCAACGGAGTTCATCCCCAAGAAGGGGGATCTGCCCCGGACTATCGAATTGCTACAGATGGGCCGGGACCTCATTGAGCATCTATCTGTTTCAACGGACGAAGCAGCGGAAGAGATGATAAAATCAAAAGCCGAAAAAGCAGGGGTCAAGCTCGGAGACTTTATGATGCCCTTGCGGGTGGCAATTACAGGGGCACGGGTAAGCCCACCCCTCTTCGGTTCGGTCCGTATCCTGGGGGCGTCCCGCAGTCTGGCACGGGTAGACCGGGCGTTGGCTCGGCTTACCGAGTATTTTTAAGCGTGCTTCAGGAGTTCCTGTAAGCCTTCAAAAACCTCACCTAAATCATCGAAATGCAGAACCGCATGCCCGTCCAGGGGAGTCGTCATGTTGTTCACAATGACGAGTTCACCACCGTTCCGCAGGGTGTATTCGGGAAGACCTGCCGCGGGATACACCGTGAGGCTGGTCCCCAAGATCAGCATCAGGTCCGCCTTTTGAGCCTCAGTTCCCGCGTCTCTCAAGGCTTCCATGGGGAGGCTTTCACCAAAGAAGGTAATTGCCGGTTTGAGGACTCTACCGCACTGCGGACACCGGGGCAGGCCACCAGCTTTAACAATAGCGGCGGCTTCCTCGAATTGCATACGAACCCCTCCGCAGGAGAGGCAATAATGGATAGCAGGGGAACCATGTACTTCAATGACCCGGCGGCTTCCCCCCTTTTGGTGGAGGAGATCGATATTCTGGGTGATCAACGCCTTAAGATACCCTTTCTTTTCGAGTTCCGCCAAGGTCCTATGGACAACCGAGGCTTCCCTTTCATCAACATTATAAATAAAAGAACCGGCGGTTTTATAGTAATAGGAAGGGTCCTGCTCAAAATAATCGATATCAAACATCTTTTCCGCATCCATGTCATTATAGAGACCATTTTTTCCACGGAAATCCCTAATGCCTGAAAGGGTACTTACACCTGCACCGGTAAGGGCAACACAATGACGAGCATGTACTATTTTATTAAAAAGCTCATTAATATTCATTATAAAAATGCCGCCAAAGAGAATTGAACTCTTGACACAAGGATTTTCAGTCCTTTGCTCTACCAACTGAGCTACAGCGGCATGTATACCTTATATATACTCATTTCAAAAAAAAAGGTCAATCCTTTTTCTTAAAATTTTGATTTTTTTCTCTAAACTCTAACGCTGGCTAATTCTGACCTGACTATCCTCAAAGCCGTTGATAGCCCGAATGAGGTTAAGCCAATAATTAACATCGTCTTGAGAGTAAGGACCGACCCGAACACGGTACACCCTTTGCCCATTCACATCGCTGTTTTCTATAATAGGGGTAACGCCCTTGGCAGAGAGCGTCTCCTTGACCCCCTCGGCCCGAACCTGGGTTGAATACGCACCGACCTGAACCCAATAAACATTATCCTGCTGCCGAACCGCAGGCCGTGCGGCTACCGGAGCCTGCTGGGATCTTGAAACTGCCACCGGGGTCGCCTGGGGTTTTGCCGCCGGAGTAACGGTACTCTTAGGCTCAACCCTTGCTGCCGGTTGAGCGGCAGGCTTCGGCGTTACAGCCGGTTTTGGCTGACTCGCCGGCACCGAAGCAGGCTTCGGGGCTGTGGAGCTTACCGTAACCGAGGGCTTGGGCACCGCTACGACCAGATTTGTGGCATTTTCCCCGGTTCCCGGCTGACTGGGAGTTTCACCGGCACGCTCATTATTTTCCCCCGCGCTTACCGTGGCCGGAGGGGACTGCAAGCCCTGGACCCCCTCACGGTTCCTGATCATATCTACCGCGTCTACCGTTGCCGGCTGAGTCCTTGCCGGAGTACTTTCCCCTTCTATGCCGGAGGCACCTGCCCGAATGGGACGGGAAGCGGTGGCCTGGGCGTTTTTTTTCGGTGAAAATATCAATATAGAGAATCCAATCACAATGATGAGAAAAATACCGACCGAAATCGCCACTAACAATAATTTCTTCTTTTCCATAATAATTGCTCCAAAATTTCATCTATCCGGTTTTCAAGACTTCCTTTGATAAAAGGAGACCACAAACTGGTATATCCCCATCCCCTGTTATGTATTATATATATATCGGCACCTTTCTTAAAATATTTAGAGGTGAAGTCTTTTTGACTCCTGAAACGGGTGATAAGGGTGCCCCAGGGCAGACGGTCCCGTTTCCGGGCGCGTAAGAGACGGGTAAGGACCGGAGCCTTCACCAGGATGATACCCTCAAGGGAGCTAAAGGCTGCGGACCTGTGGAGCAGGGCAGCGTTGATGACACAGGGCTTACCTCCTTGTGCGGTAATCCAGGCTTCGGTCAACTGGTTCGCCGCCGGGTGGACCAGGTTTTCAAGACAAGCCAGGGCCTCAGCATTGCCGAAAACCTTTGCCCCCAGCAGACGGCGGTCTATGATCCCATCTTCCCCCAGAATGGACGGCCCGAACCGTTCAAGAATGCCCCCCCGTTCCAGCTCAATTGCCTGGTGCCCTAGCTTATCCACATCAAGCACCGCCAGGCTCCGGGCCTCCAGGAGCCGCGCTATATGGTTCTTCCCTGCACAGTACATGCCGGTAAGGCCGATGATGTGCTGTTCATCCTGCATCTTTTCCCCCAGGTTCCTCTAGTATACAGGCATTTAAACACTTTTTCATAGTTGATTTTGATATTTTTTATGGTGTTATGTACCTGAATAAGTACCTTTACCCGTTCAGTATACTTTTTGGAGCACCAAAAAACCAAGTGCAGAAGGGAATTGTGCAGTAAAATTATTCCAATGCCAGGTACGCCAAAAAAAAAGACCCGCCGGAAGGCGGATCTTTGCGTTATAAACGATGTTTCTTTGAAAGCGTTATTGTTGTATTGAACTCCAGAGTTCGTAGAGTTTCAACTTAGGCACAAAATCAGATAAACACACCGAGGTCAAACCGGTCATAATACCGCTGTAAAAATCATTGTACCGCCGCCACATCAGATGATACTGTTTTGGTAA
>JAITNU010000070.1 GCA_031290325.1 Treponema sp.
TATTGGTCGAAGAAGGCTGCTATCCCCGCCTTGAGGTCCCTGCTGCTGAGGTTTTCCAGGGTTTCCACGGAAAACCCCTGCTCCGTAAAGAGCTGCCTGATTGCCTGGGTATCCTCCCGCACCCCCGGCAGGCGCGCCCACCCATTGGTATAGGCGCCTTCTCCAATCACCAGGGCGTGAGACCCCGTAAAGTTCGTGAGGAGCTTCCCATCACTCCCCAGAACCACCAGCCCCCGGCCTTGATCCGCGCTCTGGGCAAGAAGCGCCCAGAACGGCCCCAGCGCCAATGCCGCAAGCAAGGCGCCCATCCGTACTGTCCGTTTAATTTTCATGGTTCATTAAGCATAACACAGAAATCGTAAAGATTCGCGTCAATTCGTGTAATTCGATGATCTTTTTCCGCATTGAAGCCAGTGTCCGCAGGTGCGTACCCACGATGCCCTTACTTTCTCTTGAGTAAAAACAATTCAGAGAAAAAGTCTCCCTTACGGGGACTGTGATGATCCGTACATTCCAGCATTAATCCTGCGTTCATCAGTTCATCCCCTCCTCTCGTGCCGCAGTTGTAATGCCGGTCTGCTTCGGCAAAGCCCCCGGTTTCCCAGATTGTCACCTGATAATCAGCGGCACTTTCAAGACCGGTGAGCTTTAAGGTGAGGGGTCTTTGATTCGGATTGGACAGAATCTTGAAAACCCCCACAATGGCTTCACTTCCATCAGGGGAAACCGTCATCCACGCGGCAAAACGACCGGAAAGGCTGTGCCGGAGGGGGCTTACCAGCCGGTAAAAGCTGCCGAACTGGAAGGTCTGCCGGTGGGCTTTGTAAAAGGCGATTTGTTTTTTTACCGCCTCCTGTTCTTCCGGCTTGAGTTTTGCCGGGTCCAGTTCATAGCCCAGGACGCCGAAAAAAGCGACCATTCCCCGGAAACTAAGGGGCGTTATTCTGGCGGTTTGATGGTTGGGAACTGCCGATACATGGGCACTGATGCTGCTTATGGGGTAGACCAGACTCGCCCCATCCTGAATGTGAATCCGTTCCAAGCCGTCGGTATCATCACTCAGCCAGCCCTGGGGCGCGTAGTGTAACATTCCCGGATCAAAACGGGCGCCGCCAGAAGCGCAGGATTCAAAGAGCAGATCAGGGAAGGCGGCAGTGAGACGGGCATACAGATCGTACACCCCCAGCACGTAGCGGTGAAAGAATTCCCCTTGCTGTTCCGCGCTGAGACTGAGGCTGTACGGCTCGGTAATAGAGCGGTTCATATCCCACTTGATGTACGAAATCGGCGCGTCTTTCAGTATATCCGAAAGCACCTTGAAGAGGTAATCAATCACCTCGGGACGTCCCATATCAAGAACATACTGATAGCGCTGTTCGGTTCGCACCCGTTCCGGCGTGTGCACAGCCCAGTCAGGATGGGCGCGGAAAAGATCGCTGTCGGGGTTTACCATTTCAGGCTCTATCCACAGCCCAAACATAATACCCAGGGCGGTCACTTTTTTTGCCAGCCCCGTAACACCCTCGGGCAGCTTGGTCTTATGGGGAAACCAGTCCCCTAACGAAGAGTGGTCATCGTCCCGCTTGCCGAACCAGCCGTCATCCAGGACAAAGAGTTCCACCCCCAGTTCCCTGGACAGGGCAGCCATTTCCAGGATCTTTGCTTCGGTAAAATCAAAGTAAGTGCCCTCCCAGTTGTTAAGGAGCACTGGCCGTTCTGCATCCCGCCATTTCCCCCGGGCAAGACGGCTGCGGTACAAGCCGTGAAACTGCTGTGAAAGACCGTTAAGCCCCTCATCGGAAAATACCAGCACTGCTTCCGGAGTATGAAAAACGCCAGTGCTTTTGAGTTCCCATGAAAAAGTATCGCTGTTAATCCCTATCATGACACGGGTAATGTCCCACTGATCAACTTCCACAGCAGCAGTGAAATTCCCCGAATACAGCAGGGAGAAACCCAGAGCTTCACCATGATGCTCTGTGGTAGCAGGACGCCGCAAAATAAGAGCAGGATTGGTTTGTGCACCGGAGATCCCCCGCATACTTTGGATACCCTGAAACCCAGGGCGCAAGGGAGCGTCGCTCACCTCAAACTCCCGTGCCCACGCGCCGGTCAGGGTAATCATGTTCCAGTGGGGGTCAGGCAAGTCCAGCGAAAGGCTCATCCCATTTTCAATAAAAACCGTCTGATCCCCTGGGTTTACAAAAGCAGTATGCCGGGCAATGCAGTTATACTCCCCAAAGATCGTGTAATAGAGCACAATCTTCACCCCCGAAACATTATCCAGCAGCTCCAGTTCCAGGGTTTCCGCTTCCGACGGTTTTTCTGTGTAGGTCGAGGGTAGTCCCGGCACTTCCTTTTTTCCAGCATAGATCCGGTGTTCCTGGTATTCTGGTTCTGCAACCACGGAACCATCGGCAAAGCGCAGCTTGAACGCCGGCTGCCTGAAATCCCCGCTTCCGTATACAGGGTATTCAAACCGGGCAAAACTCTTGTCGTTATTTGAAAAACCTTTAAAGGGAATGGGCGCAGGAAGAGGATTTTCGATTCGCAGCGCCTTTCCGCAGTACACCTGCCCGATAGAGCCGTTTTCTAAAATTCTGATAATATAGCTCAAGCTGCCATTGGTAAGATGAAATTGTTTTGATTGCTCATCGTAGATAATTGACATGTACCAGCCTCCAATTTTGTCTGTGGGCCGTTCCTTACCAGACCCCGCCATCGCGCTGACCTCATCAGGGGTTGGCAATTTTTCCGGCCTATTCGTCTATGCTATGGGGTAAATCTTACCATATTTTGCGGGATAGGGGAATTTCTATGCGTTTATCCTGTTATTTCCCCTCCTTGTTTTCAAAGGCTTATTGTAGTATACTAGTACTATGATTCATATTAAATATCCCCTTACCTATACTGGTCTTTTTTGTATCGCCGCTGTTATGATGGCCTGCGCTTCAGGGCCTATAAACATCCCCGAAGATTTAAGACCTGAAGATCTCGTCCAGCGCGGGCAGGAAGCTGCCGACCGGAACCGGTATAATCATGCACTGCAGTACTATAAAGCCATTATTGACCGGTTTGCTTCTAACCAGGAGATGCTCTGTACCGCCGAATATGAGATTGCCTTCATCCACTATAAACAGAAAAAATACGATACCGCACAGACTGAATTCAACGCCCTCCTCGGCTGGTATGACAGCCCTGATGCGGAACTGCTCCCCCAGCAGTTTAAGAAACTGGCCGGTATTGTTCTGGAACAGATAGAGGAGAAACAGAGGAAGAAGAAGGATCCCCGGTCAGCATCGTCTTGAAGCTAAAAAATTCTCTTTCTGACTACACGAAAAGACCAGTAAATCATATTCAGAAACAGTCCCATAAACAGGGTCATGCCCCAGGTGGTTTGATGTTCCAGGGGATTCATAACCCGTTGTCCAATATCGTACATCAACTCCACCGGTTCAGTGATAATATCCCAACTGTTCCAGCGGAGGTAGCGACCGAGATAGACACCAAAACTGCCGATAAATAACAGGATCATTGAGAAGAGGGTAACCCAGGGGCGTTTCATTTTCTTGCACATAATCCGCTCAATATCCCATAAACTCAAAAAGCCAAACAGTAAGCCGGTCCACGCAAAGGAGAGGATTAAGATCAAATCAAACCAAATCGGCATGGCGGATCGAAGCCTCAAATGAAATAAATCGGTGAAAATATAGGGGGCATTGGGGAAAAACAGCAACCAAAAGATCAATAAGATAAAAACTGCGACTTTTGATTGATGAAACTTTGGTTTAACCATTGACACACTGGTCAGTGCCCAGGGAATCCATGCCAGAAACAAATTCCAGTTTAAAAACAGAAAGACCAGCGTACCGGTATACAACCATCGAAAGATCGAAGCGCCAATACAGAAAAACGTTAATCCTCCCATGAAAACCGTTTCATGCAGTCGATCCGTATCTTTTAAAAGTTTAAACATCCCTGTTTTCCCCAATATGATCACGTCACTGGATCACCTCAATGCTTAAAGTGCCGGGTCCCGGTAAAGACCATGGCCAGCCCCAGCCGGTTACAGGCTTCCACCGAGAGATTGTCGTTCGTGGAACCTCCAGGCTGGATGATGGTGGTAATCCCCGCTGTTGCTGCCACTTCCACCACGTCCGGGAAGGGGAAATAGGCATCCGAGGCAAGCACCCGTGAGGGACTGCCGTCACCGGCGCCGGATTCAGCCTCTACCGCAATCCGGCGGGCACTCCGGTTCAAGGCCAGTTCTGCAGCCCAGATCCGGTTGGTCTCCCCACCGCCGATACCCACTGCAGCCCGATTCTTCACCACTACGATGGCGTTGGATTTCACATAAGCTACCGCCCGCATCCCGAAGATCAGGTCTGGAATATCCGCTGGATCCGGCATGACATTAGTAACCACCTCCCATTTTTCCAGAAGCCGGCGGTTTGCATCCTGAACCAAAAGGCCGCCATCCACGGAAATGCATTCCTGGTATTCCCGAGGCGCCTTGGGGGCCTTGATAATACGGAGGTCTTTCTTTGTTTTGAGTATTTCCAGGGCTTCGGCATCGAAATCCGGGGCAACGATGATTTCCAGAAACAGCGCTGCCAGCCGCTTTGCCACCAGAGCATTCACCGGTACATTGCACGCCACGATGCCCCCGAAAATGGACACCGGGTCGCCGGTATAGGTCTTCGTGTATGCCTCCTCAAGCGTCGCACCCAAGGCAATACCGCAGGGGGTGTTATGCTTAACCGCCACGCAGCACACCGGTGGGAAGGGACCGATATCCGGCTGGAGCCGGACCACATCCACTTCCCCCAAAGACCCAATTCCATCGGAAGACAGCCC
>JAITNU010000155.1 GCA_031290325.1 Treponema sp.
CGTCAAATGGGGAGCGGATACTAGATGCCATAACGATATTACGGGACACAACCGAACAGGTTCGTCAGGGTTCGCGTGAGATACAGAAGCGAAGTGGTTTAATCTATAAAGCCGTTGAAAAGTTGAAGGGCATATCAGCGGAAGTGAGCGAGAGTTTTCATGATGTGCAAAAGGCGAGTAAGAGCATAACCATCTCACTGGCGGTTGCCCAGAAGATTGCGGAAGGCCGTTTCCTGATGTCCCCTGACAAGTCGTCTTTATAAGACGGTAACAGGGACGGAGAGTATACTATAGAGGTGGATATCTGCATGGTCCTTTCTGAAGTGGTGATCATCCTCTCCCGGCCAACAGAACCGGGAAACGTGGGGGCTGTCTGCCGGGCCTTGAAAAACATGGGCCTTTCCAGGCTCCGCATTGTTTGCCCTGGTCCGCTGGACGAAGGGATCATCCAGGCCAGGGCGGTTCATGCCGGCGATATCTGGGAACAGGCCGCGTGTTTTGATTCCCTCTCTGCGGCTATTGCCGATTGTGCCCTGGTTATCGGTACCACCCGGCGGCGGGGACAGCACCGGAAGGCCATTACCTTGACCCCGGCGGAAACAGCAGCCTGTCTCCGGGACCGCTCAGGACCTGCGGCCCTGGTTTTTGGTAATGAGCGTACCGGCCTTGAGGCAGAGGAACTGGGCCTTTGTAATCTGGCTTCCCATATTCCCGCTCATGCCGCCTTTCCTTCCCTCAACCTGTCCCATGCGGTGCAGCTCTACGGGTATGAACTCTTCCGCGTATTAGGGCCTGCCCAAGTTTCGGTAAAAGGAGCGTGGGTTCCTCTGGACAGGACGGCGGTGGATACCACGGCTCGCTCAATAACCGATTCCCTTGGGTCCCTGGGCTTTTATAAGCAGCCGGGCCGGGAAGAACAGGAACAGTTTTTCCGGGACCTGATTTCCCGTGCAGGCTTGACAGAACGGGAGGCCGCATACCTGGCAGATATATTCGCCAAAGCTGCGCGGCTGGGGAATCGTGGTACAATGTATTGTTACAATAAACTGGAACGCCCCAGGCGGAAACCGGAATAGTCCCAGCCCCCTTTAGATGGGGAGCCAAAGGAATGAGAGGCTGAACGCAGGTTCTGGCCATTGTCAAACCAGCACCCGCCGCGTAACACACGGCCCAGGCCCGAAGAAGCACCCACAGGATCGGTCTGGTTTCCGCTGCTGTACTTTCCAGACCAGTCCCAGCACCATTCCCACACATTCCCGTGCATGTCATACAAGCCCCAGGAATTGGGGGTAAAACTCCCCACCGGTACCGTTGTTTTACGATACACCCCGGACTTATGGTTATGATACGGCTTAGTCCCGTCGTAATTCGCCTGGTCTGTGGTGATGTTGGTTCCTGTATTAAAGGGTGTGGTAGTTCCTGCGCGACAGGCACATTCCCATTCCGCTTCTGTAGGCAGCCGGTACCCACTCGCGTTCTGGTTCCAACTGACCTCTTCACCGTTTATCGTATACACCGGTGTGAGTCCTTCTTTAAGACTCCGGGTGTTACAGTAGGCCACCGCATCAAGCCATCTTACTTGCTCAACCGGCAGGGTAGCCCCTTTGAAACGGCTGGGATTGTTCCCCATGACCGCCTCATACTCCCGCTGGGTTACTTCATATTTCCCCAGGTAAAAGGGGCTTATCGTTACCTGATGCTGGGTTTCATCCTCCGACCTGCCAACTTCAGACGCAGGGCTTCCCATCATAAACGTCCCGCCCTGGATTCGTACAAAGCCCTCTGGGACTGCAACACGCAGGAACTGCAGCATATCCTGTGGCCGCAGCAACTGTATCAGAAAATCAATGACATCAGTAGCAGCGTCTCTGGCAATATAATAGTCCTCCTGTAAGTCCCGGACCAGTATTTTTCTGGTTATTCCCAGTTCCTGAGATTCCAGTATGTTCTTATGACACGCGGCTCCCAGTACCTGGATCAGCAGGCGTATCTCTTTTTTAAACGCGCCCCTGGCGTAATCAGACAAGAGCGCCTTGCATCGGGCCTGATTATCAAATGCTGCTATACCGTAGTCCGTGATGATGTGTGTTACTATTTCCTGAAAAGCTGTATCCATCGCTGTCTCCCAGGCTAAGTGCCACTTACGAACGTATCGCGGTCATCTGGTGGTGATCGCTGTATCCGGGCGGTCTCTTCCAGGGCGTTCATGTCGAGGAAGCCCGCGATGGATAGATCATCTCCGCTTCCCTTCCCGGTCAGAGCGGGGAGAAAATCCTGCACGTGCTGATATGCGGTTTCAAAGCCTTCATCAGCAAAAGTAAGCGCAATGGTCTGGTACAGATGATACAGGTACTGCTCGTTTTCATTAAAAGGATAGGAATCATCCACCCCGTCACTGCCGATAAAAACCGCCACCGGCTTTTCAAGGCCAAAGTAAATCCTGCAGGTCTCTGCGGCGTCATCATCGCACAGAGATGTAGTAATGTTCAAAAAACACCGTTTATCCCAGGGGATAGGCTGTTGAAAGGAACCATCAGGGTAGAGGGCCACACATTTGCCGTCTCCGATATGCAGGCCGAACCAGTAGTCTGCGCTTATTGCCACGGCGATGAGGGTGGTACCGTAGGCATGGTGCAGATACAGGGCATCTTTATCCTGATACCGCTGCTTCTTTTTCTCCGACACCTTTTCCATTTCTTCTGGTTTGGGGGGATCCCTGGTGTAATCAGCTTCCACCTTACCATACCATGAGGCAAGGATGTTTTTTACCAGATGCCGCAGCAAGTGCTCGTATTCTGTCTGTTCAGGGGGAGCTGTTTGTATCTCCCCCCGAATCCTGATAAATTCCCGGATGCCTTCCAGCGCGCTTTCTACTGCGAACCGGGAACCACGGTCGCTACGGAAATAATCAGCTCCCCCATGCCCATCGGCAAGTACCGCGACCGCCATAAGCCCATCGGTAAAGGCCAGGGAATAGTCCTGACATGCGGTGCCTTCTTTGAGATGGCTGGCACCGATGGTGGAACCGGCAAAGGCTTTATAAGCCTGACCCTTACCATTCATCATCTTCGTTAACCGATTCTTCACGCATTTCTTGTACCTGATCGTTTAGTTGCTGCTGCTTGGTTTTCGAGTCACCGGCATCGGCACTCTTGCTGCCAATCTCTGAAGAACGGATAATGACAAACTTGATCATCTTTT
Source organism: Treponema sp. (assembly GCA_031290325.1). Taxonomy (GTDB): domain Bacteria; phylum Spirochaetota; class Spirochaetia; order Treponematales; family Breznakiellaceae; genus JAITNP01. Next base: position 3,202 of record JAITNU010000155.1, read on the forward strand.
TCAGCATTGCTGCAGAATGTACTTCCATGATCGCTTCCGGGGAACCGGTGAATTGCTCAAGTACTGTTTTATCAGCATCCTCGCCGATGGCCACCGCTACTTTAATCGCGTGTTGAAACCATTTATTCTGTTTCAATTCATTAAGGCCTCCTTCATAATCATCTGTTGGCCCGCCATCAGATAAGAGGAAAATGACCGGAGCAAAGGAACCGCCGACTTCCTGCATGTATGCTTTTCTGGAGAGCTTATCATTCAGGGTCTTACAGGCATACCCCAGGTCGGTAACTCCTGACGCGTCAAGATAATTCCACCGGAACTGTTCGGTGTCCACCGGCCCTGCGGCAGTAATCCACCGCGCCCCAGAGGAGAATTCCAGGGCCGCCACTTTAATCTGAGCATCTGCGTTGGAATCGGATAAATTCTTCAGTTCCGGAATAATCTCTTCCACAGCGGCGTTGACCGCACCGATCTTGGAACCGGTCATGCTTCCCGATGTATCAACCATAAAAAACAGAACCATTGTTCTCCGGGGAATGGCATCCACTTCATCATGTAATGACATATTGTGCTCCTTCATTAGCTGATTTCAGCGGTGCAGCCGCCGAAATCAATAGACATACCTTTGTGCAGCGGGATAACTTCATTAGGTCCAAGGGTGCGCTGCATGCTACCGTTGGTAATGTACCATGATTTGGCTGATATATTTTTCAGTTCAAATCCTCCTGACTCTTTATTGAGGGAAACTTCTCCGGTCCGGGTGAGAAAATCATCTGAATCAGTTTCAGTGTGGCAGTTGTAGAGCCGGGTCTTCTGATGAATAGGCACGTTGTATTGGGGGGTTTTAAGGTACAGCGCAAAGAGCTTGCTTTTGCGGCATTTGGGACAGAGCGTGGGTTGTATCGCGTCAGCAAAGAATATCTCATCGCAGCCATCGCATTTATAGATTTCTCCTCTGAGGCGGATAAACTGTCGCAGCCAGTCTTTTTCGATGATCCGATACGAAGGATCCGTCAGCGCCTGCTTACTGAAGGCGGCGATGAATTTTTCCTGGATGTAGAGGGGATAGGCAGGCCAGCGTTTAATGGCATTGTTGTTGATCCCCGGTACCGGAGCATTGGAATGATCCTCGGTATCAAAGATAAAGAGGGGTTCCGCTCCGTAGATCTGCTTTTCCAGTTCCTCGGTCATACAGGGGGGATAGGCTTTCTTGCCTTCCAGGGGATGGTTGTTCATGAACAGCAGGAACAGTACCACTGCCAGGGAAAATTTATCCGTATGGATGCTGGGCAGGGCCTTGCCCAGGACAATCTCCGGCGCAGTATAACGGCACTTCCCCCCGATACCGAGGTTTTCACCGTACATCGCCACATTGTCGTTATCGCAGATAAGCACCTCACCGCTTTTTGGATTGACAAAGAAGTTACCGTCATTAAGGTCCTGGTAACTGTAACCCCTGTTATGCAGTTCCCGGAAACCTGCGGTGATATGCAGTGCCGCGTTGACCATGGCAGTTACACTAGCGAATTTTTCTTTAGCCAGCAGGAACAGGGAAAAATCCTTATACTCCACAGGTCGCATCTTCATAATATACCCGAAGGCTTCCCCCTCTTTTTCAGTAATATCTTCGGGCCAGAGAAATGCCGGGGTGGGAGCACCTTCTTTGATGTTGTTTTGCAGGTTTTTATAAAATTTTTCCGGATCTTTCAGTTTCTTGCCGGAATACCATTTAAGGGCCTTGGGCTGGCCATCATAATCGACCTGGTAGACCGCGCCCTGCCCTCCTTCCCCCAGCTTATCCTCAACCATTACCGTCTTAAACCCCTTGGTTTTAATGGTAAATCCCTTTGGTACATCTGCCATCACGATACCCTCCTCGATATTATTGTGATACTCCCGGGCACTGGTCAATAGCTGCCGCCCTGAAGCTTAAACTGTTCTGTGTTTACGAATTTTGCCGTGGTACCGCACCAGGCGCAGGTACCCTGCACACTGTCGTCGTCACAGCAGGTCAGTTTACCACCGCAGTTGCATTGAAAAAAGCCGTGGCTGCCGCAATAGGGGCAGCCGGGAAAGGCGGCATCCTCCATCAAAGAGCCGGTAAGCTGGTTCGTATCAAATTTTTCCCGCTTTGCCTTGTGCTCGTCAAGCTTGAAGGCCCAGGTCCGATACCAATCCTGGTTTCGTTCCTCAATACGAATCCCGAATAATTCCCTGGTCTTGTGACATCGACAGAGCACCACCTTTGCGTTCATCAGTACGCCTCCCATCATGGCATGTCCTTTTTAATCCCTTCGAATAGAGGACGGAGAATGCGGAAACCAAGACTGTTGACCCGGTGCGATGGGGAGTAGTAACCCCGTTTTGCTGAACGCAGGTTCTGTCCGTTGTCAAACCAGCTCCCGCCGCGATTCACCCGCCGCGTACCTGAAGAAGCTCCTGCAGGATCATGCTCGCTGCCAAAGCTATATTCCCCATACCAATCCCAGCACCATTCCCCCACATTCCCGTGCATATTATACAAGCCCCATTTGTTCGGCGCAAAGGTTCCCACCGGCAGGGTCTTTTCCTGGTACACCCCTTTCTTGTTTTTATTATAAGGATAATTCCCATCGTAATTGGCCTGGTCAGTGGTGATGTTGTTCCCTGTATGAAAAGGAGTGATACTGCCTGCACGGCACGCGTATTCCCATTCTGCTTCTGTGGGCAACCGGTAGCCATTGACCTGCCGGTTCCAGGTGATCTGTTCCCCCCGTATCGTGTACGCCGGGGTGAGTCCTTCTTTAAGGCTCCGGGTGTTACAGTAGACCACGGTGTCAAACCATCTTACCTGCTCCACCGGTAAGTCGGCGCCCCTGAAATAACTGGGGTTGATCCCCATGATTTCCTCATATTCCCGCTGGGTTACGACCGCTTTTCCCAGGTAAAACGAACTCACCCGTACCCAGTGCTGGGTTTCATTGCCGCCTCTATCAATTTCAGTCGTCGGACTCCCCATCATAAAGGTTCCCCCTTCTATGAGGACAAAAGTATACAGCACCGGTTTAGGTTTCTCCCGGTTCTTCGCTTTACCTTTTGCGGCAAGGGGCTGCTCATAAAAGACCATGAGCCGTTTTGCAGCAGCCTCAAACCAGTTCATTGCCGCTTCATAGCGCTGGAGTCTTTTTAACAAGATCCCCAGGGCGTACTGGGCTTTATAATCGCCCTGTTGCGCGGTCTTTTCTAATTCTATGATTTTTTCTTCGTCGGTTTTTTCCCGTCCTGCAATGAGTATTGCCAACATGCTTATGGTTTCTTGCGCCGCTTCCTGGGTAATCGCATACTCATCCTGAAAGTCTCGTATCAGTTTTCGAGTGGTCAGTTCCAGTTCTTCTGATTTCAGCATTTCCCGATGATAACCAGCTTCAAGGACCTGAAGTACCAGGCGTATTTCTTTCTTAAACTCACCCCTGGCATAATCCTGCAATAAAGCTTTACATTTGGCACTATTATCGAGAACCGCGATACCCTGTTCGCGCATGATCCTGAGCAGCAGGTCCTGGAACACTGTATTCATACCTTCCCATTATACTAACAATGGGAAGGCGCTTCAATGTTTAATCCTTAGGATTCCGGATCAACCTCAACCGCTCCCTCGCTTTCCGTTACCGGTTCATTGGCAATCCGATCCACCCCAATGACCACATCGGGCTTGTCGATACTGAGGATCCTGACCCCCTGGGCTAATCGGCCCATTACCCGGATGGTGTCCACCTTGAGCTTGATGGACTTACCCAGGCTCGTGATGCACATGATTTCTTCATTATTCAGGACATTGACGCAGCTCACCAGCTCACCGGTCTTTTCGGTAATGGTGTATATTTTCTGCCCCCCTGTTGCCCGGCCATGGGCGGAGAATTCG
>JAITNU010000168.1 GCA_031290325.1 Treponema sp.
ATAGATTTATTGGTTGAAGATAAAATAGTAATTGAATTGAAAAGCGTCAAAAGAATTGAGGACATTCATCTTGCGCAAATACTTACCTATATGAAATTAGGAAAATATACAGTTGGATTAATCATTAATTTCAATGTATTATCATTAAAAGATGGAATTAAGCGTGTTGTTAATTAGAAGAAGAATAAAAACCACGGAGGACACGGAGAAACACGGAGGAAGAAAGAGATTTTGTATTCCCTCTGTGGATATTCCGTGAAACTCCGTGGTTGAATTCATGGAAGGACTGAAAGTGCTCAATGAATACTTAAGTCCTGTAGATATGGAACGTTTTATCGCCCTCATGTCTCGGGAGCCTTTTGATTATACTGAATGGCATGAACATTTAGATGATAGTATAAGTGTGAGAGAACTGAGCAAAAGAACTATAATTATCAAAATACCCCTTACTTCAGAATTTCCATCTGGTAGGTCCCAAAGCTACGCCGGAGCCAATAGGGGGTCCATCCCTTGTTCTCAATTCCCACACGTCCGAGGCGGAATGTCTTAATGACCACATCCAAATTTCCCGTTCCTGAATGGTCCGGGTCGTCAGAAAACCGGCCTTAACAACCCTAATAGTTCGTTCATCTCCTAGGGGATTCGAACCCCTGTTGTCGGGATGAAAACCCGATGTCCTAACCCCTAGACGAAGGAGACAATTTTTAACCTCAGATAATTATAAATATATCTATATGAAATTTTAATGTCAAGTCCAAAATGCCCTTTTGGGGTTGTTTTTTCCATATAACTACCTTTTTAGCCCTCATCATTGATTTTTTGAATACCATTGATTATACTTCTCTCGGCTCTACCGGCTGAAGGGTTTAGGGAGGGCACATCAAATAACGAGGAGATGCGGTATGAATATCGCGATAATCGGATATGGGAAGATGGGAAGGCTTATCGAGGCTCAGGCCCTGGAGCGGGGCCATCGGATCACCACGGTGGTGGAACCCGGGAATACCCCATCCTGTCTGGGGGTGAAGACTATTGGAGAAGCAACGAAGCTCGCCGATGTGGATGTGGCCATCGAATTTACCCGCCCCAATACGGCGGTGGGGAACATCATGGCCCTGGTAGAACGGAAGATTCCCCTGGTGGTGGGTACCACGGGCTGGTACGATCAGCTCGATAGGGTGAAACAGGTGGTAGAAGAGGCAGGGGCTTCCCTGCTCTGGGCATCTAACTTTTCCCTGGGGGTGAACCTCTTCTATCGTATCGCCGCCTTTGCCGCTTCCTTGGCAGACCCCTTCCCGGAATACGATGTGGCCGGCTTTGAGGCCCATCACAACAAGAAGGCCGACAGTCCTTCAGGGACTGCGAAAACCCTGGTGGAACGGGTCCTTGCCCAGATGACCCGGAAGCAAAAGCCGGTGTGGGATACCCTGGACCGCCCGCCGGCTCAGGACGAACTCCACTACCCCAGCATGAGGGTCGGCTCCATGCCAGGGGTCCATACCCTGGTCTTCGATTCTCCGGCGGATACCATAGAAATCATCCATACCGCCCGCAACCGGGAAGGCTTTGCTTCAGGTGCCCTGGTGGCTGCGGAGTGGCTTCTCTCCTGCCCAGGCCCGGGGAAACCTGCCGGCGCGGCTCGTCAGGGAGTTTTTACTATGGATGATGTGTTAGGTGATTTGGTGGCCAACTAAGCCTGGGTCTTACTACCTCAGACATGTTGTTCTTTTTGTGCAACCATGATACAGTAAGCCCATGATACAGTTTAGTGGCGCTTATACTGCGCTCATCACCCCTATGAAGGAAAACCGTGCCGGAGGGGTTGATATTGATTACGAAGGATTCCGCAGGCTCATCAATTTCCAGCTTGAGGGGGGGATTGACGGGCTGGTTCCCCTGGGAACCACCGGGGAATGTCCCACCGTGGAACGAGAGGAGGCAGATGCTCTGATTCGGATTGCGGTGGCGGAAGTGAAGGGACGGGTACCCCTGATCATCGGGACCGGTTCCAATGCCACGAGGCATACGATTGAAAACACCAAACGGGCGAAAGACCTGGGAGCGGATGCGGCCCTGATCGTGACCCCCTATTACAATAAACCGACAGACGAGGGGATCATCCGCCACTTTGAGGCCATTGCCAGGGAAACGGATTTTCCGATCCTGGTCTACAATATCGCCGCCCGGACGGGGAAGAACATCAGCGCGGCGCTCATGGAACGGCTCTCCCAGATCCCGCTGATTGTAGGGGTAAAAGAAGCCTCCGGGGATATTAACCAGATAGGAACGGTTATCCGGGATACGGCGTACCACCGGAATGCCGCTGGGATGCCCTTTGCGGTGTTCTCCGGGGACGATGCCCTCACCCTGCCGATCCTGGCCTTAGGCGGTGATGGGATCATCTCGGTCATATCCAACCTGATCCCTGATAAAGTCACGGCTTTGGTACGGGCCTGTCGCACCGGTAACTTTGAGGAAGGCCGGCGGATTCACTACGAACTCCTGCCCTTCATCAAGGCGGCCTTTATCGAGACTAACCCCATCCCCATCAAAACAGCCTTGTCCTGGGCGGGACTTCCCGGCGGGCCATTCCGGCTTCCCCTGGGGCCTCTGGACCAGCAGAACGAGGCTCCTCTGCGGCTGGCCTTAGCGGGTCTGGGGAGGTGACCTGTACGGTACAGCTCCGCTTGTCGTGTACCAGGGGGATGAGATTCCCCCCCAGGGATATGCCATCAACCACAAGAGCAGGAGCTGCGCCGCGGGTTACTTGGATGGTATACCACACCCCCCGGAAGAGGCGCTTGATAGACAGGGCGGTAACGTTCGCAGGGAGACAGGGGTCAATCTGCAAACCGTCGATAGTGGCCCGCAGGCCCAGAAGATACTGGCTGACATTCACAAAGGCCCACGCGGCGGTTCCGGTGAGCCAACTGTTTTTCGCTTCCCCAAACGTGGGGGCCTCCTTGCCTGCGACCATCTGGCTGTACACATAGGGTTCGGTCCGGTGCAGGTCGCTGATATCTTCCAGGTATGCAGGACAGGTACGCTGGTAAATAGCGAAAGCCTCATCAGCATTGCCCACCATGGTTTCGGCGATACTGAGCCAGGGGTTGTTGTGGCAGAAGATGCTGCCGTTTTCCTTGTACCCCGGCGGATATGTGCTGATCGCTCCCAGTTCCCGGTGGTACCTGGTGTAACAAGGCCAGAGGAGACAGGTACCGTATTGGGTGGTGAGTTTTTCTTTGACACTTTCAAGGGACCTCTTCGCTTCTCCCCGCGCAAGGCCCACACCGGCCATGATGCACATACCCTGGGGTTCAATGAATATCTTGCCTTCTTCACATTCCTGGCTGCCGACCTTCTTGCCAAAGGCGTCGTAAGCCTGCAGGAACCAGGCCCCGTCCCAGCCGGATTGTAAAATAGCCGCCTCCATTGTTTTGACCGCACTTTCTATGCGTCTCCCCTCCTCCTGGTCGCCGAAACGAGTACAGAGGTCCCTGTACTGTCTGCCGTAGAGGACAAACATACCTGCGATGAACACACTTTCTGCAATGCCGCTTTCCCGGTCCGCGGTGGTTTGCAAATGGTTGAGGCAGTCTCCGCTTCCGATGAGGGGAAGCCCGTGGGACCCCCGGTGCTTGAGGGTGTATTGAACGCTGCGGCGGAGGTGTTCAAAGAGGGGAACCGCCGTGCCGGCCTCGTTGTTGAAGACCACCGGTTCCTGCAAAATGCCGCTGTCCCCGGTTTCGGCGATATAGGCATAGGCACAGGCCACGAGCCAAAGGGGATTGTCGTTAAAACCACCTCTCACATCGGCGTGTTTGGTCAGGGGCCAGGTGCTCCCATCCTCAAGCTGTACCGCGGCAATATTGAGGATCCGCTCCCGTACCCGCCGGGGGATGAGGTGGACAACGCCCAGGAGGTCCTGGCAGGAATCCCCCATGCCGCTCTCGTAAAAACGGGCACTCCGGCTCAGGTTAAAGGTTGCCATACACTGATACTGGTTCCAGATGTTCACCATCCGGTCGAGCTTTTCATCTCCGGTCTTGACGGAAAAACGCCCCAGCAGTCCGGTCCAGTATTCCCGGAGGCGGTTGAAGGCCGCATCCACCAGAGGGTCAGTATCAAACTTCGCCAGAAGCGTTTTGGCCGGGGCCTTGTTTATCACATTCGGAGCAGCCCACTTTTCCGCTGGCAGGAGTTCCGCATAGCCCAGGATGAAAATCATGCTGGTGGATTCCCCAGGCTTCAGGGTGATGCACAGCCGGTGGCTGGCGATGGGTGCCCAGCCGTGGGCCACGCTGTTGCCCCGGGTATCAACATGGCCCAGTACTGCCTGGGGCGTGTCCCAGCCATTAAACTGACCCAGGAAGGCGTCCCGGCTGGTATCATACCCGGCCAGGGGATGGTTCACGCTGAAATAAGCGTAATGGTTGCGCCGTTCCCGGTATTCGGTTTTATGGTAGATGACACTCCCCTCGATCTCAACTTCGCCGGTACTGAAGTTCCGCTGAAAATTGGTGCTATCGTCTACGGCGTTCCAGAGACACCATTCCATGGCACTCACCACGGTGATATGTTTGACCCCTCCGGTCTTGTTCATGAGGGCCAGGCGGTTTATCTCGCAATCCTCCCCCAGGGGCACAAAACAGGTAAGGGCCGATGCAAGCCCGTTTTTCTCAGCCTCAATCACCGTATAACCAAGCCCGTGGCGGCAGCGATACTGGTCCAGGGCGGTTTTTAAGGGCAGGAATCCGGGACTCCAGTGTTCATTGCCATCCTGTATATAGTAGCACCGCCCTCCGGTATCGGTGGGAACGTTGTTATACCGGTACCGGGTAATCCGGCGCAGTTTCGCGTCCCGGTAAAAGCTGTACCCCCCAGCGGTATGGGATATCAGGCTGAAGAACCTTTCGTTCCCCAGGTAGTTGATCCAGGGCAGGGGCGTCGCGGGAGTCTCAATCACATACTCCCGTGCACCATCATCAAAATAACCATAGTTCATGCATCATACCAGCTTACTATATACCCTTTTTGACCCTTCGTCTATCAGCGGTTACCCTAGGTTCAAGGCCCGCTTGAAGTTTTCCACGACTTCGTCTACCGCAGGCTGGGCATCCACATCCACCAGGAGTCCCTGGTTCTGGTAAAATTCGATGAGGGGAGCGGTCTGTTTCCGGTAGACCTCAAGGCGCTTTATAATCACATCCTCACGGTCATCGTCCCGGATGTACACCGCACCGCCGCAAACATCACAGCGGCCCTCCTGTTTGGGCTTGTTGAAAACCGCGTGGTAGTTGATCCCGCATTGCCTGCAGACCCGGCGGCCTAAAAGCCGTTCCAGTACCACAGGGTCGGGGATCTCGAAATTGACCACCTTATCAGGCATGGAAAAGTCCGCCAGGGCCTCTGCCTGGAGCAGGGTCCGGGGGAACCCGTCAAGGATGTACCCCCTTTGGATATCCCCTTGGGCAAGGCGTTCCCGAACCAGGGGGATGGTGATTTCATCATCCACGAGTTTCCCGCTCTCGATAATAGCCTTGACCTTAAGACCCAGGAGACCTTTTGCCGCAATAGTGGCCCGGAAGATCGCTCCGGTGCTGATGTGAACTAGTTTAAAGATCTCCACTACTTTAGCGGCAAGGGTTCCCTTGCCCGCTCCGGGGGGACCCAAAAAGATTAATTTCATGACCACTCCTTGTCGTTATACTTGTTGTTGCAGAGCTGTTCCACGAGCCTAGAGATACTTCTGTAAGGTAGCTTTCACCGCACCTGGTCCTGCCATGAGTTCCTCAAAGTACTGCTCCACCTGGTCTCCCAGCCCGGCCTCGTAGAGGTTGACGGCAAAGATCCGTGTATCTGCGAGCAGGGGTTCCAGAACTTTATGAAAGGGGCCGGTATCTCCCAGGTGCAGGCCCTCCAGGGACCGGGATAAACGGGGGTACAACGGATCAGGGCTGGGGGTGAAGGCGTTGCCCGCATCATCCACACCCAAGAGATAGCGCAGCCAGGCGGCAAGCACCAGGGGAATGAGCTTGAGGTTCTGCACATCCAGGGTATCGCTGGCAAGATAGGCTTTAATGGTTTCCCCAAAACGGATGGGAATTTTCTGCGAGGTGTCCGAGGCAATGCGCTGGGGCGTGTCCGGCATGAAGGGATTGGGAAAACGTACCTTGAGCACCTCGTCGATAAAGCGCTGGGGTGAGAGGATGCCAGGGTCAACCACCACCGGAAGCCCTTCCTTATAACCAATGGTCTCCACCAGTTTGACGAGGTCAGTGTCCTTCATTTCATCACAGATCTTGGTATACCCCAGGAGACAGCCGAAAATCGCCAGGGCCGTGTGCAGGGGGTTAAGACAGGTACAGACCTTCATCTTCTCTACCTTATCCACGGTTTCCCGATCCGTAAACAACACCCCGGTCTTTTCCAGGGCAGGACGTCCTGCGGGGAAGTGATCTTCAATCACCAGGTACTGGGCTTCTTCGGCGTTGACAAAGGGGGCGATATAGGAATGGTTCCCCGTAATGTGCATCTGAGTGTCGGTGAAGCCTGCGGCCTCAAGCATGGCCTTGACCCCATCATCAGGGCGGGGGGTGATCTTGTCGATCATGCTCAAGGGGAAGCTCAGTTTCCTCTTATCCCGGATATAGGCCAGGAAACCTGGTTCCACAAGGCCCTTTTCTGTCCAGGCTATGGCAAAGGCTTCCACTGCGGCGAAGAGTTTATCCCCATTATGGGAACAGTTATCCATACTCACCAGGGCCAGGGGCAGTTTACCTGCCAGATACCGTTCATAGCAGAGGCTGGTGAGCTTGCCAATATAGTGCTGGGCATCGGCAGGGCCTTTGCCAAAATCCGCCGCCACTTCCGGCAGGGTCGCGCCATTTCCATCGCTTAAGTTATACCCCTTTTCAGTAATGGTCAAACTGATCATCCGCAACGAAGGCGCCTGGAACACGGCTTTGAGGCGTGCCACATCCCCTGGCTTGTCCATTCTGAGGGCTTCGGCCACGCTGGCAATGACCCGTTTCCCTATAGTCCCATCGGCCTTTAAGGTTACGGCCAGGGTTAAATGGTCATGGGGGATGAAGACCTTATCCACAATATCTCCCCCGTGGCCCACGACCACGATGATACCGGTCTTTTCGATACCCTGGTCCAACAGGCTTTGCTGAAGCGCGGCGGGAAAGGCCCGGAATATGTTTCCTGCCCCGAAATGTACCCATTCAGGAGATGCTCTGGTAGCCGCCAGCATGGCCTCACGGTCAAAGTGGGGCAGCTCAATTCCCGCCTTTTCCCAAGGCGCCTTATCCTGCAATTCCTGGTTGTTTAAACGCATTATTAACTCCTATATTCAGGAAATCTTATATTCCCCATTATATCGACATCGGGGATCTTGTGAAAGGCCCTGCATCGGGGAAGCTTAGTATAGGGTTAAAAATGGCTTTAAATAGGGCCAGATTTCAGGTGCGTGTTCTTGACCAGGGTGGGTGATTTCCTGTTTCTGCTTTTATTCCACCTTAAAGTGGGAAACCGCACCCATCAGCGTGGCGATGTTTTCCTTGTTCTTCCCGCTCATCTCATTCACCTGGTTGACCGAGCTGTTAATCTGGCTTGCACCGCTGGCCATCTCGTTCATCCGGCTGGTAATTTCCGATGTTACCGTTACCAGATTTTTGCCTTCATGGATTATTTCGTGGCTTCCTTCAAGCATCTCCTGGGATCCGCCTTTTACCTGGCGGGTAATGGCATTAAGCCTGCCCAGGGCCTCTAATATCTGCTGGCTTCCGGTATTCTGTTCCTCCATAGCGTTGCGAATGTGCTCTTCCTGCTCAGATACGGTCTTAACTCCAGAATCAATGGCTTCGAACTTGTTCAATACCCCATCGGTAGACACCGTGATCTTGTCGATGGATTCCTTGATCTTTTTGAGTACCGTGCTTATAGTCTTGGACTGTTCATGGGAAGATTCGGAGAGCTTCCTGATTTCATCCGCCACTACCGCAAAGCCCTTTCCCGCTTCTCCTGCATGGGCAGCTTCTATGGCGGCGTTCATCGAAAGCAGGTTGGTCTGGTTGGCGATGTTTTCCATCACTGCGTTGATCTCCAGCAGCCCCGCTGATTCCCGTGCGATTTCCTGGATATCCGCCGCCACTTCCTGCAAGCCCGAACATCCTACTTCAGAAGCCTCTGCCAGGATTTTCACATTATCGGCGTTTTTAACCAGGGTCTGGGTAACGGATTGGATACTGGCGAACATCTGTTCAATCGCCGATGAAGACTGGTTCACACTGAGGGTTTGCGCTTCCACATGATTATTAAGCTCAGTGATATTGTGGGTGATCTGCTCCATGGTGGCGTTGGTTTCGGTTACGCTGGCAGACTGGTTGATAACCTGGGTTTTAATGCTCTGAATATTGTCGGTGATCTGGTGTATCGCCGCAGCGGTCTCAGTCATGTTGGCGGATAGGGCATTGCCTGCATCGAACAGATCCGCCGCTTCTTTTTTGATAACCAGCGTGAGACTGCTGAGGTTTTTCAGCGTGAGGTTAAAGTAATGGGCCATATCGCCAATCTCATCGGTGGACCTGAGATCGATTTCCTGGGTAAGGTCGCCTGCGCCCACATCTTTTAATACTGCAATAATCTTTTTAATGGGCAGGATAATGAGGGATTTAAAAACAAGTATATTCAACACGATGGAGACCAACAGAATCAGGGCTGAAATAACCATGATAATCATCATCTCGTGATTCGTCTGCTCTGTTATGATCGCCTGAACCGAGGACATTTCTATGCCTACAAACAGAATACCAATAACCGTTCTGCTGTTTGGGGCAAAAACCGGATCATATCCGGCGATGTATTGTTTACCCAGAATGATCACATTGCCAATGTAGCTGTTACCGCTGTTCACCGGTGCGAAAGCTGCGCTGCTGGAACCAAGCATCGTTCCTATTGCCCGTTTCCCCGTAGTATCAAGGATACTGGTGGTAATGCGGCGATAATCAGAACCATCGCGCATAAAAATAGTCGAAACAACATGCAAATCCCTGGACATCTTGTCTATCAGATCATAACGTTCATCCATGGGCCGTCCCTGTCCATCAACGAGATGCCCGTTTTCAAGCGCCAGTTCACCGTATTCACCGGCAATCATATACCGTAATGAACACATATCTCCCGTTATTTTACTGTGCACTACGTTTACCGCTGTTTGAAGGCTCACACTTCTCATGTTATAGATACCTATGAAGGCCAGCACAAAAATAGCTGCAAAAATAAAAAGAGAAGACAAACCCGCTATTTTTACTAGGATACTGTTTTTCTGTATACTCTCTTCTTGTAAGTTTTTCATTATATTCCCCCTTTATGCTGAGTATAGCTTATTTTCAAAAGTGTTTTCAAGACAAAATCAAAGGAAAACGTGCTAAATTTGACAGTAAAATGCCTATTTTTCATTCTTTTTTTGAAATTTGACCAATTTTGCCCTGCCGTTTAACACTATGCAGAAAGGGTTGTGGTGATTTTTGATTTTGGTAAGGTGATTT
>JAITNU010000181.1 GCA_031290325.1 Treponema sp.
CAGAGAGTGAAAACTGATGATCCCGAGCCTCCCCCCCGGCTCAAGGACCCGCAACGCGCCCTCAAGGAGATCCGGAAGCTGCGAAAGCTCCCCATTAACCGCGATACGCAGGGCCTGAAAGGTCCTGGTTGCCGGGTGGATGGGGCCATGCCGGTAATGAGCCGGAACCGCCTGTGCCACAATCTCCGCCAGGGCACCGGAACTGCTTATGGTCCCCCGGGACCGGGCCTCCACAATACCCCGGGCTATACGCCGGGAATACCGCTCCTCAGCATTATAATACAAAAGGTCTGCCAACCCTTTTTCGGGAAGCCGGGCAATGATATCCGCCACGCTCTGGCCCCTGGTCGTATCAAGACGCATATCAAGAACCTCATCTTTCGTAAAGCTAAAGCCCCGCTCCCCTTTCTCATAATGATACCGGCTCACCCCCAAATCAATGAGTATCGTATCCGGCCTCGTACCATCACGGAACAGCTCTACAAAAAAATCACAGGCCCATCCTGCATAAAAACGGACCCGGTCGCCAAACTCCTTAAGCCGTTCCCTGGCTACCTCCTGGATAAGCGGATCCGCATCAACCCCAATAACCTGCAAATCCGGAAATCGTGATAAAAATACATAACTATGACCTCCCTCCCCCAAGGTAGCGTCCACCATCAATCCTCCCCCCTGGCGAGGGGCAAGGAATCGAACTGTCTCTTCCAGTAAGACCGGCGTATGTACAACATTCATCAAAAATATTTCACTAAATTACATTATTATACAGAAAATCATCCAGTCAATACTCAAACCAGGAAATATCATAAAAAGAAAAAAGGAGAGGGAAGCATCGCATACTGCAAACCTCCCTCTCCTTTCTTTTACTTTAAACAACCCTTTTTTGGTAGCTACTTAACTACCAATCCAATCAAACCACCATCGGACTTCTACCACGAATCCAGCATATCATCGGGATCCCGGCTATCCTCGGCGAAAAGGTCTGTAACAGCCCGGAGATCGTCCAGGTAGAGGTAATAGGTCCCAACCGTTTCGGACGGATCACAATCGACCCGGAACCCGGTAATCTTAATGCCCAACTGGTTATTGTAGTGATAATTCCGCTGAACAATCCCGTTCCGGCCATCTTCCCTCTGGGGAGGAATCGCAACGGTCAATTTTTTCCAGCCCTGGAAATTCAATTTTCCCATCGAGAGTTCAAAGGAGCGGCCAAAATAATCCTGAACCAACAATTTTAATTCATGATTGTAATTACGACCAACCACCCATACCGAAACGGTCTTGGTGATACCCTCAATAGGAATAGGCCGGCGCGGAGTGAGAATAAAGCTGCTGTGGCCCCGATGGAGAAAATCAACCCGGGTACCCAGGACATACTTATCCGGGATATTAAGATCCGCCTCTTCTTCTATGGGCTGCTTCTCTGCAGGATTTCCCTCAAAAAGGCGGCTCACCACATAACCGGCATTCGAAGACATGCTGGGAATCCAATACCCATCATGTTCAAATTTATCAACCGAAACTTCCTTGAGATTCTGTTGAGCAGCATCCAGTCCTATCCGGCTGGGGTCTGTGTCGCCAACCGCCGGACTTTGAGCAAACAAAATCCCGGTTACCAGCAATAAGGCTATACCAAAAATATATCGCTTCATTCAGCAGCCTCCTCTCCATTCCAGAGTTCTTGCACCCGCGCCGGATCCGCCAACTCTTTCCCATCATAGATGGATTCAAACATATCCGATACTACCCGGAATTGATCAAAATAGATGTAAAAGTTATTGACCTGTTCCTGGGGCTGTGTCCAAATCCGAAACTTAACAAAAGTTAAGGATTGTTTGGCAGGAAGAATCCGCTTTGCCTGGGAAATGCTCCGCGGCACTGAAGCCCGCAGGTTTTTCCATCCCTGGAAAGCAAGGTTTCCCATCTTTACCGTATGGATCACCCCTTGATAATCCCGAACATAGGCTTCGAGATCATACCGAAGGTTCGATCCCCATACCCACATATCCAAATACTGAACCCGCCCCGGAATCGGAATCTCCGTCGGTCCAGCCTCATCTCCGTCGGCTGCAAGCACCGGATAGATATCTATCCAATTATACCCGCGGCGATCAAATCGCCCCCAGATACCCAGGCTCTTGAGTTCCTCCCCTTCCGGGTTGGAACCAAAAACCGACGCAGGCCATACGGAAACATAACTCACCTTGGGGAATGTTTCCTCATCCGTTTTGGTGGCAAATTTGCTTGCATCAAACCTCCAATCATACAGAGACTCATCAGTCTGATCAAAAGTCTCCAAAATAGTGGCTTGAAGATCGAGCATATACTCATCACCAAAAGCTGATACCACTGCTATACATGCCAAAAGAATAAGGCACATAGCCCTGAAACTACCATGTTTCATCCCATACTCCTTTTCTATATTAATCGTTGGGAAGTAAAGTCTAGTAGTAGTATATTATCTTGTTCAATCTTTGTCAAACCTTTACAAGCAATATTACTAAAATTATCCAAATTCCTAACGATTTTTTTTTCGGGCCTTAAAAGGCCACTCATAATCAAAGCGTGCTATTATGTATCACATCCTTTAAATGCTCTAAAACCTCCTTATCCGATATTCTCCCTCCCGGAAACTGAATTCCCGAGGGAATAGACCCCGCCGTCTTTTTTCCATCCACCAGGGCAACCGCCCTGGCAGCCAATGCCCAGGAGGAATCGTCAAACACCACCTTGACCCCTCTCGAAGTCAAATCCGGGTCTAGCCAGGAAAAAAGAACAACCGGGGTCTTGAGATTCCGTTCAAGAAAAGCTGGCGCCCGATCAAGCATAACCACACAGGCAATAGTTTGTATATCGGAATAATCCGAGGTACTATTTACATATATAGGCTCCCCCTCAAACCCCTGTTCCCGCAAGCCTGAACGAAAGGCATCCTTATATACCCCTCCAAGCTCCCGGTTCCGGAAAAAGAGGATCCCACCGCCCTCTGGAGCATCCTGATTAAGGCCCTGCCGGGCAATGATCGCGGCGCACTGCCCTGCCCGGTAAAAATCCCCTTCTGAGTCGGTCCCAATAAAGACCGTCCCCGCCACCTGGGGGTCCTGGTTCCGCTCCCCCAGGATAAGCACCGGAACCCCAGGGGCTTGCTCCGCGTAGCGTCCGGCCCCCTCGTAATAACGATAGGGAAAGAGCACGCAATACGGGGAAGCCGCTTTTTCTTCCACCGCGAAGGCGACCATCTCAGGTTCGGCACTATCACCGATAAGTACCAGCTTCACCTGCCGGAAAAGCTTACAAGCCGTCTCAATATGTTTTACCTGGCCCCTCCTGATTCCGTAGAGCGCATTAAATGAAGCATCAGTAACAACCAGCACCGGGGCACGAAGGAAAAATAACCCTCCGCCCAGGGCAGCTATGATCACCAATCCCAAAATAAGGTAGCTATTCCTGCCTCTACGGATATCCATAATTATACTATACCAGTATAGACACAAAGGATCAAGATAGATATAATAGAAAACATCACATTATTCAAGGAGTTTATATGACCAGTTATACCGAATTGGGCCTTGTCAATACCGTCGCATTGTTTAAGAAGGCGGTAAGTGGCGGCTATGCGCTGCCAGCCTATAATTTTAATAACATGGAACAGATGCAGGCCATTGTCCAGGCCTGTGTTGAGACCAAATCACCGGTGATCTTACAGGTTTCTGCGGGAGCCAGGAAATATGCCAATCAGAATCTCTTGAAGAACATGGCCAAGGGCGCCGTTGAATATGCCCACGAACTGGGATGCGACATCCCCATTGTGTTGCACCTGGATCATGGGGACAGCTTTGAGTTGTGCAAGGACTGCATCGAAACGGGATTTTCCTCGGTTATGATTGACGGGTCCCACCTTTCCTTTAATGAGAACATCGCTCTGACCAAAAAGGTCTGCGAATTCGCCCATTCCCGGAAGGATTATGTTTCGGTGGAAGGAGAACTGGGGGTGCTTGCAGGGGTTGAAGATGAAGTCTCCGCTGAAAAGAGCCATTATACCCAGCCTGAGGAGGTGCAGAAATTCCTGGATGGAACCGGGGTCGATTCTCTGGCCATTTCCATCGGCACCAGTCACGGCCGGGCCAAATTCAAACCTGAACAGTGCACCAGGGATGCCAACGGTATCCTTATCCCCCCTCCCCTGCGTTTCGACATCCTGGAAGAAATCGAGAAAAAGATACCCGGTTTCCCCATTGTCCTCCACGGTTCCTCATCGGTCCCGGTTGAATACGTGAAGATGATTGAACAATACGGCGGAAGCCTCACCGATTCGGTGGGTATCCCGGAGGAGCAGCTCCGCCGGGCTGCCAAGAGCGCGGTCTGCAAGATAAATATCGACTCCGATGGTCGGCTGGCCATGACCGCCCTCATCAGAAAGGTATTTGCGGAAAAGCCCGATGAGTTCGACCCCCGCAAATACCTGGGACCTGCCCGGGATGAGCTGAAAAAGCTCTATACCCACAAGAACATCAATGTCCTCGGTTCCGCAGGCAAGGCTTAGGGCGTACTCAACCTGAGCAGCCAGTCGTTCGGGGCGGGAACGAGCCGTACGTTTTTCGGCTTCGCCAGCTGCCCCCGGACCCCTGCGGCCCTCTCCCCCTTGCTGCTTACGTACTTATCTTATAGAAGGAATAGATGATTGACGCTGCCAGGGGAATCATCGTTATAAAAATCAGCACAAAGCCCAGGGATGATTTTTGGACAAAGAAGGCCCAATAGGTCGTGGTTGCCATAAGGGGTAAGAGCAGCATACCCAAAAGGATAGGAATGATCAGGAGCGGTTTTCTGTGGGAAACCGAGGTAGCCATAAGGTGTATAAAAAAGGGGATTCCCACGGCGATAGCGGTCCAGAGCAGGGGCACCAATACGAGGAGGAGGGGATCCTTCATCCAGTTTATTGTTCGGATTACAGCTCCAGGAATAAGCCAGAGGAGGGCAAAATTCGTAAGCTCTGCGGAATCGGTGATAATCCGAAAGGGCATTAAAATAAGGCAAAAAATCAAAGGAACCAGCGCCGGCGCTCCGACAATATCGATACCTGCGCTTATCCACCGGGATAACTCAAAGCCTCCAGGCTCGATAAAGGCTCCCTGGAAAAACTGAACCAGGGCTGTGATGCTTCCCAAAAGGAGCGCCCAAACACCGCCGGAACCGGAACCGGCTCCCGGGGACAAGGACAACCAAAAAAGATAAAACAAAGGCATCCAGAGGATACAGAAAAGGCTCATGCCATACCCTACCATGCCTGGCGAAGAGGCTGCAAGGAGCTTGGCGGATAGCGTTGTTCAGCGTATTTTTAGTGGATTGACAGGCTTACACAAAGCCGATATACTTAATCTAAATTTTTAAAACCTACCGGAATGAATTCCGGTTGTATGCCCATCATGAAGATTGGGCATGAAAGAAGCCATGAAGGCTCATGCTTGTAGCAACGCAGGCAGGGGTTTTTATGGCTTCTTTATTAGAACCTTTTCAGGAGGATAATTATGCACATGGCGGATGCTTTGCTTTCACCAGCAGTAGGAGGCGTGATGACCGCGGTCAGCGCCATTGGTATCGGATATGGGGTAAAAAAAATCGCCGGCAATACGTTTGACGAAAAGAAAATTCCCATGATGGGGGTCATGGGGGCCTTTGTATTCGCAGGCCAGATGATCAACTTTACTATTCCCGGCACCGGTTCAAGTGGCCATATCGGAGGGGGCATACTTCTTGCCGCCCTCCTCGGTCCCTACCCGGCGCTCCTGACCCTTGCGTCGGTCCTGCTCATCCAGTGCCTGTTCTTCGCCGACGGCGGGCTTTTAGCCTATGGGTGTAATGTGTTCAATATGGGGATAAGCGCCTGTTTCTTTGCCTATCATCTCATCTTTAAACCCATCGTTACCAAGGGGATGGATAACAAACACATCACCATTGCCTCAATAGCTGCAGCGATTATCGGGTTACAGATCGGGGCCTTCTGCGTGGTTCTGGAAACCCTCCTTTCCGGGGTTACCGAATTACCCTTCGGCGCCTTTGTCCTCTTGATGCAACCCATTCATCTTGCCATTGGCCTTGTGGAAGGGATCGTTACCGCCGCAGTCCTCTGTTATGTTCACCGGGTCCGGCCTGAACTGCTGGACAGTACCGTAGAGAACACCAAGCTCCCTGTCGGGGTTCCCATGAAAAACATCCTGATCAGTTTTCTGGTACTCACCGTTATCGTCGGCGGTGTCCTTTCACTCTTCGCCTCTGCATACCCCGATGGACTTGAGTGGTCCATGGAAGGGGTGGCAGGCACGACTGAGCTTGAGCGGGAAGGCCCGGTGTATGAAGCGGTGAATTCCGTGGTAGAGACCACCGCTTTCATGCCCGATTATGGCTTTGCAGGGGATGAAGAAGGCGCTCCCCTGGGGACTGCGGCAGCGGGAATCATCGGCAGCAGCATCACCATCCTGATTGCCGGGGGAGTCGGGTTTGTCATCCATGCGGTACGGAGGAGAAACGCCGTCGCATGAGCCTTGGAAGCGCCCTTACGGGTATTGATCACCTGGAAAGACTGGCCTTGGGAACCTCACCGGTTCACCGGCTCCATCCCCGGGCCAAGCTCCTCACCACCATCGCCTATATCATAACGGTCATATCCTTCCCTTCCTGGAATGTCTCAGGTCTGGTGCCGTTTCTCTTTTATCCGGCCATACTGATGTCCCTCTCAGGCACACCCTACAAGCCCCTTTTGACCCGGCTCCTTGGGGCGCTGCCCTTTTCGCTCATGGGAGGCCTCAGCAACCTCGTGCTGCTCCGGGGAACCGCCTTTTCCCTGGGTTTCTTGACCGTAAGCCTCGGCATGGTTTCCTTTGTCTCGATCATGCTGAAAACCCTGCTCACCGTGTTTGCAGTGCTTATCCTGATTGCGACCACCTCGTTTATTGAAATCAGTCGCCAGTTAAGCGCTTTGGGAATGCCGAAAATCCTGAGCCTCCAACTGGTTATGACCTATCGGTATTTATCGGTACTCATCGGAGAGGCTGTTTCAATGTTCACCGCCTATATATTGCGTTCAGGGGGTCAAAAAGGCATCCGCATGCAGGATATGGGCAGCTTTCTGGGACAGCTCATACTCCGCAGTTTTGACCGGGCCGAGCGGGTATACCAGGCCATGAAGTGCCGGGGCTTTGAGGGTGCCTATCGGGGAAGGGCGAGCGCCGGTTTCAGTGCTTCCGATTATGGGTATACCCTTGCCCTTATCGCTCTGATGATTTTTTTCCGGTTTTTCAACCTGAGCGTGTTCGCCGGGAACTTACTACAGGGGCGATAGCGGGACTTTACAGAGGAACCGGATAGGAGGTATAGTTAAGGCATGATCAATTGCAGGTGTCTGGTCTTCCATGCCGGCATGATAAAGGTATAGGATTTTTTGCTCCATGTAACAAACCTGACCGTGACCTATAAGGGAGCTGGTGACGCAGTTGTTTTAGGGGATATAACTTTTTCCCTGCGCTTAGGGGAACGACTTGCGCTGATAGGCGCCAACGGTGCCGGGAAGTCTACCCTCCTCCTCAGTTTGATAGGCATTATGACCCCCAAAGCGGGGGAAATCATCGCCGGAGATATTCCGGTAACCCAGGAACGCCTGCGGGATCTGCGGCAGCTCGTGGGGATGGTGTTTCAAAACCCCGATGATCAGCTTTTTATGCCCACAGTGCTGGAGGACATCGCCTTTGGGCTTCGTAATTACGGCTTTGATGAAAAGACTATTGAAGCACGGATCGATGCTATGCTGGGGCGTCTGGGCATTGCTCACCTCAAAAATCGCATGTCCCACCGGCTTTCAGGGGGAGAGAAACGCCTTGTGGCCCTGGCGGGGGTACTCGTAATGGAACCCTCGCTACTGCTCATGGATGAACCCTCTTCGTTCCTCGATCCCCGCGCCCGGCGGACCCTCATCACCATCCTCGATGACCTGCCCCAGACCATGGTGATAGCCACCCACGATCTCGACCTGGCCCTTACCCTCTGCCGCCGGACCATCCTGCTGAAACAGGGCCGTATTTTTGCCGACGGCCCGGTGGGGGAGCTTTTGGATGATCCGGTTCTGCTGGAACAGTGCGGCTTATAATATTTTTCTTTTTTCTCATTTTTTGTCTTATACCACTTGATTAAATAAGTGCCCTTAGATAGAATAAATAAAAAGCGGCTGTCGTATAACGGCTATTACCCCAGCCTTCCAAGCTGGAGACGTGGGTTCGACTCCCATCAGCCGCTTATATTGATCTTTTCTTCACATAAAGATTAGAAAATATAGGTAACTCTGAAAGTATGGCACCCGTGCGATTATTTTTTTGGAGGTATGCCATGCCCCTCGTATCCTCGTCTGTGAGGCCATAATCAGATGAAATCACCGCAGGGGCCTGCTCCGGTTTATCTCTTTGGATGATGGCAGCCCGACTTATTGCGGAAAGCAGACCTACTCTTCGGCCACAATAGCCCTCTACAAAGAGACCTTTAATCACTACATCACCCTTAACCTGAAAATGATGGAAATCGAGGAGACGGATAGCCTCTCCTTTATGAGCCGCATGGGAATCATCAAGACCAGGGATGAGAGAATGATAGCCGCAGATCCTATGAAATTATTATCCGGTTTGTCCGCATGGCCTTTAAAGAGTATCAGTGGACCAATAAACGCTGGATAAATCCTTTTGCTGATCTTGATGTTCCACATCCCAAAACTACCCTGCACCGGGAAGCCCTGGAGACTGGGGACCAGCTAACCCAGCCGCTATCAAGAGAGGGTTGCTCTTCATGATTGAATCCGGATATTATACAGTAATGAGATTAAAAAATTTCGTATTAATTTTAGTATTTTTGAATTTACTTATAGGCTGTGCTGCAATGAAGGGTATAGCTGATTTAAATACATTACCTGAAAATAGTCTTAGAGGCAATCCTTCTAATACTGTCAACGCAATAGAATATGTTTCTGAGGTTTTAGTACATCCAGCAGGACGTGAAATTATAGCATACAATAGAAGAGTATTTAATGCTAATAATCCAAGAGGTAAAATTTTTAACTATCATAGTTTTTATGTTTTCTTGAAGGATGGACAATTTGAGCACACGCTTGTGTTTTCAGATACACCTAGAGGTTCTAAATATAAAGAATGTTGGATGCTTGATGCCAAAACCGATGTAGATTCTTACAATCTATTTATATATTCAGATAATCCTTGGGATGTAGAAGAATATATAGGGCCTAATGGTGAAGCAACTTTGAATGTTGTGCTTACAGCACAAAATATTTTAGATAGAATAGACAAAAATTACAGGTTTTTTGGCCCTGCTATTGTCAGGAAATTAGCCTGGTATCATCAGCTATGGATGTTTTTAGTTCCACCGCCAATTATGGTTTATGGTCCACTATTATTAATATCGATACATACTGATGACTGTGTTACTGCGGTACTTGATACTATGGCCTGGGAATAAAGGCAGGCGAGAAGGCGATCTACCCACTTGTATATGCGTTTAGACGGTATAGACCGGAACGATAACAAAAATGATATAAATAAAGACGTGCATCATATTGATTTTGAAGACGTCCAATATATCTTTTTTGATGGTCATAGAACGTATCGACAGAAGTAAAGAAAACATGTCTGGGGAAGAACACTGGCAGACTCTGGGAAAAGTGGGAAAGGTTCTGTTCGTGATCTATACAGAGCGCAGAGAACGGTAAGGACTTTGTTAAAAAATTGCTTAAAGACGGCTGGGTGCTGGTGCGTATAAACGGTTCCCACCATGTTATGCGGAAAAACGGCACGTCTATATCCATGCCTGTACATAAAAACGAAGACTTGAAACCCGGTATTCTTAATTCTCTACCTAAAAAGGCAGGATACAAATGAAAACAAATATTCCTTGTAAGATCACCTATTCCGAAGCGGATAAGTGCTGGTACGTTGAATCTCCAGGATTTTACGACAGCATTATGACTTATGGCGATACTCTTGACAACGCAAAGGCTATGGCGAAAGAAGCCGTTACCGGACAAGCGTGGCAATTGCCGAAATCAAGGCGGGTCGCAACCAAGCCGGATATTGCTACTATCCAGGTTGCGGTCTTTTCTTGGCTGTCTTTTTTCTTGACTTCTTTTTTTCTCACAGGCTCTCCTCTTGTTTAATCTTGATTATCTTGGAGAAGGCTCCATCATATTTTTATATTTTTTCAAAAAATAAATTTACAAAAATATAAAAAATCATGTATTATAAAATTTTGGCGGTCACGGTGGTGTACTGGCAGAAGACTCATGGAGGAGTGTATGGATATACAGCTTATCATTGGTTGTCACTGTGGGCAAGCGCAGGTATCGCATGGGAGATTGCTCAGACCAAACTCAAGGCCCTGGAAATCCGGCTTGCAATCGTCGAAAGTGAACACAAGTCGGATCATGACCTGCTCATTGAGATACGGACGAAACTGGATATGCTTATCCAACGGGGGATATGATGAAACGTATGAAAAAACTGTCTCTGATTTTAATATCAATGCTATGTGTGTCTTGCGTTACCCGTCCATATACGATAGATGATCAACGTTCGATTGTAAGTCTGAAATCCTCTTGACAGTTCGTTGATTATAGACTACATTTAGATTATGAAGATAGTACGCAGATCAAACATTTACAAGCGATGGCTTACAAACCTTCGGGATAGTCTAAAGCTCGCATAATAGCCAGGGTCAAGCGGCTTTCTCAGGGCAATCAAGCCCATCGGCGATGGTTGCTCCGAAATGCGTATTGATTATGGTCCCGCTTATCGGGTGTATTACAAAGAGATCGGGAAGGAGATCATTATCCTGCTCTGCGGCGGTGAAAAGACTACTCAGCAGGCGGATATAGCCCAGGCCAAAGAAATAGCCAGAAATTATAATCCTGACGAGGGAGTAAGAACATGGAAAAAGTAACAGTAGCTGATTGGGATCCCGCTGAATACATAGAAACCAAGGAAGATGCCATAGCCTTTCTTGAGGGCGCCTTGGAAGAAAACGGCCCCGAATTCCTCCTAAAAACCATCGGGTATATCGCCCGTTCTAAAGGCATGACCGAGCTGGCGCGGGAGCTCAACCTAAATAGGGAAGGACTGTATAAATCCTTTTCATCAAAGGGGAACCCGTCGTTTTTAACGGTGGTTAAGGTTCTTGACAATCTTGGCTTCCGCATCAGAATTGAGCAGAAGGTGTCCATGCCGCCCGCAGATGCGTGGAGGCGGGGGAAGCCGAAACGTTGACGGCGTGGAAAGGAGAGGACCCCCTCTTGACCTTTTGTCTTATATATAAGACAATTTTAGTATATATGATATTGAGACACTGAAGAATTTGATAACTGGCTTAGTGGTATTCGGGATGGCAAAACACAGAAGGTAATCGTCAAACGTATCAGAACCATGTCCCAGGGTACACTCGGTGAAACCCGGTCTCTTGAAA
>JAITNU010000218.1 GCA_031290325.1 Treponema sp.
GGCATGGCGATGCTTGCTGTTGATAATAAAGGTTACCTCTATCCTTGTATACGATTTTCACAATTTTCTCTTGAGAATAAAGAACCTCGTATTGTTGGTACTGTAGAAAATGGGTTGAATTTCAATAAATTACGTCCTTTTATGGCTATTACTAGACTTTCTCAAAGCAAATCGGAATGTGTGAAATGCGATGTGGCTTCAGGGTGTGCATGGTGCACAGGTGCAAACTATGATAATGCTCAAACAAATACTATTTATGAACGCGCCACATATATTTGTAAAATGCACAAGGCGCGAGTTCGTGCCAACAACTATTACCAATCCCGGATAAAAGAAATTGGAGTGGCAACCCATGCTTAAATATATCAATGTTTTGCTTGCCGATACGGCGGTTTCCTTTTGCCACTATGAAAATACAAATGCTGGCAGGAACAAATGGATTACTACGGAATTATTAAATAATATAATCCGTTATTGTCAAACGCAAAAGTTGTCTATCAATTATATTTTCCCCAAAGATACTGTTCCAGCAGAACTTCTTGAATTAATCGAAAAAACAGGGCATTTCAAAATTGCGTCTCGCGAAGTGTCTGTCAATGCAACCGCAGTAGTCCTTAAGCCTTCCGATTTGGAAAAATTGAATTGGTTAGATACCTCGAATAAAAAAATAATTATTTTGAGAGTAAACAAAACGGAAGTGAAAAATCTTCACAAATTATTAGAGCGATTGGTGAATAAATTTGTGAAGATTACACTTGTATTAACTGATATTGAGTTCTATACCGAAGAAGATATTGAGGCTTACAAGCAAGAATTAGAAAAATCAGAAGAATGTTTATTTCAACAATACAAAGATGTAAAAGATTCGCTTCCAGAAATAAATTTCATAAGTGATTTGTGGTTTGCGAGGCAGATGAATAATTGTAACGCAGGAATTGATCATTATACTTTTGCTCCCGACGGCAAATTTTATATTTGCCCCGCTTTTTACCATAACGGGAGTAAAAGTATTGGCGATTTGTCAGAAATTCAAGTGAAGAACTCTCATTTGTTCTCATTGGAGTTCGCTCCTTTATGTAGTCGTTGCGATGCTTTCCATTGTAAGCGTTGCGTCTATCTCAATCATCTACTCACAGAAGAGTTTAATACACCGTCAAGTCAACAGTGCCGTCTTGCCCACATAGAACGGGAATGTTCTCGACAATTATTGGAGCGTCTGAAACAAGCCAATCCATTGTTTTTGCAAATTTTGCCGATTAAAATAATAAACTATAATGATCCTATGGAAAAAATCCTGCGGAACGAATATGAAAACACAAGGAGAGCCTTATGAAAGAAGTTGTAGGAAAAGTCACCCCCGAAGAAAGCGCTGAAATAAAAAAACTCTTTGGTCGTAAAAATGCCCTCGTGGATTTACTCAAATCTGTAGAAAAAGGGAGTACTTTTTACGAAAATGCAATGGAAGATTTTATCAATACCAATGAAAAATTTCAAAATTGGTGGAATGTTACTGCAAGAAAATATTCTTGGAAAAACACCGGAACTACTCGCTGGGAGATCAATTTTGACACTTGTGAAATTTTTATAGCAAACAATTCCTAAAAGGTTCGGCGCAGAGGTGTCGGGTATGCTTTGTTTTTACATAACTCACGTAACTTGTAGTGTGATCGCAATTTTCAAACAACAACCTTCACCCTGTAACCAACTTACGCATGTCGCGTGGCTTCGCTTAAAAATTGACTGAAACGCAGTTGGAACGCATCTGCAACCGGCAGATAGAGATAAGTGGACGTATGTCCTCGCTAATCAGCCGGTGAAGCCCACATTCCGTAAGGCAATTTTCCACCCGTCCGTGCGTAACTTGAGTTACATCGAATGTATATATAAATCTTTACGCATATTAATTGTTTTACTATGCCTGTTATTTATTTCCGTATTAGAAATAAAGCCGTTTCTGGTATAGAACGCTATTAGTCCTTTGTCATGCTCTATATCCGCGTCAACCGTAAGAAAGCGGCAGGCAAAACATTCTTTGTATGTTGTAATAGCAATACCGGCAGCAACGGCAATCAAGTGCGAACCTATACCTGAAAAACGATCTTTGTATTCCGTAGATACGGCTAGTTTATTGTATTCTTCTATGGAACAGCAAAATTTCTCAAGCCCCGCAACGGAAACAAGACGATTCAGGGTGAAAGAATCTTCAAAATCTTTACGTGAAAGAACTATCTTTGTGCTCACTGCCCTAACATTCTTTTTGCGAACGCCTCCAGCTCTTTCGTATGCACAATGTCTTCCTGCTCCCCTCCGGGAATGGCTGCCGCTTGATGTCCGAATTGGCCACCTTTTTTTCGTTTCACTTTTTATGGTGATGATTCCCGGCTGGTTCTTTGCTTGGTTTGACCATATCCGATGATGGCGGTTTAGATGAGGTGGATGAATTCTTTTCAAGCCGGGCTATCTTTTCTTTGAGTTCAACAATTACCGCTTCAAGTACACGTATTTTCGCCTTGAGCTGTTCATCTTCTGCTGACCTTTCGGCGGTAATGTGTTCCCAGTTCATGGCTATTACTCTATCTTTTTTCATTAATCGTGTCTAGTGCCCTACTCCTCAGGTATATCTGTCCTCCTGTAACCCCGTGAACGGTTACGAAAATATCAGTGTCCATCAGTGTCCAAAAGCAGTATAGCATAACCACCAGTATGTTTAGGCGGCGGTATAGCATTGCCCTCGGATAGTTCAACTGCAAGAACAGCATCAAGCGCGTCATTTGCCATGGCTTCATCGAGAGACCAGCCGCAGGTTTGTATATTGGTCATGTCAGGAAACACCACATCATAACGGTCGCCGTCTTGCGTGATTTCGCAGTTATAGGTCATTTTTTGCCTCCGTCTTTAATACCGGCCTCTTACAGATCACGCATTACATCAAACTCTGGTACGTGAGCAACTTCTTTTCGGCAATAGATTTTCGTGTCAACTGTTTCATGGTGAGTATAATGGCAATGCTGAGGGGAATGCAGGCACCGATGAAGGCCAGGGGGCCGGCAAAACAAATACCGGTGAATCCAAAATAGTGAGAGAGGATTATCGCCGCAAAGGTGCGCATCACTAGTTCCGCGATGCCCGCGATGGTGGGCACGAGGCTATTGCCAAGCCCCTGCAGAGTCTGGCGGAAGATGAAGAGGATGGCCAGAAAAATATAAAAAATACCGTAGATCCGCAGGTAGGTATGGGCCAGGTTGACCGCTTCAGCTTCTGCGCCGATGAAAATCGCCGCGAAGTGATGGCCTGCAAAGAAATAGAGTATCCCCATGACAACACTAAAAGAACAGGACATGATGGCACACTGTATCACCCCGGTACGGATCCGGTCGTATTTCCGGGCGCCGTAGTTCTGGGCTGCAAAAGTGGTCATGGCCGCGCCAAAGGAGCCGAGGGGCATGGACGCAAACTGGTCTATCTTCTGGGACGCGGTATAAGCCGCTACCGCGATGGTTCCCAGCCGGTTCAGGGCAAACTGCACCGTTACGATTCCTATGGCAATGATGCTCATCTGGAATCCCACGGGAAAGGCCACGCGGATATGCTCCCAGATTTCCGCACCGTTGATCCGCCAGTCCGCTTTGGTGATGCGCAGGATGGGGAGTTTTTTGATGATCACCGGGATACACAACACTCCTGACAGGAATTGGGCGATCACCGTGGCGTAGGCCGCCCCCTTAACCCCGGTATGCACCACCAGAATAAACACATAGTCCAGGATAATATTGATGATGCAGGCAATCACCAGAAAGATGAGGGGAGTCCGGCTGTCCCCTACGGCCCGCATCATATTGGAACACAAATTAAACAGAACCGCCGCGGCTATGCCCCAATATATTACAATAATATATGAATAGGCGTCGTCGAAAATTTCCGGCGGTGTACGGAGGAGCCGCAAAAGCGGACGGGCCGAGAGTATACTCACCAGCATTAACGCCACGGTCAGACCTATCCCCAAATATATACTTGCAGCGAAACTCCGGCGTACCCCTGCTGTATTCCCTGCGCCGAAACGCTGGGAGGTGATGATCGACGCTCCCTGGGTAAAGCCTATCACAAACCCCAGGATGAGGAAATTGATACTGCCGGTGCACCCCACCGCGGCCAGGGCCTGTACCCCGATGGTACGGCCTACAATAAAAGCATCTGCCATGTTGTAAAATTGCTGAAAAAGATTTCCCACCAGGAGGGGAATGGTGAAAGACAAGATTAAAAGGGCTGGATTCCCTACGGTTAAATTTTTAGTCATGTTTGGTAATTATACGATTTTTTTCGTCCTTGTCAAACCTTCCCACCCGGCTATTAAGAAAAGACAGTATCACTATCGACAATACATGAGGCCGCTATTGTCAACGAAAAACAGTACCGAAATAGTAAGCGCTTAAACTTGGTAAATTGGCGCAAAGAAATGGTATGACTCTTGTTCCGGCCTCCTGAATACCGCCAGGGTTTCGATATGCGCTGTCTGGGGATAAAAATCATAGCCCTTCAGTTTTTCAAGCCCGTATCCCCCGGCACACAGTTCCCGGCTGTCCCGGGCCAGAGTTGCAGGATCGCAGGATATATAGGCCAGGATGGGCGGCCCCTCCGCTGAAAGCCAATGCCGCAACGCCGTGGATAGGCCCTGCCTGGGTGGGTCCACCACCATGAAGCCGTAGCCCCCCGGACCGGCTCTGGCAGCTCTGGTTTGTATCCACCGGTCGCAGGAAAGGGCAGTATACCGTATACCTGGTCCCCGGACATTCTCCCGTGCCACATTGAGGGCCTCCCGGTCTGCTTCCACCAGGTCGATACGGGAAAAATGATCCCCCAGAAACGCGGCAAAGGTTCCGACCCCGCAGTACAGGTCAGCCATGGGACGGGACGTATCCGCTTCTCCGGCGAGGCCCAGCAGATCCCCAATGAGCATTTCGAGCATGATCCCGTTACTCTGAAAAAACACCCCTGCATCCAGGTGGATGTCCCGGTCGCGGATCCGAACCCTGCCCCGGCTTTTCCCGCCTTCACTCAAAAAGGTGTTTAACCGGGCATAGACGGTGAAGCGATCCTTTTCAGGGGGCGGAACCAGACTGTTTTGCCCCAGGGCCAGCCGGATTCCCGGATCCGCAATAGGACAATCCTGAATCGGGATGATGGTTTCACTGTTCCGGGCCTTCAGGCCCAGGGACCCTGTGACCGGCGCCCCGTGGAAACGGCGAGGCCGGTGAGGCCCTGAATTAACAGGGGTAGTATAATGCAATTGCATCCGGTTCCGATATTCAAAGGGAGGTGATTGACAAAGCTCCGGCAGGACGCCCCCGATACGGGTAAAGGTATCCTCTAGGATATGGCCTTTTTCGGCGATCTGGGCGTGATAGGCAAGATGCTGCAGGGAACAGCCCCCACAGCTTCCGTAGCGGGGACAAAGGGGCGGAACCCGGTGGGGGGAAGGTTCAAGGATTTCCACCAATGTAGCCTGCGCCCAACCGGTATGTTCCTCGTATATACGTCCGGTTACCAGGTCTCCGGGGGCGGTGTATTCCATAAAAACCCGCTGTCCCTGATAGGTCAGCATACCGGCGCCCCCAGGGGCAATACATTCCACTGGAGCGATAAAAATTTCACCACGTGTCATGGGTTTGATAGTATAACAGATTGCAAGAATAAGAACATAGGGAGTACAATAGCGTATGGATGGATCGAATAGTCTGGGAAATGCTCATGATTCTGATGAACCGAATTGTACTGGTGAATGGATCTGTTCTGATGATGGGCTAAAGCTTTTGGTGAGGCGGTGGATTTCCCAGAAACCCAGGGCGGTACTGCATCTGGTCCATGGGATGGCCGAACATTCCCTGCGGTATGACCGGCTGGGCCGGCGGTTCAGCCAGGCGGGTATTGAGGTGTGGGCTGCGGATCAGCGGGGTCATGGTAAGACCGCTGATCTGGGGGTCAATGAGGCTGATAAGGGCGGGCTTTTGGGGCATTGTGCCGATAAGGATGGGATTGCAAAGGTTATGGCGGATATTCACCGCATCAATAAGACGATTCATGGTATCTATCCCGAGGTTCCCCTGTTCCTGCTTGGTCATTCCTGGGGTTCTTTTCTCACCCAAAACTACATTGAAACCTGCACATACCCCCTGGCAGGTTGTATTCTGTC
This sequence comes from Treponema sp., assembly GCA_031290325.1. Classification (GTDB taxonomy): domain Bacteria; phylum Spirochaetota; class Spirochaetia; order Treponematales; family Breznakiellaceae; genus JAITNP01. The sequence goes on from JAITNU010000218.1 coordinate 6,188, forward strand.
AGGAACCAGAGGGCCAGATGGCTTAAAAATAAAGATGAGTGTTCCTGTTATGGCCTTACTTGCCCTGCTTACCGGACCGCGTAAGGGTTCACGCCTGGCCCGGGCATTTGCCGATGGACCGTTTAGTAAGCCCTTTAAGCCGAATCGGACCCCTTTTGACTGGCTTTCACGGGATGAAAAAGAGGTGGATGCCTACTACAGGGACCCCATTGCGGGTATGCTCTGCTCCGCCGGGTTTTACCGCGATTTGAGCGCCCTCCTCTACCAGATTCATAAAGCGGAAGCTATGAACATGATTCGGCGGGACTTACCCATCTATGTGTTTAGTGGTAACGCTGACCCGGTGGGGGACATGGGGGCGAGTCCCACGGCCCTGGTAAACGCGTACCGGTCCATCGGGATACGGGACCTGGAGTTCGTGCTATACCCCGATGCCCGGCATGAAACCCTGAACGAAACCAACCGGGAGGAGGTTACTGAAAATTTGCTTGACTGGATCAGCCGGCATTGCAGGCCCTAATGTGCAGGTTTTGACCCAGTTACCCAGTTTCGTTGAAACTGACCTTGATTCTATATATAGAGAGGCTTCCTTGCGCATCCGTTATGCTACTGAAAAAGACGGAAGACCCGTTAAAAAAGCTGTTGTCTATACCCCGGATGAACATGGTATTATCAGTACCGATGTCGATGTCGATGCGGTGCATATTGTCAGACGTCTCAAGGCCGACGGCTATGAGGCGTATATTGTCGGCGGGGCGGTCCGGGACTTGATCCTCGGTAAAAAACCCAAGGATTTTGATATTGTAAGCGATGCCAGTCCGACCCGGATCAAGAAGTTGTTCCGTATTGCCCGGATCATAGGCCACCGGTTCAGGCTGGTTCATGTGTATTGCGGGTCTAAGATTTTTGAGGTTTCCACCTTCCGTTCCCTCAAGGACGGGCCTACCAGTAATACCTACGGGACCATTGAAGAGGATGTGCTCCGCAGGGATTTCTCCCTGAACGCCCTGTTCTACGATCCCCTCACCCATGTGGTGGTGGATTATGTAGGGGGCATGAAGGATATACGGGAAAAACGAATTCGGCCCCTCATTTCCCTGGCGACCATCTTCAAGGACGATCCGGTGCGGATGATCCGGGCGGTCAAATACGCGGCCACCACAGGTTTCAGACTCCCTCTATCCCTCAAATGGCAGATCCGGCGGGACTCCCACTTACTGGCCGAGGTTTCTCCATCCCGGCTGACCGAGGAAATCTTTAAGATCATCCACGGGTCCTCTGCCGCGCTGATCGTGGAAAACCTTGAATCTTTTGGGTTATATGCCTACCTCCAGCCCAATGCTTCCCAGTTGATGAAGGAACAGGATGATTTCCGTGTCCGGTATGGTAAGCGGCTTACCGCATTAAACCAGGAGGGCCAGCCTGTCATCCCCGGAGCGGCCCTCGCCGCCCTGATCGGGGACTATATCGAAGATAGTACCGATTGGGAGGCAGAGGGAATCGCGGAACAGTATAAAGATACCTTTATGATGGCTCGGCAATTTGTCCTTCCCATGAATCCACCACGGGTTGAATTGGATCAGGGGGTACGCCTGGTGTTCAAGGCCCATGGTATCAGCATTAAAAAATCCCGGTTTTCAGACCGGGACCGGCCCTCATTTTCCAGGGGAACGCATGCCGGCAGCCCGGAGCTTCCCGAAGAGGACCCTCCAAGACGCCGCCGCCGGCGGAAAGAACCTGGCGGTGGGCAGGAGAATTTTCAGGTTCAAGATTGATTATTTGTAAAGCAAGGTCTGGGAGGCCCTCCCAGCGGGGTCAGGGGCAGCGCCCCTGGCCATTTCAGGAGGCTTGATTAACCACCATCGAGATAACCAGGGGAATGTATAGGTGAAACGCCGTCCCCTTCTCCCATTCCGTTTGCAACTTGATAGACCCGTTCACCCCGCGCACCCGGTCCCGTACCAGGTTTAACCCAATGCCCCGCCCTGCATGAAGCCC
>JAITNU010000138.1 GCA_031290325.1 Treponema sp.
CTTTTCAGCCCGGAACAGCCCATTGACCACCCTGCAGCCGATACACTTTCACAATATAATGACGATGCTAAATTGCTCATCTCAAAGTCTTATACAGACCTGACAAGGGTTTTAGACACAATGCTTACAAAATATAAAAAAGGCAATAACCCAAAACCCTCAGCAATGGGAAGCGGGCAGGTATTGACCTAACATCCTAAAGGGAGTATATTACAGGTAAAGATTTTCAGGGTCGGGTGCGTGTGATACAAATCCCAACCGGCGGTATAGCCCGCGACTTTAGGCCCTCACAAGGAGGCCCTAAACTGAACCGGTGTAATTCCGGTGCCGACGGTATAGTCCGGATGGAAGAAAATTGAGCTTTCGCGGGTTCTTATGTAAATCGTTAGTACCGGAAGTTTGGACTCTCCCATGTATGACCCTGGATAATCTATCCGGGGCTTTTTTGTTCCCGGAATACATAAGAACGGGAGCTTTGTATGAAACAGATGAGGGAACGGTGTTGGCCGTTCAGGGCAGTGTGTATCGGTATGATCTGCGTCCTGGGGGGCTTTGCCTTTGCAGGCGGGGAGCGGCAGAAGGTCCCGGTGGATAGGGCAGCAACCACCGCTATTGCCGTGTTCATTCCCGGGGTCATGTCGGGAAGTCCTATCTATGATATGCTGGCCGCCGGAGTGCGCCAGGCGGCGGCGGAAAAATCTGGCGTGGAAGTTACGGTCATTGAGGGCGGTTTTAACCAGGCTGAGTGGGAGCCTCGGATCACCACCCTTGCCGCGTCAGGGCAGTACGATCTTATCGTGTCCTCCAACCCCTCGCTGCCGGCCATCGCCTCCGCCGTATCCGCCAAATTCCCGCAACAACAGTTCCTCCTCCTCGACGGTGAGCTTGCCGGGAATCCCCGGATCTACACTATGCGCTATAACCAGCGGGAACAGGCGTACATGGCGGGACATATTGCAGCCCTGGTTGCCCAGGATACCCCCCGCATCGGCCTGGTGGCAGGTCAGGAATACCCCGCCATGAATGGCGTGATCCTGCCGGGCTACCTTGCAGGCGCCCGTGAGGTGAACCCGGATATGACCGTGGATTTCCGGGTGGTGGGGAATTGGTTTGACGCAGGCAAAGGGGCGGAACTTGCTGCGGCCATGATACGGGACGGCGCAGGGGTGATCCTCTGTATTGCCGGTGGCGCCAACGAAGGGGTGGTCCAGGCCGCTGCCGAAGCGGGGGCCAAGGTGGTTTGGTTCGATATTAATGGCTATGGGATACGTCCCGGTACGGTGGTGGGAAGTTCCATTCTGCACCAGGACAAGGCGGCTTATGAAAAGACAAAAGCCTTTCTGGAGGGGAGACTGCCCTTTGGCCAGGCGGATATTGCAGGAGTCGCCGCAGGGTATGTTGATTTTGTGGAGGATGATCCTGATTATCGTGCTTCTGTAAGCCCTGGGGCCAGGGAAAAACAGGCGGCCTTAACCGCTCGACTCCGTTCCGGGGCCTTGGATTTAGGTGAATAGCCGCTGATGATAACCTTGAGGGGCATACGGAAGTATTTCCCTGGGAACGGCGTGTATGCCCTGGAGCAGGGGGATTTTGAACTTCACCCCGGGGAGATCCACGCCTTGCTGGGAGAAAACGGGGCGGGAAAATCCACCCTCATGCACATTATGGCAGGCTATGTTGTACCTACTGCAGGGCAGGTACTGGTTGACCAGCGGGAACGCCGCTTTGCCGCACCGGCAGATGCACTCATCGCCGGGATCGGCATGGTCCGCCAGCATCCGAATCTAACCCCAGGCTTCAAAGTCTGGGAAGACTGTATTCTCGGGGCGGAGCCTGGTTCACGTCTGCTCCTGCACCCCCGGCTTGCCCGGAACCGGGTCCGTGCCCTTTCGGAACGCTGGGGCTTCAATCTATCCGTGGACTATGATACGGGGTCCCTCACCGTAAGTCAGCGTCAGAAGGCTGCGGTACTTGCCCTGCTCTTCAGGAACACCCGGTACCTCATCTTCGATGAGCCGACCGCAGTCCTGACCCCCGGTGAAACCGAGGGACTCTTTGGCCTCTTCAAAATGCTCAAGGCTGAAGGCAAAGGGGTGGTTCTCATCTCCCATAAACTGGAGGAAACCCTGGCCCTTGCGGACCGGGTCACGGTGTTGCGGAAAGGAAGCACCGTAGCAGCGCGGCCTGCAGATTCCCTGAACGGTGAAGCCGTGCGGGACCTCATGTTCGGGATAGACGAACCTGCGGGGATGCCCCCTGATCTGAGGAGCGGGAGGCCGGATACAGGTCTGCAGTTCAGGGCACAGAAACCCAATCCCGTATTGGTGAACGCGGTGTTCTCGATTCGGAACCTCTCGGTGGAACTGCCGGGGAAGCCCTTTGTACGGGGGATCGATCTCGAACTCTTTCCCGGCACGATTATGGGTATTGCCGGGGTCCGGGACAGCGGCCTTGAAACCCTGGAACACGCGGTTACGGGGTTCCTGCGGCCCTCTGCGGGAAGCATCTTCCTGAATGGCCAGAATCTGACCGGAAAAGGGATCAGGGCATTCCGTGAGTCAGGCGGGGCCTACCTCAGCGCCGACAGAACTGGCAATGCCCTGGCAGTTTCCCTGCCCCTCCGGGACAGCATCATCATCCACCAGCACTCCCGGAAGGGACTTCTGGGGAAGCTTGGCATCATGGATCGCCGCCTTCTGGATGCCCACATCAGCCTCGTCATGGAGCAGGCCGGGGTTTCCCGTTCTCCCCAGGCGCGGGGAGATTCATTTTCCGGTGGCATGCTCCAGCGCATTATCCTGGCCCGGGAATTTGCGGAAAACGCCGCTCTCCTGGTATTGGCGGAACCAGGCTGGGGCCTGGACCGGCTGGGCCGGGACCGGCTCGCCGGAAAGCTGCGCGCTTACGTCAACGGGGGGAGGTCGGTACTCCTCTTTTCCACTGATGTGGATGAACTAGTATCGGTTTCTGATGAAATTCTGGTCCTTCGGAACGGGACCTTTTCCGCCCGTATTCCCCTCAATGCCTCCCGGAACGCTGCGAGCATCAAGGACTATAAGGAACGCATAGGGCAGGCAATGATTGGGAGTGAGGAATGAAGCATAAGAAGCGTTGGCATACCATGAAGGTACTTACTATTATCTCAGGACCTGTTTTCGGAGCGGTCATTACGGTGGGCACGGCGATTCTTTTGACCATGATCCTCATCGTGGTGAATGCGCCGGTTCCGGTAAAAACCATCCGGGCCTTTTTCATTGGTCCCTGGAGTAGTCCCTGGTTTCTGGGGAATACTCTGGACAGTATCGGCCTGCTCCTGACCGCGTCTCTGGGGGTGGTCATCGCCTTTCGGGGGGGATGTTTCAATCTGGGCGGGGAAGGTCAGATATACCTGGGGGGCCTGGCCGCGTCGGTGGTACTGCTCTGGGGACCAAAGGGGGGCGCTGTCGGGATCCTCGGTGTTGCAGGGCTTGCGGCCCTCTGCACCGGAGGCGCCCTGGGAGCCTTGACGGGGATCCTCAAGAAGTGGTCCGGGGCGAATGAGATCATCACCTCTTTTCTCCTCTCCGCAGCCTTGTCTCCCCTGGCGGACTATCTCATCTCAGGTCCCCTCCGGGACCATTCGGGGAATCTTTTGGCCATGGCCCCTTTTCCCCAGCTCCTCCCCCGGCTCTTGCCGCCGTCGAACCTTTCCATCTCCTTCCTGTTCGCCCTGGTCTTAGTAGCCGGAGGATACCTCTTTATCAACCGGACCCTATGGGGATACCGGTTCAGAATCGCCGGTGCAGCCCCGGCCTTTGCCCGTTATGGGGGTATCGATCCTGCAGGCTGCTGGGTTCCGGCCCTTACCGCATCAGGGGCCTTGGGGGGCCTGGCGGGGTTCTTTGCCGTGGCCGGTACGTACGGACGCTGCCATCTCGGCTTTCCCGGAGGACTTGGCTGGAACGCCATTGCCGTGGCCCTCATTGCCCGGAACCGGCCCCTGGCCCTGTTCCCGGCGGCCCTGGTCTACGGCGCACTCAAGGCAGGCTCCGATTCAGCCCTCCTTGGCACAGGACTGAACTTTGAAACCTCAGCGTTTATACAAGCGGTGGTGCTCATACTGGCAACGGTGAATTTCGCAGGCCCCCTGATGCTGAAGCCCTGGGGTATCCGCCGCCGGAAAGGACGGATTCAGGCAGAACATTCCAGAGGAGCGAACACCGGAGACAAGCCCATGAAGGTACAGGTATGATCCAGGACCTTTTGACCGCCGCCGCTCCCCTCATGCTGGCATCTCTGGGGGCGCTCTTTACAGAACTAGCCGGGACCCTGGGGGTATTCATCGAGGGCTTTATGACCCTGGGATCCTTCTTTGCCTGGATTATCGCCGCCCGAACCGGCTCGGTTTTCTGGGGCTGTGGTATCACCGCCCTGTGCGCGGCCCTTACCGGCTGGACCTTGGCCCGTTTTGTCCGGCGCACCGGGGCAAATCCCTTTATCACAGGACTCGCCCTCAATCTCGCTGCCGGGGGTATCACCGATTCCCTTTCAACTGCTTGGTTCGGGACCAAGGGGGTTTTACGGAATCCCGGCATGACCCTACCTGGCCCGCTGCACTTTCCCCTGATTGAAGGGATACCCGTGGTGGGGACTATCCTTTCAGGGCGCAGTCCCTTTGTCTACACTGCCTGGGTCTGTACCATAATCGGGGCCTTCATCATCGGAAGAACCCGCCTGGGCCTGCGCCTGCGGGCAACCGGGCTTTCCCCAGCGGCTGCGGCAGAACGGGGCATCCATCCCGGCTGGTACCGGGAAGGCGCCTGGGCCATCGCCGCTTTGCTCGCCGCCTTAGCCGGTGCAGCCCTGACCTTCAGGGTAGGAGCCTATACCCCCGGCGGGGTAGCAGGCCGGGGCTGGATAGCCCTCGCCGCAGTGTACCTGGGTTTCCGCCGGGTATGGGGCAGCGCCGCCGCCGCGCTGGTATTTACCCTGGCCGAACATATCGGCTTGGGTCTCCAGGGACTGGGTGCGCTTCCTGCCACAGCACTCCTGGGCATCCCCTCAGCCTTAGCGCTGATATTGTACACTCTGTCCCATTATGTCGAAAAAAAGCGTTCGATCACCGGTAGATGAACGGTTCCCGTGGTTCCTGTACCGACACATCCTGACAGACAAGGTCCTGTACATTGAGGATACGGAAACTTTTTTCCTGCACCGGCGGCAGTCCCAGAAGATAAATTTTTATTTTTTTATTTTTTTCCGTATTTCTATAGACAAAGAAAAATAAATGTGCTATATATTGAACCTTTCCCAAAACCCCGTAAAATAGCTAAAATC
>JAITNU010000188.1 GCA_031290325.1 Treponema sp.
TCCGGGAACAGATGCAGCTCCAACTGCTGGAACTCCTGGAATCCCGCAATGATGTGATCATGGTTACCCACAGCCGGGACGAAGCCTACAAACTCTGTGGGGAACTTTTAGTGATGGACGCAGGGAGGGTCCTCAAAAAGGGGAAAACCAAGGGGCTGTTTCAAAACCCCGGTTCCATACCTGTGGCCCGGATCACCGGATGTAAGAACATCTCCCGGATTAAACGGACCGGGGAACGGGAACTCTTCGCCCTGGACTGGGGCCTTTCCCTCTGCACCGCCCTCACTATAGAAGACGACATCACCCATGTGGGCATCCGCGCCCATGACTTGCAAGCGGTGTGGGAAACTGGGCCGGATGCATACAACCGCGTCCGTATAGCCATTACCCGCCACTCTGAGGAACCCTTTGAACAGGTCCTGCTTTTTACCAACGCAGATGCCCGGACTCAGGAGGAACGCGGAGCAATCTGGTGGAAATACAGCAAATATATGTTTCAGGAAATACCAAAACAGCTCTTTATTCCCCCTGAATCCCTCTTGTTACTGCGTTCATGAGGTTTACTACCAGGGGGCGCTGCCCCCAGACCCCCGCCGGGAGGCCGGAGGCCTCCCAGACCCACCATTCTAATTAAAAAGACTGGTTCGTGAGTTCCAGGTACGCCAATTCCGCAAGCCCAAAATGGGCGTTTTTGGTGAAGTCCTGGGCGTATTCGTCGTAGAGCATATCCTCGTACATGTCCCCTGCAAAACCACCGTCCAGCAATTCCGATTTCTGGACCGTGTTACGCATACTGGTGAGGAGGGTCTTCACGAGAAAGCTTTCCAGGGCCTGGCATTGTTCATAGAGCTTATCGGTTTTGTCGATCACCCGCTTCTGGGGTGAGCCAGGCTCAGAGGACGCCTTTTCAAGCAGGCGGTCAAAGCCTGTACCGGTTCCGGCAGCAGGAGGTTTTATGCGGTTTCCCAGAGCAGAAGGGGTAAACCGCACAGTATCAAGATACAAAGCACCAGTGGTTTCTACAGCCATTTCACGTTCCCTACCGCTTCAAACTCGTGGCAGTACCGAGCATGCTGTCACTGGTTTGTATGGTCTTGGAATTGAACTCATAGGCCCGCTGGGCCACGATGAGATCCACCATTTCCCGAACCACCGAAACATTGGACATCTCCAGGAATTTGTGGTAAATCTGCCCCATCCCCTCAAAACCGGGCCTGCCGGGGATAGGCTCCCCTGAGGCTTCGGTGATCTTGTAGAGATTCTCCCCCACTGCAGTAAGGCCCACAGGATTCGGGAAGCGGTACAGCTCGATCTGCCCCACCTGAATCGGATCATTGGCATTGATTTCCGGGACCATCACCGTAACCCGTCCGTCTTTGGACACGTTGATACTCTGGGGAAGGAAGTGTTCGGGCATGACAATGTCCGGGAGCAGCCAATAGCCGTTGGCAGTTACCATCCGCCCATCAGAATCCACCTCAAAACCGCCGTTCCGGGTATAGGCTAAACTGCCGTCATACATCTGGATGCGGAAGAAGCCCTCTCCCACAATGGCCATATCCGTTACGTTTTCAGTGTTCTGAGGCGCCCCCTGGGTAAACATGCGCTGGGTATCGGCGAGTCTGACCCCGTGGCCCATCTGCACCCCCACAGGCACTACCGAGTCCTCAGTGGCAGGTGTTCCCGCGGTTTTCACGGTTTGATAGAGCAGATCCTCAAAATCCGCCCGCATCTTCTTATACCCGACGGTGTTCACATTCGCCAGGTTATTGGAAATCGTATCAATATTGGACTGCTGTCCTATCATCCCGGAAGCACCGGTCCATAAACTTCGTACCATATAGTCCCCCTCTCATCAACTAAACTTTGGCAACCTGATTGATCAGGGTACCCAGCATGGAATCACTCGTTTGAATCACCTTTTGATTGGCCTCATAGGCCCGGTTCACTTCGATCATCTGGACCATTTCAAGAACCGGATCAACATTGGCCGCCTCGTTAAAGCCCTGCACCACCCGCGGCCGGTTTTCGATGATGTGAGCAGCCCCGGAAACATCGGTGGAACGGTACAGGCTGGAGCCTTGTTTCTGCAGGTACCGGTCCACATCAAAGTCAACGATTTTCAGAGTATCCAGGAGGGTGGTATCTTCCCAGGTGTTGTTTTCCCGGGAAACCAGGTGCTCAGGATCATCGGCGTATGCGGCGTTAATCCAGATCTGGCCGTTCTTATCAATCTGAAAGTTGTTGGCCTTCACCTGGATAGGTCCCTCTTCCCCCAGCACCGGATAGCCTTCCTTGGTTTCAAGGTAGCCCTCTTTTCCAAGCTGAAAGGAACCATTCCGGGTATACCGCTCGCCCCAGGGAGTGGCCACTGCAAAAAAGCCTTTCCCATCCAGGGCAATATCAAAATCGCTCTGGGTTTCCTTCAAGGCTCCCTGTTCAAACTCGGTAAAAAGCTCATTCAGCTCCACCCCAGTACCGAGTTTTCCGATCATCGGCGCCACATCCCCGGAGCCAAAGGGGTGCTGATACACGCCGTCATCATCCACCCGCCGCAGGAGGAGTTCCGGGAACGCCTTAAAGGAAGTTACATCCTTCTTGTACCCGTCGGTATTCACATTTGCAAGATTATTTGCCAGTGCATCCAGCCGCCATTGCTGCGCCCGCATCCCGCTGGCGCCGGTATACCATCCTCTAATCACTTACCGTCTCCCTTCTTAAAGACTATATCGGTCAAAAGAGAAGCGGCCTTTAAATCTGAAGTTTTTTTATGTATTCTGGGTAGTGGAATCCAGGGCACCAGGCGGTCCTCCAAAGGTAGCATTTGGTGGATGCTTAGAGGGGTTGAATCTGCAGACTTGACAAGAACATTATGGTATTTTATTCTGATTCGGACTAGAAATTAGAGGTACTATCAAGGTAATCCGGGGGAGTAAGTATGGAACAGGAAATCTCGCAACGTATACGGAATGGGGTGAGTAAGCATTTCAACCAGGCAAAAGCTTTGAGTGATGACCTTGCCGCCCATCCTGAGTTGTCAAACGAAGAGTTTGAGTCAAGTCGCAAGATCGTGGAGCTGCTGAAAACCGCAGGGTTTGAGGTTGAATATCCCTATCAGGGATACGATACGGCCTTTTGTGCCCGCCTTGACAACGGTGACGGTCCACATGCCGGGATCCTCGTCGAATACGATGCCCTGCCGGACATTGGGCACGGGTGCGGTCACAACCTGCACGGTTCCCTGTCCGTACTGGCAGGATTGGCCCTGATGGAACTCAGGGAGCACTTCAAGGGAAGGGTCTCGGTGATCGGTACCCCGGCAGAAGAGGAAAAGGGGGCGAAAATCGGGATGGCCGGGCACGGCGTCTTTGATGATATGGCAGTGGCAATGATGATGCATAGCATAGGGGGCGGTGTTTGTCAGCCGAACATGGATGCTCTGAGCCTCCGCTGTTACGTGATGGAATTTACCGGCCGTCCTGCCCACGCGGTGGCGGCTCCCTGGGAAGGAAGATCCGCCCTTGCCGCAGCCCGGAAGTTCCTCGATCTGATTGATGCACGGCGGGAGTGTTTTACCCCGGATATTCATGTAAACGGTATCATCCTGGATGGGGGCAAGGCGACTAATATAATACCGGCCCATGCGGAGATATGCCTGGAATTTCGCACTGATTCCATGAAGAAGCTGAAACTGGTGGATGAGATGGTCCTCAAGTGCGCGAAGGCTGCGGCAATGGCCCTTGACTGCGAGGTCAGTTGGCGTCCTGGGTATGCGGATTTTGCCAGCATGGTCCGGGTGAGTTCCCTTGAGGATGAGATGACGACGATTCTGAGAAACCTGGGGGCGACGGTCTCAGCAGTCTCGCCGCCCCTCGCTTCAACCGACATGGGCAACGTCAGTTACCGCTGTCCGGCAATTCAGCCCTTGATCGCCATTACCGGCGAACCGCTGGTCCTCCACACGGTGGAGTTCGCGGCAGCGACTTTGAAATCCCAGGCTCATGAGGCAATGGCCCGCGGTGCAGAGGCCCTGGTTACCCTGACCTTGAAGGTCTTGGGAGACGAGGGTTTTAGAAAAAAGATTCACGATGACTTTATCAGGTGCCGCGATGTATAAGTACCGCATTACAGGAAAATAACCATGGCCGAATTACAATTTTATATATTTCTTGAGATTACACGGGGACTGATAACGATTGCCGGGTGGTGGGTGCTGTTTTACAAACTGCACCGTCCGCCCACCAGGGCGAGGCGTATAGCCCTCCTGGCGAGCCTTCCGGCGCTGTACTTTTTTTGGAGGTTTTATGTCTTTAACGGCCTCTCAATCTTTGGGATTTACCCCGCTACCTTCTACTCGACTTTCTGGGCCCTTATTATCCTCTTTTTCGCGCTACTTGACGGCGACTGGCGCACTTCATTTTTTACCGCGATATTCTACATAGGGGTGGAACAGATTATCGACGTTACCCGTATGTGCGCCTATGGCTACATTACCGGCGGGTGGCCCAAGCCATTCACTTTCGAAAGATATATGATGTCCAATCTACAATATCTTTTTGTGCTGGGCTGGACGGTTTTTTATTACCGGATATTGAGAAACCGCAAAATCGAGATGTCCCTGCGCAACGCGCTTATGACGCTTACGCCGCCCATTGCCATGTTTTTTGTACTCACCAGTTTTGACGAGATCGCCCTGCCGCTTTTGGAACGAGGCGACAATATTTATAGTATAGGGTTGATGGTTGGGCTTATTTTCTTTATCTCCCACCATTTGAGTTTTTATCTCCATGTCAGGCAGATGAAATTGTTCGACATGCATATACAAAGCCAAACCCTGCAATCCCAGCTTGAGTCGCAAATCCGTCAAAACCGGCTCATTGAAGG
>JAITNU010000222.1 GCA_031290325.1 Treponema sp.
CGCTGGTCTGAATATCACGGTAGCCGGTCTGCGTACTTGGATACGACAAGGCAAACTGAAAGCCACCAAGATTGGGCGCAACTACATGATACACGGCACGGACTTACTAGCCTTCCTACAGACCGGCGATCAAAGCAAAGCAGAAACATCTGCCACGAATTAGTATTGCCGGCAATACTCTGCATAGTTCGGCGCGGTGTAGCGGCGCGAGTATTGCCGGCAATACTCTGCGTAGTTCGGCGCGGCAGCAACAGGCTGTGAAGTAGCGGGTAGTTTCATTTACCTCTTACCTGCGCCAGAGCTGACGGCCAGGAGGCAGGCCCCCTCCAGTGCGGTTTTCCGAGGGAGCATTACGACCAGTTCCGGGAATTCCCTAGCGAGCAATGCTTTCAGTTTCCCGCTCACAATGGGATCGTGTTCCATGACCCCTCCGGCTAAGACTAGGGCACGGTTTTGTATCCAAGGGGATTGCTGCATAACCGAGCGCACTAGCAGGGCCAGTTCCTCCGCTCCGGTATGGAGAATGTCCACGGCTAGGGGATCGCCTTCCTGAGCGGCGGCAGTAACAGCCGGAGCCAGGGCCGCGATCTCCGCCTTGCCTGCGTCTCTGTGGATATAAGCGATCAGATCTGTTGCCGCCTCCCGGTTACAGGCGGCGAGAAGCCGAGGTAGCATAGCCGTGGAAATATCCCGGCTTTCTACGCTCCGCAGCGTCCGGGCGATGGCGGTTCTCCCGATCCATGCAGCGGCACCCTCATCCCCCAGCAGGTAGCCCAGTCCGCCGGCGCGAACTAGTCTTCCATCCGCCGACCGGCCCAATGCTAGAGAACCGGTACCCGCGATCAGGCAATAGCCTTCAAGTCCTTCAAGACCGCCACAGAGGAGGATTTCACCATCACCGCAGAGGGTAACTGGAAAATCCGGTCCCAAGAGGATGTCGAGGAAGTCCCGAAAAAGCCGTACCTCTCCGCTCCGACCCAGCCCTGCGCTGCCGATACAGCCCCCCGCCAAGTCCTCCCGTTCTAGAGATGCTTCCCGCAATCCCCGATCCAAGAGTTCCGTGACGTTCTCAAAGACCTGTTCCGGGGAAACGGAGTAGATGTTGGTACTCCCCCCAGTAACCTGGACCCGAACTTCTCCCTGCCGATTGACCAGGGCTAGTCGGGAATGGGTTCCCCCGCCATCAATGCCGAAATACCATGGTTCTTTCATAATCCCTTTCCTAATTTTCCCTCGTGTTTCTTAGGGATGAAATTATCACTTGTGAATCACAACTGGCAATACGCTCCCTTGACATTGGTATCAACAAGATGTTGTCTGAAATCTAAGATTGCTGTTCCAGAATTGAAGTTTTGGAACAGCCTCATCTGGAAAATATTTTATGGAGGATACTATGAACAAAAGAGTTTCTGTCGTGATGCTGGGGGTGGTCTGTTTGTCGGCACTCATCTATGCGGGATGTACCAAGAAGGTGGCGGCCCCCGCTGGTCCCGCTGCTACGGTCAAGGCGAAAAAAATCACCCTGTACCAGCGGAAGGCGGAATTAAACGACCGGTTTGAGGAATTGGCACAGATCTATGAAAAGGAAACAGGGGTAGAAGTCGAGGTACTTGGGGCATCCAGCGACAGCTACATCACTTCGATTCAGGGAAAACTGACAGGAAAACAGGACCTGACCATTTTTACTATCCGTACCGGCGTCGAGACAGAACAGCTCAAGGCTTATTTGGCGGATATGAGCGGCGAGCCGTATCTAAAGAACATCAATCCAGGTATGGAGTTGATCGTGGACGGGAAGGTGGTCGGTATCCCTTACGGAATTGAAGGCTACGGTTTTATGTACAACAAAAATATGGTTCAACCGGAAACCATCACTAATCTTGAAGGGTTTAGAGCCACTCTTGCCGCCCTGAAAAGCCAGGGGCTTGATCCCTTTGAATTATCGGACAAGGGATTTATGTTAATTGGGCATATTCTCAATAATCCTTTTGCGGTGCAGGACGATCCACTTGGATTTATCGCACGGCTCAACAAGGGTGAAGTCAAAATGGCGGATACCCCGGCGTTTAAGGAGTGGGCTGAATACATGGCGGTGATTAAGGAATACTGCGCGAATCCTATGGAAACAACCTATGATCAGCAGATTGCCAATTTTGCCACAGGTAAGACCGCGATGATCAACCAGGGCAACTGGACCTGGGCGATGTTTGAAGATTATCCCCTTGACTTTGAGATTGGTATAGCGCCCATGCCCCTTGCCGGTAACGCGAAAATTGCTGTTGGAGTACCGAATTATTTTGCCGTAAACTCGCAGGGTACTCCCGAAGAAATTGAAGCGGGGAAAGATTTCATTGAATGGCTATTTACCAGTGATGTTGGCAAGGAATATATCGTAAACAAATTGTACCTCGTTCCGGCAATGAGCACCATTGATGTTGGAAACAATCTGGATCCGATTTCAAAAATTGTGCTTGAAGAAACCAGAAAGGGAAACAGTCTTATGTGGACATACAACTATTGGCCTAACAATATCGTGAACAATTTCCTTGTTCCGGCGGCACAGGATTTCTTCCTTAATAAAGCCATGACAGGGCAGCAGTTTCTTGAAAATCTCGATAAGGCATGGGTTCAGGCAAATTAAGTAAAATGGGGGCTCTTTCAAAACTCAATTGGTTTTGAAAGAGACGCCCTCAAGGGAGATCGTTTTTGTGAACGCGAAGCAAAGAAAAGACGCCTGCTGGTATGCTTTGTTTACCGGGCCAACTGTGTTTGTTTTTCTCACCGTGGTTATTATTCCTTTTATTATCGGTATTTACTATTCTTTTTTTTCATGGGATGGAATACCGCTCAATCCGAAAATACTGGTTGGTTTTGGTAATTACATAAAACTGTTCGGCGATGCCCGATTTATCAGGTCCGGCGGACTGACGATCTGTTTTACCCTTATGACGGTCATTATCACCAATGTTGCGGGGCTTTTCCTTGCGATTATTGTAACAGCTCCGCTAAAAACAGGAAATCTCGCGAGGACGATGTTCTTTGCGCCCCATTTGATCGGTGGTCTGCTGTTGGGATTTATCTGGAATTTTATTTTTACCGATGTGTTCAAGGCTCTGGGCCGGATTTCTGGCATGGAAAAACTTTTTTTTAACTGGCTCATAGACCCTGCTTTTGCTATGTACGCCCTAGTGATAGTGAATGCATGGAGAATGTCCGGGTATGTCATGATTATTTACATTGCGGGTATACAAAACATACCTATTGACGTCCTTGAAGCTGCCAGTATTGATGGAGCAAACTACCGGACCCGTCTTGTAAGAATTGTTATGCCCCTGCTTGTTCCCTCTTTTACCATTGCTTTTTTTCTGACCATATCAAACGCCTTCAAAATTTACGATGTTAATCTGTCATTAACGAATGGCGGGCCGTCTATGTCAACAGAACTGTTTGCGATGAATATTTATATGGAAATATTTAAGTCGAACAATTTTGGATATGGCCAGTCAAAGGCAATAGTATTCTTTCTGTTTGTCGCGGCCATTAGCGTTCTTCAAACATACATTACAAAGAAGAGAGAGGTGGAAATGCAATGAAAAAAAACCATTATCTGCTGGCGAATATTCTCTTGATATTGCTGGCATTAGTATTCCTCTCTCCACTTTATATTGTTGTGGTTAATTCCTTCAAAAACAGAGCGGAGATGAATTTGAATGTACTGGGACTGCCGTCATCGTTTGATTTCCAGTATTACCAGAGAGCGATTGAACGGATGCAATTTCCAAACGCCTTTATGAATTCGGTAATAATAGCGGTTTGCAGCATTTTATTTATCATAGTATTGACCTCTATGACTGCGTGGCGCTTTGTCCGTGTTCCAAACAAACTCAGCATGTTTCTATTTTTTCTGTTTGTCGCCACCATGATCATTCCTTTTCAGGCGATCATGATGCCGCTCATGCAATTCATGGGCTGGATTCAGGAGATTACCGGAATACGGATACTGAACACTCGCGGCGGACTCATTTATATGTATATAGGCTTTGGCGTTGGCATGTCGGTTTTTCTGTACCATGGCTTTATCAAGAGTATTCCGGTATCACTTGAGGAAGCGGCGACAATTGATGGGTGTAATACCTGGCAGGTTTTCTGGCGGATTGTGTTTCCAATGCTGAAATCCATAACTGTTACCGTTGTTATTCTGGATATTATCTGGATATGGAATGATTTCCTGTTGCCGTCTTTGGTATTGTCGGCAAAAAGACTGCGAACAATTCCGTTGTCAACCTATTCGTTTTTCGGTGAATTCACCATCATGTGGAATATGGCTATGGCGGGTTTAATGATGACCATGATACCGGTAATACTCTTTTATATATTTTCACAGAAATATATTATTAAGGGCATGGCTTCAGGCGCGGTTAAATAGGAAATGGGTAGGCGGTCAGAGAGGGTGGCCCAGAGGCGTTCAATACGGCCCTTGTCCTAGAGCGTATGGGCCGAAATCAGGTCAACTCCATATCATAAAAAAAATTTTCTTCAACTATCCGAATAAAGGCGATAGTAGCGCTTGGCATGAAAAAAAATTTCTTGACATCACAATTCTAGCCGCCTATACTGTTTTGAACAATCCGCACCCCTAGGGATACGCTGATTAACGCGGTAATTCTACATGATAGTTAAAGAGGAAAGCATGATGCAGTATGGTATCGACTTAGTTGAAGGGAAGCGCGGTGTGTCCGCCAGTGCGTGCTTTGAACTTGAAACCTATACCACGGAACAGCGGAATGAGGCGAGCAATGATATTGACACCAAGAATTCCCTTGAAATCGTCAGGATCATCAATAACGAGGACCAAAAGGTTGCCCCTGCGGTGAGTCAGATTCTGCCGGAGATCGCCGCCCTGGTGGACGATGTCGTGGCCGCCTTCAAGCAGGGTGGGCGGCTCGTCTACATCGGCGCGGGAACATCGGGTCGGCTGGGAGTGCTGGACGCCTCCGAATGTCCCCCTACCTACGGGATCAGTCCCGATATGGTGCAAGGCTTGATCGCCGGGGGTAGGGAAGCCCTCACCCGATCCGTCGAATCCGCCGAGGACCGTGCGGATGTGGGCGTAGCGGACTTACAGGGGCTTAACTTCTGCGTCAAGGACGTACTCCTAGGAATCACCGCCTCGGGGCAGGCTCCCTATGTGTTGGGCGCTCTGGAATACGCCCGCAATCTGGGGGCCGTTACCGGAGCCATCAGTTGTAACGGGAACTCCAAGACCTTTGCCCTAGCTAAACACCGGCTCTATGTTGATGTGGGTCCCGAAGTGGTTACCGGTTCCACACGAATGAAAAGCGGCACCGCTCAGAAGCTCATCCTTAACATGATCAGCACCGCAAGCATGATCCGCATGGGGAAGGTCTACAAGAACTTCATGGTGGACTTACAGCCGGT
>JAITNU010000018.1 GCA_031290325.1 Treponema sp.
AACGTTGACGGCGTGGAAAGGGGCGGCACCATTTTTCAAGGAAATTTAAAAAACGTGTGGTTATCGTGTGATTATTGTGGAATTAATGATAAAATATAGACAATATAACACCTATTGTAAAATCTAAAAATGTTATATAATATAAAATGCGTTGCCATACAGGGTCATAGGGGAAAATAACATCATGAGGCACCAGCTTGAGGTGCTGGTGCCGAGAGGCATGGAAGTTCAAGTCTTCTTCGCCGCTTAATCATGTAAAGAGATTTGGATCTGAAAGTATGGCATACGTGCGGTTATCTTTTATGGAGAGGTATGCCCAGAGTTTCAGGTTATGTCTACAAGCGTAAAGACACCAAAAAATTTATGCTTATTTTGTATCCCGCATCCGGTTTGCCGGACCATATCCTCCTGTAAACCATCGGGCATATCGCCCGTTCCAAAGGCATGATGGCGCGGGAGCTCAACCTAAATAGGGAAGGACTGTATAAATCCTTTTCATCAAAAGGGAACCCATCGTTTTTAACGGTGGTTAAGGTTCTGGAAAATCTTGGCTTCCGCCTCATGATTGAGCAGAAGGTCTCCGTCCGCGGGTGCGTGGGGGCAGCCGAAACGTTGACGGGCAGGTGGAATTAGGCTATGATTAGGGTGAAAGGTGGAATTCGTCCTGAACGACACCGGGGAAGAAATCGAGGGGAAAAAATATGAACGAATACACGATTTTATTGACCTGGGATGACGAGTCCCAGCGATGGGGCGTGAGCAATGACGATATACCCCTTACACTTGAATCCGGCTCTCTTGACGTGCTTATGGAGCGGTGCCGGTACATCGCGCCGGAAATGCTTGCACTAAACGGCAAATCGAAAGATGATGTGTACCTTAAATTCGTAGCGGAGCGTTGCGCTAAAGCGTTTGCGTAAATGGCTGAATACGAGGGGAGGGTGTCCAGGGCGCGTCGCCATAAACTTGCTTGCCTCAACCCCCACACACGTGGGAAGAGGGCTTTTTTTTCAAAAAAATTTAAAAAGATGGAGGGAGCGGGTCCCGGACGTGTGGTTATCACGGAATGAATGATAAAATATGGTTTCAAACCCGAATATAATAACTTTGAAAAACAAATGAACGTTGTGAATGATGAATCGCATAAATTTGACGGATACGTCCTCACCATCTCGAAAAGTTTATCCTCCTTCCACGAGCTTCGTGGCGCAAACAAACCATCACGAACAGCGAGTTCGTAGTTTTCGTGTGGTTTGTAGGAAATTTTCTTAATAGTTACCGGTAATCACTCCTTTTATACCAATTTTCCATATTGCATCAAGATACTCTGCAACAGTGTCTTCAAGACCCTTGATAGCGCTTAGATCCTGTCCCCACCAAGCGGCGTTACTTAGTACGGCATGGGTGATTTTTTTTGCCGCATCGGTTCCCGGGGGGGTTTGAGCGCTGCCGTTCGCTTCGGCGTAGATACTGGCAAACTGCACAAGAATATCCTCGTCGTCTTTTATAGGATAGGTCCCGTTTTCCCGCGTGCCCGAAAGTTCGCCGTTGGCAAGATTTTTACCGTTGTAAAAGGCGATAAGCGCCGCAAACGAAAATGTTATTGTCCGGGGTAGTTTGCCCTTCTTTTTTTGATAATCAAGCAGCGATGGCAGTACACGGGTTTTATATTTTGATATGGAATTGAGTGTAATCGAAAGTAACAAATGCCGGATATACGGATTGGCAAAACGTTCAAGCACATCCTGTGCATATTGGGTCAATTCTCCGGTGTTTCCGTCCATCGACGGGATAATTTCTTCAAAGATGCCTTGCTTCATAAGGCCGGCGATGGTCGGGTCTTTGATACATGCTTCTACCGTATCAAGTCCGTACAGAAAGGCCGCTGGAACGCTCAGGGTATGGGCGCCGTTTAAAATACGTACCTTTCGGGTGCGGTAAAAACTCATATCATCAGTCCAGATTACGTTAAGCCCCGCTTGGACAAAAGGCAGTTCGGCACGGTAGTCTCTGCGGGTTTCAATGACCCAGAGGTGAAAAATTTCGGCGGCGTCAAGCAGATTGTCTGCGTAACCGATCTTTTGACACAAGGCTTCGGCTTCTTCTTTGGGATAACCAGGGACAATACGATCCACCAGGCTGTTGCAAAAATCGCAGGTCTCAAGCCATTTGCCAAACGCGCTGCCGAGATTCCATTCGGCGGCATAACATTCGACAAGCTCCTTGAGTTTATCACTGTTTTTTTCAATTAGCTCACAGGGAATAAACACCAGGGCCTTGGTTTCATCCCCCTTAAAATATGCAAAGCGGCGGTACAGGAACGCGGTTACTTTACCCGGAAACGATCGTTGCGGCTTGTCGGCACGTGTATCCCCTGCGCCGTAAGAGATACCTGCTTCCGTCGTATTGGAAATAACAAAACGCAGATCGGGATTTTCGGCGCATTTGATATAATCGTCGTACTGCATATATGGGTTAAGACAACGGCTGATTGAAGTGATGGTACGGAATTCTTCTGTTATTTTGCCGTCCTCTACGCCCCGCAGTACCGTTGTATATAAGCCGTTTTGACTGTTTATCATATCTGACAAGCCCTGTTCAAGCGGCTGTACGACCACGACGTTTCCGTTAAAAGCTGTTTTTTCATTAACAAGGTCAATCTGCCAGTCAACAAATGCGCGTAAAAAATTACCTTCTCCAAATTGCAGAATTTTTTCCGGACGTTTTACCGTCTTTACCACTTCAATAATTGATTTCAATGTTGAGATCCTTTTATATACATTAATAAATCAAGTTGACCATTCCAAGGGAGAAGAACGGTACAAACGTAAGCAGTGCGAGACACACCAGGAGCAGGATATAAAACGGAAGGGCTTCCTTGATAAACGCGGCGATTCTGCACCGGGTAATGCCGCAGGTAACAAACATCAGGGTTCCCATAGGCGGCGAAATGGCGCCGATGGCGTTGTTAAAGATAAACATCATGGCGAACTGAATGTCGTCAATGCCAAAGGCGCGGGCAACCGGCACCAGAAGGGGTACCAGCACGATCATGCTGGCGTTTCCCTCGATAAACATCCCTACAAGAATCAGGAATACGTTGACAAAGAGCAGAAAAATATACTTGTTGGAAATAGAAGCAACCATAAAGTCGGTCAACTGCTGGGGTATACGCTCCCGGGTAAGAATCCACGCGAAGGCGGACGCCGCCCCGACGATCATCATAATCGACGCTGTAGTGGCAACCGTTTCTTTTATAGCCTGAAAGAGATTTTTAAAACTGAATTCCCGGTAGATAAGTGAAAGAACCACGGCATAGATGATTGCCACTGCACCCGCTTCCGTGGGGGTAAAGATGCCGAGCCTGATACCACCGATAATCACAACCGGCAGGAGCAGGGGCCACACCGCCTCTTTGAACGCCTTGCCCAGGGAAATGGTCTCGGACATTTCGTTGGTATAGCGCCGTTTAACCGAGATACTTCCTACCATGATCATCATGGCGAAGCAGAGAAGCAGGCCGGGGCCGATACCTGCCGCAAAGAGTTTACCGATAGATACGTTGGCAATGGAACCGTAGATGATCATGGCAATTCCCGGGGGAATAAGCGGCGTAATCATGGCGGAAACCGCAGTAACTACCGAGGAAAATTCCCGGGAAAATCCCTTCTTTTCCATTTCAGGCACCAGCATTTTCGCTTCCATTGCCGCATCAGCCAGATTGGAACCCGAAAGCCCTCCCATCAGGGTAGAAAGGAGCACGTTCACCTGGGCAAGCCCGCCGGGAACTTTTCTGACCAGCACTTCACAAAAACGCATTACCCGGCGGGTAACCCCCGAATAATTCATAATGACCCCGGAACACACAAAGAAAGGAATAGCGAGGAGGGGAATACTTTCAACACCGGCGAGAACCCGCTGGGCCATAATCTGGGCCGGCAGATTGGGGCTGCATATAAAATAGACAAAGGAACCGGCAAGAACCGAAATAAATACCGGCACCTTCATAAAAAGCAATACCAGCATGATCAATGCGGCAATGATAACCAGGGATGATGTCATGCGCCTTCCCTCCGATTCTGTAATTTCTTGTATACTGATACCGAATAATTGATAATCATCAATACACAACCGATGGGAAACGCGGCATAAATAAAACAGTAGGGAATATCCAGAATATCCGTGGTGCGCTCTGTGGTATACATCTGCTGTACCAGGCGCGCACTTTGCAGCGTAAAATACCCGAGGATGATCACGGAAATAAGGTAAATAATTACTTCCGCCGCCTTCTGTACACCCTGGGGGAACCGTTCCACTACAATGTCAATGGCCACATGGCTGCCAAACCTGAACCCCGCCCCTGCTCCGAAGAACACGACAACGATGATACAGACCAACTGGAATTCCTCTCCCCAAATAATGGGCCGGCCGATAAAATACCGCATACCTACGCCGAGAAAGGTTACCACAATCAATGCTGAAAGGGCGCTCCCGGCGATGAGCACGTCAAGATTTTTCAGTATATCAACCGGCTTGTTATTCATAAGGCCTCCCTAGTTGACCGCCTTGGCGTTGGAAACGGTATCATACAGACCAGGCGAAAACATGGCCTTGATTTCTGGTATGTCGTAAAAGCCTTTCGCCTGCTCCTGGAAAGCCCCTATATCCACGGTGATGACTTCCACGCCTTCGGCCTTCAATTTGGTAAGGGTTTCTTCCGACTGTTGATTCTGAAGCTGGTTGTTGTAAATTCCGGCCTCGTTGCCGCAATCCACCAGAATCTGCTGCTGTTCCGCCGTAAGGCTGTTGAAGAACTGGGTGCCGCATACCCAGGTGGTAAAGTTTTTGACATGACCGTCCAGGGTCAGGTATTTAGCGACTTCCTGGGTTTTGTTACCGTAAATCGTGGTCAGTGGATTCTCCATGCCGTCGATTACTCCCTGTTGCAGGGCAGTATACACCTCCCCCAAGGGCATCGGGGTGGGGGTAGCGCCCATTATTTCCATTCCTTTTACCTGAATCACATTGTTGGGTACCCGTATCTTGAGACCCGCAAAGTTGCTTACCTCGCGGACAGGCCGCTTGGTAATGGTATGCCGCTCGCCGTAAATCCAGTTGGCGGTAAGGATCTTAAGCCCCTTCTGTTCAAGCAGTCCCATCTGGCCTTTCCACCAGTCGCTCTTGATGAGCTGCCACGCTTCGTCCCAGCTTCCAAACAGATAGGGGGCAAAACAGATCCCCAGATCCGGAACGCCCCGGTCAGCGTAGAAAGCGCCGTCCGCCAGGGTAATCACATTCATGCCGGCCAGCATCTGGTCAATCAGGGCGTTTTTGTTCCCCAACTGGCTGGAGGGGAAAATCTCAATCTTCATCGTGCCCTTTGAGCGTTGTTCAACCAGCTCCGCCCACCGGTGAATCCCCAGGTCAACCGGTTCTCCAGGGTTGTTTTCATACCCAATCTGGATTACCACCGGTTTGACCGCTGTGCTTTGACCTGCCGGGTCTTTTGAACCACCGGCAAACAAGGTCCCTGCCGCAATAAGCGCGGTGAGAACAATCAACAGTTTTCGCTTTATCATAAAAGCCTCCTCGAAAAATAATTAAGAGCCGGTTCCACCATGTCCGATTTTGGAACC
The DNA here is from genome assembly GCA_031290325.1 of Treponema sp. GTDB lineage: Bacteria > Spirochaetota > Spirochaetia > Treponematales > Breznakiellaceae > JAITNP01. Next base: position 5,637 of record JAITNU010000018.1, read on the forward strand.
GCATCTTCACCTTTAAAACTCAAGGATAACCTTGAGCATCTCAGCCGCGTTTTTGTCAAAGTCCGCAAAAGCCTGGGCCACGTTGGTAAAGGCGTATGTATTGGTGATGATCTGATCCAGACCTGAGCGCCCTGCAGTTTCGCCGCCAGTGCGACAGGAATACCAGGTTCCGCAGTTAAAATAAGGGTTCCCGGCTACCACCATTCCCTTTTCAAGCCCCTTTCGGTTCAATTACAATGATTTCCGCGGAAAACTCGTGCCCCGGCACCTGCGGATACATACAAGCCCCGGTAGGCGCTCAGGCCCCGCACCCCACTTCTTAAGCAACGCTTCACCCCCGGCGTACAACCGGTTTTTCCAGAATGGATGCCCCGGTTTTTCTATAACAATCGCTTTCATCTGCATCTCTTTTTTCTGTTGTATACAACAGCCTAAACAGATGGTAGCACCGGAATTTGCTCCTGTCAAGTTTTTTTACATTTTTTGATTAGCAAGTAAAAATTTCGCATGATTGTCAATTTAGGCTTTTTTTATCACCCTTGTTGTCGCCCTCGCCCCACAAAAAAGGCGCCATGCTAAATCTTGTGGGTACCCATAGCGCCTTTAGACTGCGCCTTATCTTTTGGAGTAGTAAAAAGCAAAATTAAACGGATTACAGATCCCAAGGCTACAAGGCCA
>JAITNU010000033.1 GCA_031290325.1 Treponema sp.
ATATAAGGCTGCCAATCACCTTATATGAATGATAGGTTAAAAGGTACTTGATACCAAAGAAACAGCACCTCCTCCTGTCGGCATCCGAATGGATAAATCAGTACCATCCTTGGTATATGACGCAGGGGCACCATTACCCCATTTTATATACGTGCCAGCAGCATCAGAGCTCAGAATATACGATTCGATTCCCCAATTAGCACTACCAACACTGCGATATACCTCACCATTTGACCTTATTATGAGGAGCGTATACCGAGCATTGCCACTAGCAACACTACTACTATACCAAACGCCAATCCTGCTGCTGCCCGGTAAAATTCTTGTAAAATTCACATCAGCAGCCGGAGTAGCTCCAGCGGCAGGAGTATATCCGGTTAGGGTTAAGCTATCACCCGTTTGCGTAGATGGATACATAACACCATTCACCGGTATTTCGTTGGTAGCCGATACAGGATTGTTCTCTTTTGTTAAGTTCGTACTGTAATACGCCTTTTTAGTACCCGCAAGAGACCCAGCCTCATCGGTGAATATTATTGTTTCGTTCGCCACTCCCACTGTGGGTTTGACATCCACCCATGTCCCCAGCAATGGGTTGCTGCCGCCACCGCCACCACCGCCATCATCATCATCCGCCGGACATCCGACAAACAGCGCCATCCCGAATACCAGCGCCAGGCTGAGTATTCCCGTCAAAAATCCCTTCTTTTTCATCATCCCACTCCTTAATCTGGAATAGTTCATTCAGGAATATGGTTAGACCGGCCCTTGACCACTAAGCCATTCCCGCCTAACCCCATTGTACATAACTTTACTCAATTATAAGTTTTATTATGCACATACTACCAATATAACCAATATATAACAAATGTCAAGCCTATAGATTACCATTTTCTAAGTATTATGAAAATCATGGGATTTAAGGAGAATTTGAAGGCCCAATTGGCTTATAAAAATATGCTGGTCAAAGAGTTGGCCGTTCATTCAGGCATCAATAAACGAACCATTGATAACTATCTGCGGGAAAATGGTTCCATTCCTCCAGCCGACGCTGCGGTCAGTATTGCCCAGGTTCTGGGAGTTACTGTGGAAAACCTGGTTATCGGCCATGATAGCCACCTGGACAAGGCTTTTGCCCCGGATACCCGCGCCATCCTGAAATTCCTTGAAGAGCTTGATGAAATGGATCGCAAAATCGTGTACAATCTGGTAAAATCATTGAAAGAACGGAAAGATGCGGAGTATGCTGCGATGGAAGCACGGGCATAAACCGGCAAAGGGAATTGACAAATACTACTAATATAGAGGAATACACCCATTAAGAAAATCAATACCAATGGACAGGCTCCCTATGGGAGTTGAAATGGTAACTCCATACTTATACGAAACTCATCTGCATACGGTCCAGGCAAGCGCTTGTGCCTACTCCCGGGGACGGGACTATATCAGGGGATACCTGGACCTGGGATACACGGGCATCATCGTAACGGATCACTTCTATAATGGTAATTCCTCACTACCCCGGAACCTGCCCTGGCGGGAATGGGTAAACCGTTTCTGTCAGGGGTATGAGGATGCACGGGAGGAAGGGGAGAAACAGGGGCTGGATGTGTTTTTTGGATGGGAAGAGACCTTTGATGGTGATGATTACCTGGTGTATGGCCTTGATAAGGCATGGCTTTTGCAGCACCCGGAAGCGGCTTCCTGGACTCGCCTTGACCAGTACCGCTCTGTCCGGCAATACGGCGGCTGTGTGGTCCAGGCCCACCCCTTCAGGCAGCACTATTACATCACCTGTATCCATTTATCCACTGGCTGTGTCGATGCTGTGGAGGTTGCCAATGCTGGTAACCATGAACAATCCTATGATGCCCTGGCCCTGCGTTACGCCAGGCGGCTGGGACTGCCAATAAGCGCCGGTTCGGATATCCATGATGCGGAACTGCTTGAAACTGATGAGGTCTTCGGGGTGTATCTGGATAAGAAACTGAACACCATCCATGATTATGTCAGGGCCATCCGTGAACATACCCTTGGGGAGCTTCATATATCCCCGGGTCGCTGTGATTCCTATGGCAACGAAACTGTCAGATTACCGGTCGATATCCGGGATGCCCATGACCGGAGCACTCACCGTACCTTGCGGGACTTCCTGAAGGACTAACCCATGCTCACCGACGCCCATTGCCACCCTTCGGATCTCCGCACCCGCCTCCCAGAGGCTGAAGCAGAGCGGCGCGCCCTCGGCGTTGCCTGTGCTGCCAGCGCCTGGAACCAGGAGCAGTTTGAATACCACGAGCAAGTCGCCGCTCAAGCCAGAGCAGACGGCGCCCCGCCTATCATCTTATGCTTTGCCGTGCATCCCCAACTCCCCGCAACAGAACCCTACTCTGAAAAACTCTTCAGCCCCCTCCTCACGCTACTCAGGAATCGGATGGACGCAGTTGGGGAAACGGGGTTTGACCTGTACGATGCAGGGTTTCGGGCTACTGAAGCCCTGCAGGATGAACTTTTTGCAGCCCATGTAAGTTTAGCCCTGGAGCAGGGACTACCGCTGGTCCTCCATATACGCCGGGCCATGCACAAGGTCTTTGCGCATACCAGGGCCTTAAAAAGACTCCCGGCAGTGATCTTCCATTCCTGGTCCGGGACCCTGGGAGAAGGGGAAGCACTGCTGCGCCGTGGAATCAAGGCCTACTTCTCCTTTGGCGCACCGCTCCTGCTCAACCACAAGGAGGCTATGCGTTCCTGGGCACAGCTTCCGGCTGAGAGGCTGCTCCTGGAAACCGACGCCCCCTATCAGCCCCTCCGGGGCGCTCCTTTTTCCCGCTGGGGGGATCTGCCGGTGCTCCTCCAGGGAGCCGCCTGTTTAAGGAAGGGGGGGGGAAAGGCGGAAGCGCTTGAAACCCTCATTGAGGGGAATTTTTATCAGGCCTACGGTTTGAGAAGCTGAGTTCCGCGTCACTTTGCCGTAAATACTCAGGGCCGGAAAAGATATCCTGACTATGATTTGCCAGGTTAGTGTTTTTTGCTATAGTCAACAGCTCGATTCCCCGGCCTTTTCGCCGGAGCGGATCCAGGTAAAGCCGTTTGACCGGAACAAGGGGACACAGCTCCGGCAGCAGTATATGCGCGTCGGGACCGGTGAGGAACAGTGGATCATCCCTCATGTTTGCGGCTATTGTATCGGCTATGGTCAGGGGGTCGGCGTCCATAAACGGCGAGAGCCGTTCGTTTCTCCGGTACAGGGCGATAAAATAGCGGTGCTTCTTGGCATCAATGACGGGGAGGACGATACCGGGCCAGGTCCGGTACGATGCAGCGATACAATCCAGGGTGGGGATGGCAAGCATGGGAATTCCCAGGGAGAGGGCCAGCCCCTTGGCTGCTGCAAAACCGATCCGCAGCCCTGTAAACGAACCGGGGCCTTTCATGCACGCAACGAGCTCAATATCCCCTGGGTGTAGACCGGCGATTTTTATAACCTGCTCCGTTACATCCATGAGGAGTTCCGAATGTCGTTGTCCCGCGTCTATTTCAAAGGAGAAAGTCCCGTTTCCCGTGCCAAGGGCAACGGATAAAAGCGTTGTTGCCGTATCGAGGGCCAGTATGTTCACCGCTCAAGGTTCCTGATGAGTATTTTACGGTGATTCGATTCTCGTATTTCGAGTTCAACGATAATGGCATACTCAGGGATGGAAATCCGTTCACTCCATTCAATAACCGAAACCCCTGCCCCGTAGAGTATCTCTTCTCCCCCCAGGGCGCTGAAATCGTCATCCCCCTGGAGCCGGTATGCATCTATATGGTAGAAGGGGAGGTTCCCCTCATATTCGGAAATAATCGTATAGGTCGGGCTGGTAACTTCTTCAGATACCCCAAGCCCCCGGGCAATGCCCTTGGTGAGATAGGTCTTCCCTGCGCCTAAGCCCCCTCTCAGGGCGACAATACTGCCCTGGTGCAGGAACCGGGCGATACGCTCCCCCAGGGCCATGGTTTCTTCTGGGGATGATGAAATGAACTCAGTCAGGAAGTGCCCCGCGCTCATCAATGGCATCAATGGAGGTCTTTAAGGCTCTCAGAATCGGCACCAGAGGATAATCAAGCGGTTCGGCTATGGTAATTAAAATTTCTTTCTGACCGGTTGGCTTGGTTTCAATTGAAAAATCAATATGCCGCTCTACCGGTTTGTCCAGCAGCTCCATGATAACAATACCTGAAAAAAGCCGACGATAATAAATAGGAACATCTTTCCGAATGAGTTCTTTGATTTCAAGTATCTTCATTTCTTATAAATCATACCTGTTTTAATAAACTGAGCCTGCACTATGATGCCGATGGCCCCATACCCTGTTTGTCCACTCCAAACAAGATTATAGTTATAATATCGGAATGAACTCCCCATATCTTTAATAATCTGCATTCGAGATAGCCGCATAGAGTTTTAATAAACGGGGTGCCAGTTCATATTCCGCTAAATCTCCTACCAGCACGACGTCCTTTGCCTCGTAAGCGGTCACCAGTTCTTTGAGGGATGCGCCGAATCCCTCGATAAAATCATGCATGGAAAGGGTATCAATGGATAGGTCATGCAACACAAGCCCGGCTAAGGTGAGGAGATGGAGGATCCTGAAGAGCTTTTCGGTAATGTGGGAAAAGAGGTGCACTGTTTCCGCCGCTTTGCTGTCTTTACCGGTTTGAATATCCAGGGGGAGGTCCTCAAGGCGTTTCGCAACTTCCATAACCAGGGAACCCAGGGCATTGAGTTCTCCTGTCGGATCGGTCAGTTCCCGGATGCGTTCATCAATCAGATGCCCCATTTCCTCTGGGGTAAACCCTTCTCCTCCCAGGGTTTTACCGATCCATTCACCAATATCGGGAATCTGTTCCGCTAAGAAATGGGCAGCAGCCTCTTCTTCCCAAGCCTTTCTTATACGGTCCTCAAATGGGGCATTGCCATAGACCCTCAGCTCTTCCTGGGCACGATGGAACGCATCCAATGCCAGCTCAGACCAGGAAAGAATACGGATATCAACGGTCTTGATGTTTGCCACCTCCCAACTGAAAACATCCGTAAGAACATCAGCATCAATGGGAGATCCATCAATCTGTAAGCCGCTTATCCGATGTTCCGAACCCTCAAGCCACCCCTCAAGCCCGGATAAAACATCACCCAGGGTTTTTTCCGCTTCCAGGGTAATATCCGCCGGTTTTCCATTAATGGATATGTCCATATACCTTACCTGTTATTATTATTCTGCTGACTAAACTGATCAAAGGATGTAGACATCCGTTCCATGCGATTATACGCGCTTTCCATCTGACCGTACTGGTTTTTCAAACTAGCCTCTTTAGCGGCAAGCTGCCGGTCCAGGGTGTCCATACGCCGCTGTTCCTGGTTTATCCGTGAATCAATAGCACCGGTTTTCAGGGTGATAATACCACCAATTTCCACATAGGGCTTGGAAAGGGTTTCAAAGCTATAGGCAACCCCTGAATCAACGATGAGGTCTCCATCGGTATCATACCCGAAAAGCTGGCGAATGGCGGCTGTATTGGTTTGTAACGCTGCATCCAGAACTTTCTCGTCTATTTCGAGGTAGCCTCGCAGCCGTGCGGGATCATAGCCAACGCTGCCTCCAGAACCCCGTCTGTCGGTACCAATACCTATCTGGGCCAGAAGCCCCACTTCCTGATCGTCCGCCGTCTGGTAGGGGGCGGTAGCGGCCCTTTGGAGGGTGTTCCGGTATTGATTCAAGATAGAATCCCCCGCAAAGATCCCCATACGCTTACGGAGGGCATCCTGTTCTTCTGAAGAAAGGTAGGTAAGTTCCTGGACAATCCGTTCGTCATTGCGGGTTAATACATTAACCTCCGCCATGAGGCGATTGTAATTCCCCACCAGGGTTATAATGGCATCCTTGATTGCTTCCCGGTCAGGTTCAACACTGAATCGCACCGGCTTATCCGAAGGCCCTTTGGCCGTAAGGGTAACCCCCGGTATGAGATCACCTATCGTATTATTCGGACGGATGATTTCAATCCCCTCCATGGAGACTATCGCATCCTGAGCCACAGAAACGCGGTTGAGGGGCTGCAACCCTCCTTCAGTAGCCGCATCAGGATCAACGAGGCGTATGTTCCTGATGGAAACATGCTTCTGGGTGTTTCTATTAACCAGGTCCATGGATACTATGGTCCCGGCACTATCGGAAAGCCGGTACTCATAGGACGAGAAATTCTCAGCAGCTCCGATAGGGGGAAGGAGTGCCGAAGTACCATCAGCAAAGGTCAGGGAGAGGACCTGCATATCCTCATCGGCGGTCTCCAGTTGAGGCTCCGCTGCATCATCAACATCTAGCGTTTCATTCCCGGGAACCATTGAGATGGCGGTTTCAAATTGCAGCAGCATCCCTTGGGACGGCTCAAAACTCAGGGGTATCACCGCCTTGCCCCCGGCCTCTACCTTGAGGGACCCATCTTCAAAGTGCAGAAACTGAACGGACTTTGGTCCCGAGGCGCCCTGAATGGCCACCGGATCAAGGGCCACATCCGTGGCACCATCATAAGCCGGCTGATCCCCCAGTATGCCTGCCTGGAGCGCTAAATCCATTGCCTTGCCGAGAAACTGAAGCCGGTTTTCCGCTCCCGTTACCTTGGATTCTATAAGCAGGGATTTTTTTCCCTGCTGAATCGAGATAAGGCTTGCCTGGATCTTGTCCCGTCCCCGCCGGTTCAAGATATCGATAAATTCCCGTGCCGAACCGCCCCGGAAATTAAAAGATGTTTCATTTTGACCCACGGAAAAGGTATAGGTTCCTTCCTCGATCTTAAAGGAATCTTCCAGGGGGGCAGATAAGAAGCGATCCCCCTGGGCGATTTGTTTAACGGTAAAGTTGTAGTCCCGTGGTACTGCTTCCCGGGTAGCGGTTCCGGTAATAACGGACGAATCCGATGCATTAATAACCCGATCATTAAAAGGATTTTGAAAAGAATAGAGCATCCGTGCGCTATCCCGAAGGCTTGTCATGAACCTGCCCAAATCCTGCCAGTATGTTTTTTTAACTTGTAAATCTTCGATCTCTTTCTGAGAACGATCCTTGGGGAGCCGTTCAATCTTCATGAGACCTTCGATCATTTTTTCTGTATCAAACCGGCTTTTTACCCCCGGTACATATATATCAGACATTGCTGTGCTACTGCTGCTCCTTGATACTTATACAAGGTTACTGCTAACCTTGCCGGTCAATTCCTGCTTCGTCGCCGTCGTTTACACATTTGTGACCGACCTTCCGGCTCCACAGGCTTAAACGGTAGAGCCTACCGCATAGATAGTAAAAAAAGGACGGAGAAAGGCGCGATCTTCTCCGCCCTACATTTCAAAAGGCGACGTCCAGATGCCTCTTGATCTGCCTAAAAAAAACCTAAAAACGAAAGGCCGGTTTAGCTCAGGAGCTGTAAAACCGAGGAACTCCGCTGATTTGCCTGCGCCAGCATAGCGGTGCCCGCCTGGGACAGAATCTGATTCTTGGTATAGGAAACCATTTCCGAGGCCATATTCGCATCCCGCACCCGAGATTCGGAAGCCTGAAGGTTCTCTGCCGCAATGGCAACCCCACCGGCAGCAGTCTCAAACCGGTTTTGATACGCACCGAGATCAGCACGCTGTTTGGAGACAATCTGGAGCGCGGAATCAAGGGTCCCGATCACCTGATTGGCGCCTTCAAGACTACCAATCTGTTCGACAACACCGCCCTCTTCACCCTGTAAGCCGAGGGACTGAGCAGTTATAGCTCCAATAAAGATCTGTTCGCTTTGGTCCATATTGGCCCCGACCTGGAACCGCATGACCTTCTCGCCTTCCTGGGCATAGGCCCCGGTCAGGATATTCATACCGTTGAACTGAGCATGGCTCGCAATCCGGTTGACTTCATCGACCAACTGAGAAACCTCGACCTGGATCTGCATCCGATCCTCATCGGTATAGATACCGTTGGCAGACTGGACCGACAAATCCCGCACCCGGTGCAGAATATCCTGGGTTTCCTGAAGATACCCTTCAGTGGTCTGAATAAAGGACACCCCATTCTGGATGTTCTGTTCAGCCTGATTTAAACCACGGATCTGACTCCGCATTTTCTCAGAAACCGCAAGACCGGAAGCGTCATCCGCCGCCTTATTGATCCGCTGGCCAGAACTCAGTTTCTCAATGTTCTGCCCTACATTAGCCTGGGTGATGCCCAGATTCCGATTAGCATACTGAGCACTCATGTTATGATTAATTATCATACAAAAAACCCTCCTTGGGTTGGTAACCCCTGCTATCCATAGCTGAGGCTGAACCGTATATACGAAAATCCCAGAAGCAGTTTCGCGCTGATTCCCCCGAAATTTCCAAAACGGAACGAAACGATTATCAATAGACTAGGATTTTATCTTCCCTCTCCTTAATAATCGATCCGCACCGTCACACGGCTATATAATATATACACCAATCAAGGATTTTTGTCAAGAACTCGACTATTCTTTTTTAAAAAAAATTAAAATAGCCGTTTGTCAACCCTAACCCTTTACTGGAGGAGCTGTAATACCGCGCTCGTCCGCTGATTGGCCTGGGCCAGCATAGCCGTACCCGCCTGGGACAGAATCTGATCCCGGGTAAAGGAGACCATCTGGTTGGCCATATTGGTATCCCGAATCCGAGATTCTGAAGCCTGGAAATTCTCCGCGCTTATATCCACACCCCGAATGGTGTGTTCAAGCCGGTTCTGATATGCCCCCAGGTCCGCCCGCTGCTTGCTGACCGTCTTGAGCGCCGTATCCAGAGTCCCAATGGCCTGGTTCGCATCGTCCAGGCTGTCAAGCTTGATAATGGCCTGATCCGTCGCATTGCGAACTCCCAGAGCCGCAGAGGTCATCGTAGCGATAAACACCTGCTCCCGCTGATCGATGTTGGCGCCCACATGGAACCACATGGAAGCGGTAATGGTGTTGTCCCCGTTCTGCTGGGCAAAACGGCCGGTAAGCATATTCATGCCGTTGAACTGGGCATGGCTGGCAATGCGGTCGATTTCATCGACCAACTGGGAGACTTCGACCTGCACTTGCATCCGGTCATCTTCGGTGTAAATACCGTTGGCGGACTGAACAGCCAGTTCCCGGACCCGCTGGAGTATATCCTGGGTTTCCTGCAGATAGCCTTCAGTGGTCTGGATAAAGGAAATACCATTCGCCGCATTGGCGGAAGCCACATTCAAACCACGAATTTGGCTGCGCAGTTTTTCAGAAACCGCAAGCCCGGAAGCGTCATCCGCCGCCTTGTTAATACGAAGCCCAGAAGCAAGCTTCTCCATGGAACCGGTAATACTATTCTGGGTATTACTAAGGGTCCTGTTGGCGTACTGGGCACTCAGGTTATGGTTGATGATCATGTCATCCTCCTTGAATTGTATTATAAAGGCATCCTTGCCTCTAAATTTGATTAAAGATCATTATTTCACAGCCGATATGATCAACTAGGTGAAACGGGGAAGTATTACCGCGGACTTCCGCACTCTTCCTTCTTAATCCCTTTTATTTTCGGTAATCAGTAAAAAAAACTTTAATCTTTTTTGCAAGATCTACAGGCGCTTTATCAGCATATCGACAAAGCCGATCACATTCGGTTCATTTGAATACCGTACTTTCATACTCTCAAGATACCGCTGCCTGGTGTTCGCCGTCTGGATTCTCAGGGCTACTTCCAGAATATCCGTGATATTAGATATGGCCTCTTTGTGGGCCGCAAGCACCATCTCATCGGTTATCTTTTTGACCCGATCCGTGAATCCCGGGAAGGCTTCCTGCGTTTCCTGTCCATCAAGAAACCGTTCCAGTTCCAGCAGGCTCCCGGATGTACCCGTATATGAGGAATATGCGTCGATAAGCGCCTGATATGCATCCGTCCTGTTTTTGTTCTGGTCCGCTTCCGTGGATACTCTGGGAGAAGCCGTGGCCAATTCCCGGTTAGTCTGTACTAATTCTTGGTTAGTCTGCATTAATCCTTGGTTGGTCTGGGTTAATTCCTGGTTTAACTGACTCAGCCGGGTGTTTTCCGCTTCCAAGGTGGCAATACGATTTCCCAGCTCCAGAATGGTGGCATCATCATACAGTTTAACCGTTGTACTCTCCCAGGTTATTTCCTGCAACGATTGGGTAAGCCTGCTGTTTTCCGTTTCCAGGAGGGAGATACGGTTTTCAAACGCCAGAATGGCCCCCTGCTGGTCCCCTCCCCGTACCGCCTCTTGCAGCGCCCGGGTAAGCCTGCTGTTTTCCGCTTCCATATCGGCAAGACGGTTTCCAAGGGCACGAATATTAACCCCATTCTCCTGGCTATTGTGTTCACTTGCCAGACTCGCCGCTTGTAATGAGCGGGTAAGCCTGCTATTTTCCGTTTCCAGGGTGGAAATGCGGTTTTTAAGGGTCTTGGTTTCCGTATCATACTCGCTCCGGGATACCATATCCCCGAGGTATGCATCAAAAATCGTGCCAATACCGCTTACCGCTGCAGGGACCTGCTGGGCAACAGGATAGGAGTTGATCAGCCGGGAATAGGTGTTGATGGCCTGCTGCCATTCCTGTCCGTTAAGTTCCCGGTTTCCCTGGGCCAATAGCGGACCTGCGGCAGCACTTGCCTCTGAACGGCGGGAAGTGACATCTACCGTAACCGATAGCCGGTTTAAGGCCCGGATCCCCGATATAAGGGTTGCGATTTCCTCCTCCGGGAGTCCGAAGTAATACCCAGCCCGCTGATAGGCTTCCAGGGCACCTGCATAATCCTCCCGGTTCGCCGCAGCCTTGGCCCGTTCCAGGTCAGCTATCGCATTAGCCAGCTTTTGGGCCTGATCCGCCCTCAAATGGTCGATGGTTTCACGTAACTCCTGCTCCCGTGCCTGCAGCTCTCGCAATTGCCGGGATTGATCCGTCGGGGCATTAACCTTATCCAGCTCCATCCGGGCTATCTGTGCCAGGGCTTTGGCCAGATACACATCCATATCCCGCTGCTCTGAGGAAACGGCATCTTGTCCAAGATAACGCTCCAGGCTTTCCGCCTGAACAAGGGCCTCTTCATAGCGTCTTTCCTGCAAACTGATCCGGACCCGCATAAACATACCGCTAATCCGGTTGTCCGCAAGGAGATCCCGCTGCCTCTGATCATTCAAACGGCCAAGCTCTTCACGGGCCGCCTCCAATTCCCTTCCCGTCCCTTCAGTGCTTACACTCTTTTCAAGGGTAATACGGAATTCATCCTCTTTTTTGCGGAATTCGTTCTGTATGAGCTGCCGTTCGTCATTGAGGGTTCTTAAATTCTGCTGATACTGATTCTGAAGCTCCTGGTACTGCTTCTGGGCAGCTTGCCGTTCCAAACCAATCTGGTCCTGGTATTTATCCAATTCATCCCGGTAATGGGTAAACCGTTCCTCCTCAAATGCTGCCAAAAGCTCATAGAGATCTTCATCAGAAACGCCTGTTTCAATCAGCCGTCTCCGTTCAGCCGCAATATCCCGTTCCCGGTTGCTCTGCAGCTCTTGTTCCCGCTTTCGGAAGGCCTCCTCAATTGAGAGTAACGCATCATTCTGACTCTGTTCCAGGGAAATCAGCTCCCTGCGTATGGATGCGATGTCCCGGTCCTTTTCGGCAATACGGACTTCCGAATCCTGCCGCACCTGCTGAAGAAGCTGCCCTTCCACCGAAGAGAAGGCCGTATCATTATGGCTCAGGATAGCTTTCTGCTGATTGAACATATTGGAAATAAACACCAGCACGGCGGCGGATAGACCCAGAATAATAAGGTTGACCACCAGAGGAAACGCTACATCCCCTTTAAGCGGGATAACCCTGAGATCATCAGACTTCAGAACAATACGGTTTTTCCGGGCAAGTTCTTCAATTTGTGCTGCTATTTCCCGGGCATCCTCGGAATTAATGATCATATCATCATAATCCGAGACATAGGCATCGTTTTTTAGAGAATAAGGGTCCTTTATAGCGGTATACTCAACTTTATTACTCATAGTATTGACCTTATAATAATTGATCTTTATTATAATTTCAACTATTTTAGCTATTTTAATGGAGGCTTAATCTATGAAACGTATTATTTCGTTGCTATCGGCTACAATTTTATTGTCCCTGATAGTCTTTCCCGTCTTCCCACGTCCTGTATCGGAATCGGAGCTTGATGCCCATATTCAGACAAGAATATCTGAACGCTCGGCGCCGGTGCAAAAGGCCCCTGATGCGGTACCGGCTCCGGCAGCATCCAAAGCCAGAGAGCAGGGAAAGACCTATGAACTGGTCCTACTCCACACCAATGATCACCACGGAACGGTACTTCCCAATAATGGACAGGGAGGACTCGCCGAGCAGGCGGCGTATATCAAAGCTGCCCGGGCTACCAATCCCCAGGTGCTCCTCGTTGATGCCGGGGATATAAATACCGGTAGCGCCCTTTCCAACATGTTCGACGCTGAACCGGATATCCTGGCCTATAACCTCATGGGTTATGACGCGGCGATCCTGGGAAACCACGAATTTGACGGCACTATGGAAAAACTGATAAAACAGGGCGGTCAGGTTACGTTTCCGATCATTACGTCAAATATAAAAACCGCAGATGGCAGTTTTTTAGGGGAACCGTATCTGGTAAAAGAATACGACGGCATCAGGGTGGGCCTTTTCGGCATCACCACCCTCCGTACCAAGATCATTGCCAGTCCTGATAAGAGCCTGGTCTTTATCAATGAGATCGATGCTGCCAAAGAGACGGTGAATTTCCTGAAAAACCAGGCAAACGTTGATATCGTCATCGGCATTACCCATATTGGGGATGTGAAGGAGGCTGCCGATCATATTACCTCGCCGGACCTGGCTGCGGCGGTTCCCAATATCGACATCATCGTGGACGGCCACTCCCATTCCTTCTTTGACGTTCCCAAGCAAGTGGGCACGACTTATATCGTGAGCGCCAACGAATGGGGAAAATATGTAGGCCAGGGGAAGCTCTCGGTGGTGGATGGGAAACTCGTGAAGTTTGACTGGGCGCCCATTGCCATAGGTCCTGATCCGGAGGTAGTTGCGCTGTTGGCCCCCTACATCAAGAAGGCCGGTGAAAGCCTGAAAGAAGTGGTAGGCGAGGCGGCGGCTCCCTTTATAGTCGGCGACCGTTTAACCCGGAAAGTGGAGACCGCCCTGGGAGACGGAATCTGCGACGCCAATGTCTGGTATTTCAGGACCGTATACAACCAGGACATCGACTTTGCCTTCCACAACGGCGGCAATATGCGGGCGGCGCTTCCTGCAGGTCCTATTACCCAGGAGCAGGTTCTCACCGTCCTCCCCTTTGAGAACTACCTGTTTATTGCGTCCCTCAAGGGTTCGGATATTCTTGAACTCTTTAACTTCATCGCCACCATACCCCAGGGAGCAGGAGGCTGGGCCCAGGTATCAAGCGAAGTACGCTATACCATCGACTACACCGGAGGAACTGGCGTCCTCAAGGACCTGACCATCCACGGTGAACCGGTGGACCCTGAGAAGACCTATCGCTTCTGTACCAACGATTATCTCCTGGGAGGCGGCGACGGGTACACGGTGCTTACCAGGTCCGAGAACCCCTTTAACACCTCATTACTGCTTTCCTATGTGGTAATCGAGGGCTTACGGGCCTGCGGTGAACCGGTAGTACCGGAAACCGATGGCCGTATCACGGTTATTGGTGGAATTGAAATCGAAGAGCTTGATACAGGAAAATAGAACCTGGAAAAAAAGAGGAAGGAGCAGGGAATTGTCCTCCGCTCTCTTCCTCTTTCCAAACAATCCCCTTAAACATTCAACCTAAGCCGGCCTTACGGCGGGTGTATACGTCGTAGAATACCGCGAAGAGCAGGATCACTGCCTTCACCACGTACTGCCAGTGAGCACCGAGGTTCATAAGGGACATACCGTTGTTGATGGCTGCCATGACCAGACCACCGACGATAACCCCTATGACGGTGCCGATTCCGCCGGAGGAGGAGACACCACCGATATAGCAGGCGGCGATAGCATCCATTTCAAAGAGGTTTCCCGCCTGGGGAAGGGCGGAGTTCATATAACCTGTGGAAACCACTGCCGCAAGCCCGGACAGGAGTCCCATGATGCAGAACACCAGGAAAACGACTAATTCGGAATTGATCCCTGACAATTTCGCGGACCGGGCATTGCCCCCTACCGCGTAGATGTACCGGCCCAGAACGGTATTCTTCATCATAAAGTTGAAGATGAACACGGTTATGCCCAGGACTATCACCACCATAGGAAGACCACGATAGGTCGCAAATCGCTGGGACAAACCAATAACCAAGGCACCGATAAGCACCAGTTTTCCAATGAAAAGCGGCACCGGAATAACCTCAAAATGGTTTCGTATCTTGTTCTGCCGGGAAATAAACTCCGCGATGATGTAGATGACCAGCAGCACAATCCCAATGATGAGGGCGGTAAGATGTACGTTTCCAACTTGCCATCCCGTGTCCAGCATCCCCAAAGCCATCTGCTTGTACCCGTCGTCCTTGAGTCCGATAGGGTTCACATGGGTGACCAGGTAGGTAAGCCCCCGGAATAAGAGCATCCCCCCCAGGGTAACGATGAAGGCGGGCATTTGTAAGTAGGCAATCCAGAAGCCCTGGAAGGCGCCGATAGCCCCGCCAACGAGCAGGGCAATCAGCAGCGTCGGCACCATGCCTATACCTGAATTGTACGCCATAGCACTGATAGCCCCTACAAAGGCGCAGACCGAACCTACCGAAAGGTCAATCCCGCCGATGATGATAACCTGCACCATCCCAACCGCAAGGATGAGGACGTAACTATACTGGATAAAGATGTTGGTAAAGTTACGGGAATTCAGATTAGTCCCGCCGGTGAGCACAGCAAAGATAATCATAATTACTGCCAACATGAGAAACATGGAATAATTCCTGATATTCCGCGTAATCAAATCAGCAATGCTGTTTTTTTTGATCGTTGTATCACTCATACATACTCCTCGATTATGTGTTATGCTGCTTTATACCGTGCCCAACAGGGCAATCTGCATAATTTTTTCCTGGGTCGCCTCATCACGCATCAGCATACCCTTGATTTTTCCCTCATTCATGACATAGATCCGATCCGCCATGCCCAGGGCTTCGGGCAGCTCGGAACTTACCATGATCACGCTTTTTCCCTGGGCCACGAGTTCGTTCAGGATCTCGTATATCTCCGTCTTGGCCCCTACATCAATGCCCCTGGTAGGTTCATCGACGATGAAGACATCCGGGTCCGCCAGCAGGGTACGGCTTAATACAACCTTCTGCTGATTCCCGCCGGAAAGGTTCCGGGCCAGTTGGTTGATAGACGGCGTTTTGATCCGCAGATCCCGCCGGTATTTTTCAGCTTCCTCTATCTCCTGGCGGTTCAAAACAACCCCGAATTTGGACAGTTTCTGAAACGACGAAATAGATATGTTGTTTTTGATACTCTGAATCAGTACCAGACCGAGGGTCTTCCGATCCTCAGAAACATACCCCACGCCGTTATCCAGGGCAGCCTTGGCAGAACGGGGGGCGATCCGGTTTCCGTGGAGGTACAGTTCTCCTTCGCTCCGGGAACCGTAGGACAAACCGTAGAGGCTCATCATAAGCTCGGTACGCCCTGCGCCCATAGGTCCGCAGAACGCCAGAACCTCACCTTTGCGCAGATAAAAGGAAACATTATCCACCACTTTAATCGTATGGTATTCAGGATGATAAACCGTCCAGTTTTTCACCTCCATCATGGTCTCACCCGGACTGGTCTTGCGTACCGGGAAGCGCCTGGTCAAATCCCGTCCCACCATATCCTTAATAAGCCGCTCTTCCGTTAAGTTGTCCTTTTTTACATCAAAAGAAGCGATAGACTTTCCATCCCGAATCACCGTAACCGTGTCGGCGATCTTGAGCACCTCATTCAGTTTATGGGAAATCATCACCGACGTAATACCCCGCCGCTTGAACTGAAGGATTAAATCCAGCAGCTTGTCGCTTTCATCATCGTTCAGCGACGCAGTCGGTTCATCAAGAATCAGAAGCTCCACGTTTTTGGAAAGCGCCCGCGCGATCTCTACCAGTTGCTGCTTACCAACCCCCAGCTTACTGACAATCGTGACAGGGTTTTCTTTAAGCCCCACCTGATCCAGGTAGGTCTTGGATGCTTTTAAATAGGTATCCCAGTTGATGATACCCAGCTTGGTTTTCATGTGCCCAAGAAACATGTTTTCATAGATAGAGAGATAGGGACTGAGGGCAAGCTCCTGGTGAATAATGGCAAGCCCTTCTTTTTCACTATCCTTCACACTATGATAATGAGTTTCTTTACCCTTATAAAAAACCTTCCCCTCGTAAGAGCCTTTGGGGTACACGCCGCTGATAACACTCATCAACGTGGATTTTCCTGCGCCGTTTTCTCCACAGAGGGAATGGATTTCCCCTTTTCTTATTTTTAAGTTGACTTGATCCAAGGCACGTACACCGGGGAACTCCTTGACCAGATTTTCAATCTCAAGAATGTACTCATTCATATAAACCCCTATAAAAAGCAAGGAGGGTGAAGTTTGTCTGTGAGTCTTTCACACCACCCTTCACCCTCCACACCAGCTCAAACAGTGCATTACCGCTATTTCAGCCGCGCTTCTTCCTCGGCGGTATAGAATCCAGCCTGAACCGGAACCTGCCAATTGTCTTTGGTAATGAGAATCGGTTCCAGCAGATAGGCTTTCACCGTTTTCTTGCCGGTATTACCAATGCTTGCCAAGTCTCCTGAAGCAAGGGTTGCCCCGGGAATATTGATGGCCTGACCCGTGATGATCTGTTCCGCCAGAAGAACCGCCGCTTCCGCCAGTTTGGTGGTATCCTTGAACACCGTCATGTACTGCTGACCACTCTTAATGGACAGGGTAGAATCCGCTTCCGCGTCCTGGCCTGTAACCACCGGGAGCTTCGCGGTGTATTTGGCATCCGCGAGACAAGCTTCGATAATGGCCCGTGCCAGGGTGTCATTCGGGGCCAGCACTGCATCAAGCACCACCGCCGCCGCGTCATTGTTGAGGAGGTTCTCCATCCGTGTCTTGGCAACCGGTGCCTGCCAGTTCTCAGTGGCAATCCGCTGGAAGTTGGCAGTATCTTTGGAAGTCTCAGGATAGGGACCCACGACCTGGAGGACGCCGCTCTTGATATAGGGATTGAGCACACTCATGGCCCCATCGTAGAAGAAGGCCGCATTCCCGTCAGTGGGAGAACCGGCAAAGAGGGTGATGTACTTGGGAGCATCAGCAGCCTTGAGGTTCAACGCCGTTTCAATACCCTGACCCTGGAACTGACCCACTTTGAAGTTGTTGAAGGTGATGTAATAATCATAATCCGCCGACTGGGGAATGATCCGGTCATAGGCAATAACCGCAACCTTATCCTGGGCAGCATCGGTGATCGCAGCAGCAACACCGTCATTCACACACCCAACGATGAGCACCTTGGCGCCATTGGTCAGGAAGTTCTGGATCTGGGTGTTCTGCCGGTTTTGATCAGCATCACCAAAGGCCACTTCCGCACGATATCCCCGGGCTTCCACAAAGCGTTTCAGCGACGCTCCGTCTTTCTGCCAGCGCTGGACATGGGTTTCCGGCATGGCAATACCAATTAAGGCAGCTTGTTGGCTACCTCCACTACTCTTCTGACCACCCCCACTGGCGAATACCAGGGAGCCAGCAGCCACAAGAAGCAAAAAAACTGTACACAGTTTCTTCATTTCAGATTCCTCCAAAAATATTTTTTATAGTATGCCACCCGATTTTTGTTTTGTAAAGCGTTTTTTGTCTACTTCCCATACCGGTGCACCGCTGAGGGTTTTTTAACCACGAATATCGCGTGCGTATATGGGGGCATGGCCGCCTTGAAGTCCAGAACCCCTGGTTCAATGGCCCTGCTGGCGCAGGACTTCAAGGTTGTTCTGTGGGATAGTATAGTTGGGATTAAGCCGCAACGCCTCGGTCCAGTCGGCCCGGGCCCGGGCATAGTCCTTTTTATTGACGTAGGCAAAGCCCCGGTTATTATATGCCTCAGCATAATTGGGATTTATCCTGATAGCCTGGTTGAAGTCAGCAATAGCCCGGTCATAGTCCCCTTTATTGTTGTAGGCGATGCCCTGGTTATAATATGCCTCAGCATAATTGGGATTTATCCTGATAGCCTGATTGAAGTCAGCAATAGCCTGGTCATAGTCTTTTTTATTGAAATAAGCGTTGCCCCGGTTATAATATGCCTCAACATCATGAGGATTTATCCTGATAAGCCCGGTCCAATCCCCAATCGCCCCGTCATAGTCTTTGAGGTACTCATAGGACTTTGCACGGTAGAACAGCGAACCGGTGTCCTTGTTCCTGATTGCCAAAGCACGGGTAAAGTCCGCAACGGCTTCCGTATATTCCCCGGCTTCGTAATGGGCAAATCCGGCGTTAAAGTAGGCTAACTGGGAATCCGGCTTTTGGGGAACTGCGGCAGGTTGTTCTCCAGGCATCATAAGGGACACTCCCGGCGCAGGGCTGGTTTCCGTGGTTCCACAGCCTGTCCAGAGCAGGATAATCCCCAGCAGTACCGGGACGCACCAGGGCCGGCGCGTTTTCATCCTCCCGGTGCGGAAACAGGGGGAACTAAGGGTATATGATGCTTTATTACGGGATGGCATAAGGGAACTTTGCCGGGCAGTCAAGACAGGGCTGTATAGTTTCATACAATACACCATACTGAATGAGCGGCGTCTTGTGTAGTATCCTTAACCACGAACCACAGGAACAAGCATGTCCTGTGGTTCGTGGTTTTTTAGACGGTATGGAGCCGTTCTTTGAATAGCTCAATGGCCCGGTCGGTCATTCTGGCCAGGGGGAGCTGTTCCAGGCCGGCCAGAAAAAAATGCTCCTGCTGGAGGGGCAGGAGGATACGGTCTCCAGGGGCTTTCAGGATAGCCTCCACCATGGGCGGGGTGATCTCCCCCATCATACTGTTGATGATGACGATGCCGATAGGCCCGATGATGAAGTTTCCCAGGGATACGGAAACCCGGATGGCATTTTCACCAGTGGCGCCCCGGTGGGCGCCGGCCTTGACCATCCGCTCGGTGGCCACTGCATTGGTCCCCAGGGCGATGATTTCCAGGTCCGTATCCGGGAGTTCTTTCAGCTTGCTGATGAGCTGGACCCCGATGCCCCCGCCCATGCCGTCGATAATGACAACGCTCTGTTTCATCTTATACATCCTTTGGCCGATAGTCCTGGACCCGTTTTGCCTTGCCCTCTGAAACAGGCAGGCTTCCCCGCTCGTGGAGTTCCACCCGGGGGTTGATGGTGATGGATGCCTGAAGGGTTTTGCGGATCCGCTCCTTCAGGGCGTTGAGGGGCCGGGTATCATCCATGAAGATATCCGGGCCAACCTCGGTCTTGACCGTGAGCCGGTCCAGTACCCCTTCCTTCTCCACCACCAGGAGGTAGTTGTTCCCCACTTCCTTCATCTGCATGATCACCTCCTCGATTTGGCTGGGGAAGAGGTTGACCCCGTTGATGATCAGCATGTCGTCGGTGCGGCCGGTGATGCGGTGGAGGCGGCGGTGGGTTCTGCCGCAGGCACAGGGTTCGGTGTAGAAGCCGGAGCGATCCCTGGTGCGGTAGCGCAGGATGGGGGTGGCTTCCCGGCAGAGACAGGTGAGGACCAGTTCCCCGGTCTCGCCGTCAGGTACCGGCTCCAGGGTGTCGGGGTTGATGATCTCTGCGATATAGCCATCCTCCCAAAGGTGGAGGCCGTTTTTGCACTGACACTCAAAGGCCACACCAGGGCCGTTCATCTCTGAAAGGCCGTAGGAATTGTACACATCGATACTGAGGAGTTCCTCGATACGCTGCCGCGTATCCTCTGAATAGGGTTCTGCCCCGGCAAAGGCCCGCTTGAGCTTGAGGCTTTCCCGTTGTACCCCCTCTTCCCGCATCTTGGCCTCCACATGGAGGAGGAAGCTGGGGGTGGCGTGGACCACGGTGGTACCGAAGTCCTGCATCAGCTTGAACTGCCTGGTGGTGTTCCCGGACCCTGAGGGGATCACCATCATCCCCACTTCCTCGCCGCCGAAATGGAAACCCAGCCCGCCGGTGAAAAGCCCGTAGGTGATCATGTTCTGGAACACATCGGTCTTGTTGCACCCGGTGGCGTAGATGGACCGGGCCACGAAACTGGTCCAGCGGCTTATATCTTCTTTATTAAAATAGATCGTGGTGGGGGTTCCGGTGGTACCGCTTGAGGCGTGGAGTCTGACCACCTCGTCCCGAGGAATACTGAGCATCCCGTAGGGGAAGGCTACCCGGAGGTCGTGTTTTGTGGTGAAGGGGATACGTTTGAGGTCCCCGATGCTCTTGATATCCTCCCCGGTCCTGATACCCGCCTGGTGCAGCCGTTCCTGGTAAAAGGGGGTTCTGAGGGCGCAGTCTACCATAGCCCTGAGCTGTGCGAGCTGATAGGCTTCCAGTTCTGCCCGTGGCAGGGTTTCCATCCTGGGGTTCCAATACTGGTAGGTTTCGATGCGCCCTTTGGCGCACGCGCTACTCATCTGGGTACATCCCTTCCAAGCATGAAAGCCTTCAGGTTCCCCTGGACAACCGCGTCTCCCTTGGATGCGAACAGTTCTGTGATGGTGGCTTCCAGAATTTCAACCGGTATGGGGAGGAAAGGCGCTGCGGCTCCCACCATGACCATGTTGACTGCCCGTGCCAGTCCTGCTTCTTTGGCCAGGGCCGTGGCCTGCACAATGCGATGCCGGGGGAAGCCTTCGATGGTTTTGATGATGAGGTCCAGGCTGGGGTAATCGGGAATATTGACCACCGGTTCCGCTGCGCTTACCAGGGCGCCCTGTGGGGAGAGCCAGGAGGCATAGCGGAGGCTTTCAAGCACTTCCATGGAAAGGATGAGGTCTGCCCCGCCCTGGGGTACGAGGTCCGAGGGGATAGGGGTATCGGCAATGCGGAGGTGGGACAGCACAGCGCCTCCCCGCTGGGCCATGCCGTGTACCTCGGATTGGCGCACCGAAAGCCCCGCCTTGACCGCGGCCTGGGCAATGATCGCGGCGATAGAGAGCACCCCCTGGCCTCCTACACCGGCGAGGATGATGTCGGTTTTATGGGCAGCAGGGGAAGGAGTAAGGAGAGCGGTGAGGGGCTTGGCTTCCTGCTTCAGGGGAGTGCGCCGTTTCCGGGCAGCTTCAAGACATTCCCGCTGGAATATAACCACTGAAAGCCCAGGGTACTCGATTTCTGCTTTGAGCCGGGCGGCGTTCCCGGTGAGGAGCTGCTTCCTGGCTTCCAGTTCGAGGAGATGCTCTTCCACAACCCCGATTCCCAGGATGAGCTGCCGGAGTTTGACCGATGGGAGCATGGGTTCCTGACAGCCGGTCATGGCCACAGTGGCATTGTCGAGGATTACCACGGTCATAGGGGTATTGGTGGCTACCGCGTCAATGAGGCCGGTGATCCCTGAATGAAGGAAGGTGGAATCCCCGATGACTGCAACACTGTACTGCATCCCCGCTTCGGCAGCGCCTTTGGCCATGCCCACAGAAGCGCCCATACAGACAATGGTTTCGGGCACCGCGTAGGGAGGCATGGCGCCCAGGGCATAACAGCCGATGTCCGAGGTGATGGCCACGGTGGGATGATTCGGTGCGGGATCGAGGTCTGCTACTGCTTTCTTGATAGTCTCGTAGCTGTCGCCGTGGGGACAGCCTTGACAGAGCTGGGGGGGCCTGCCTGGAAGGGGCGGAATCCTAAGCCCTCCGCTTAACACGCTGGGCCGCGGGGGAAGTCCCAGGCTGCGGCGTACCGTATCGGGGTCCAGTTCTCCGGTGCGGTTCACGGTACCGTCCAGTTTCCCCTTGATGACGCATTGCTGCGGGAGTATCCCCCGGAGCTTTTCCTCAATGAAGGGCTGCCCTTCCTCAATGACGAGCACGGTTTTGGCTTTTTCGCAGACTATGCACACCCCTTCGGCAGGTATGGGGTAGGCCCCGATGTGGAGCCGGGCCGGAACCTTGCCGCCTCGGGAGAGGTCTTCCAGGTTTTCCTCGTAATAGTTTCCCCCTAAGCCGGAAGTGATCACCACCAGGGAGGTATCCCGGCCTTCAAGCTCCAGTTTATTGGCCGGATGCCCTGCGGACCAGGCACGGAGTTCTGTTTGTTTGCCGATGAGGGCTGCGTAGTTCCGCCGGGCATACCCCGGGAGGAGCATCCATAGGGTTTTATCCTCCCCCTTGGCCAGGGAATTCGGCGCCCGCCTTGTTCCGGGAATGACCGCGGCACGGGCATGGGAAAGCCGGGTGCTCAGGCGCAGTACCACAGGCATCTGAAACTTCTCGGAAACAGCGAAGGCTTCCTGGGCCATGTCGTAGGCCTCCTGCTGATTCCGGGGTTCCAGACAGGGAACCAGGGCAAAGGCGGCGTAGAAGCGGGAATCCTGCTCATTCTGGGAGCTATGCATCCCCGGATCATCTGCCACGGCAATAACCAGACCCCCCTTGATCCCCAGAAGGCTGCCGTTGATAAAGGGGTCGGCGGCCACATTAAGTCCCACATGCTTCATGGTCACCAGGGCGCGCCGTCCTGCAAAGGACACCCCCAAGGCCCCTTCCAGGGCGGTTTTTTCATTAGTACACCACCGGGCCACCGGGCCGCCCCCTTTATATGCGGCGATGAGATATTCAAGAATTTCCGTGGAAGGGGTGCCAGGATACCCGTAGGCGGCGCTCACCCCTGCGTGGAGGCTGCCCAGGGCAACAGCCTCATCCCCTAAGAGGGCATAGCTTTCTTCACTGCTCATGTTGTCTCCTTAAAAAGCGATACATGGGAAAGATTCTATCAGCATTGAGGCGCTTATACCAGGCTTTTTTCGTGGCTCTTGGCAGCGCTCACCCAGGGAAAGCCCCAGAGACGGAGAACCCGGAGTTTTTCCTCATGGCTCATGCTCTTTCTTGTTGAGGTTCTGTAATTCGATAAGCTGGGCTATTTGTTTGAGGACATAATCCTGAAAATAGGGGTTAAGCTCGTCAAACAGGTTGTTGATCCGTTCCCGCTTTCCTTCCGGCGTTTTGTTGAACATCTCCCCTTCACCGGTCTTGAGCCACTGTTCGCTGATGCCAAAGGTCAAAGCAATGAGATGGACGATACGGTCATTGGCGACACGATGTTCATTTTCCAGTTCAGCGATATAACCATTTGAAATATAGATGGTTTTGGCAAAATCCACCTGGGTCATGTTCAAGGCCAGCCGCGCCTCTTTTATCCGTTTATTCACCGTCATTATGGTTCATTATAGTATATAAATTCTCACTAAGCAAAAAAAATGTTCATTATGATGATTTATATATTGACAAACCTCACTATGAATAATATATTTAATCTTAGTGAGAAATTAAGGGGGAATCATGGTGGAAATCCAAAACCATGACCGAAAGGAACGCCTGGACGCCGCAATTGATCGGCTTACAGAAGAGAATCAGCTCTATGTATTGGGCATCTTACAGGCTCTAAGCTTCGTTCAAAACAGCATGAAAACGGGGTATTTCCATGTTGAAATGGGCGGCACGGCTGAGGGAGAAATAGCCGCCTTTTAAGGGGTGGATACATGTAAGCGACATAAAATCTGACGGGATCGGGGATGGTAGCATCCGTGCCGCTGCTTCGGAAAAATCAGGTTTTGTGAAATTCAACGCTTGTCTAAAGGTTTTGCCAGAAACCATAGGAGGGTTATGGCAAAGAAAGGTTTCTTATTGGGAATGTCGGCGCTGACATTCGGATTGTTGCTGGCCGGTGATGATTCGCTTGGAAGCGGTTATGGTAATAGTCCGACAGATACCTTGATAGGGATAACTTTTGAAAGGAGAAACAAATGAAAAAGTTCTTAGGTGCTGTTGTTTTTATTCTGACTATGACTCTGTCCGGACTTTATGCACAAGAGGCCGATTTGGATACAGCATTACAGAAAAGCGTTGATTATTTGGAAAAGAGCCTCCCCAAAAACGCAACAGTCGCTATACTTAAGATTGAGGCCGAATCAAAAACGCTATCCGAGTATATTATTGACGAATTGTCTACATATTTTGTAAACAATAAAAATATTACCGTGGTAGATCGTAAAAATTTAGACCTAATCCAGCAAGAACTTGATTTTCAAATGACTGGTGAAGTCAGTGAGGAATCAGCGCAGGAGATTGGCAAGAAGTTAGGAGCGCAAACGATAATACTGGGTAGTATCAATCCGGTTGTAAATAAGTACCAATTGAATATTCGCGCTTTATCGGTGGAAACTGCCGCAGTTCAAGGTATGCAGAGACAAGATATTAAACTTGATAAAAGACTTGCTGCTCTTATTCGCGGTGATTCAGTGATTCCAGTGGCCGAAATGTGGAAACATAAATGGTTATACCTTGGATTAAGAGGTGGCGGTACTGTCAATTTATACGATGTAAAATGTATTGAAGATGGTCTTGATTTTAAAGAACCTGAATCTTCATTTGGGTTTACCGCAGCCTTTTCGGCAACGGGCCAAATAACGAATTGGTTGGGAGTTCAGGCTGAACTAATTTATACCCATGATGAGACAGAAATAAAAACCGTAGATGATGGGTATATCGAAACTGTAGGTAGTGGAAACATAAGCTCAACTGGTGGTAGCGGAAAGATTTCGTATGATTCATTAATGCTACCGATTCTTGCAAAAATAACCTTTAGACCCAATAAATTCTTGCTTGCTGGTCTTGCGGGAGTCTATCTTGGTATCCCTGTTGGCGAGATGAAATTCGAAGGTAAATTGCAAGCTGGTGATTGGACAGGAACTTTTAAACCTGCGGGTGTATCCTATGGACTCATGTTTGGCGGGAATTTCGGTTACCACTTAGGGCCGGGTGTTTTATTTGTGGATGTACGTTATGCAATGGATCTGGCGAAAACAAAATTTGACCCTGTTGAAGGTTCATGGGGTATGTGGAACGGTGATTATACTTCCCAATGGAGATTTATGCCTGATTTTGAAGTTTCCCGGCAGAAAGTGTTTTTTACAATAGGATATGAAATTGGCTTTTTCAATAAATAAAGCGTGGTGATCCACCAAGTATGCTGAGGCATCATATATGATCTTCATTGATGTAAAAGAATATCGCATCAAATATTTTCCGATTTTCTTTATACTCATACTATGACAATGCGGGCAGTAGAGTTTTATAGTTATAGACATTTTTCTATACTATCTCTTTCTGTCTTTTTTATCATCACGCATACTTTCTGGATCACCTCCATAATTCTTTATCATAAAAAATACACCCTTAGCGGCTATATTCTGCTGCCAGGCTGGTAACCACGGTAATCACCCGCTCTACCTGGGCCGGTTCCATCCCTGGCCACAGGGGAAGGGATATGACCTGCTGGAAACTTTTCAGGGATTCGGGGAAATCTGCTGGTAAAAGGCAGTACCGGGTCTTATAATAGGGCATGATGTGGAGGGGGATGAAGTGTACTGAAACCCCGATGCCTGCGTCCTTGAGCTTCTCGATAAAGGCGTCCCGGCAGAGGGAAAGCCGTTCCGGGTTGAGGCGCAGGGGATAGAGGTACCGGGCATCTCCTGGGCCGGTGGGAGGCAGGAGAAAATGGGGGTCATCCCTGAAGGCAGCATCGTAGGAACGGGCAAGCTCAGTTCTCATGGCGAGGAGGTCTAAGGCCCTGGTAAGCTGGACCCGGCCGAGGGTGGCGAGGAGGTCCGGGAGGTTGTACTTATACCCCGCCTCAACGACCTCATAATACCAGGATGCCTTGGTATCGGTGTAGCGGCTCCATACGTTTCGGTCTATGCCGTGGGAACGCATCACGGCAATACGAGCGGCGATGCTCTGATCCCGGCTTACCACCATACCCCCTTCGCCGGTGGTGATGGTCTTGTTGGCGTAAAAAGAGAAAACGCCTGCGTCGCCAATGGTTCCCGCCCAGGAGCCGTCGTGTAGGCGGGAGGGGAAGGAGTGGGCGGCGTCTTCTACCACCTTGAGGCCATAACGGGCGGCGATTGCCATGATGGCTTCCATGTTGCAGGGAAGTCCGCCGTAATGAACGGGGATGAGCGCCTTGGGCAACCCTCTGGGACCGAAGCCGTGTTTCCCCCGGGGATCTTCGGCGTTTCGGGGGGGATAGGCGGGTAAGCCCTGGGAAAGCCGCTCCAGGGTTGTTTCCAGGGCCGCTGGGTCTATATGAAACGTGCCAGGGGCCACGTCCACAAAAACGGCGTCTGCTCCGAGGTAACGGACGACTTCGGCAGTGGCGGTGAAGGTATACGAGGGAACCAGGACCACGTCTCCAGGACGGACGCCGCAGGCTTCCAGGGCAAGGTGGAGGCCGCTTGTGGCAGAGTTCACGGTCAGGGCGCTCAGGGGGGCTATTTTAGGGGACCTTGGGTCAGGTTCTTTTAAAGCAGTTGTAAAAAAAGCGGCGAATTCTTTTTCAAAGGCCAGGGCTTCCTGGCCGGTGGTAAACCAGCCGGAACGAAGTACCCGGATGACCGCGTCTTCTTCTTCTTTTCCGGTAAAGGGGCGGAAAAAGGGAATGGGCTGCTTATCCATGGAAGCCTCCGTTTTCTTTGTTTTCTTTAAAGCTGGGAATGGCCTCGCCCAGGATAGTCCGCAGGCGCTCCGCATCCCGGTACACCCCTGGGTGTGCAGAATCAAAACAACAGATAGGTCGTAAGGCATCCATGAGCACTTTAAGTTCCCCCTCAAAGGGCCTTTTCCGTTCAATCTTTAATATCCGGTCAAACCCCATGTCCGTTGGCAGTTCATCCGCTCCCCAGAGTTTTTCGTCCAGCCGTTCTCCTGAGCGGAGGCCCACATATTCAATCTTGATCTCCTGCTCTGGTTCAAAGCCGTAGAACCGGATCATCTGCTCTGCCATGTCCCGGATCCGTATCGGCTCTCCCATGTCCAGGAGGTAGAGGTTCCCGTTTTCTCCGACGCCTCCGGCTTTCAGGACCAGGGAACAGGCTTCCGGGATAGTCATGAACCAGCGACGCACCTCCGGGTGCGTTACGGTGATGGGGCCACCTTGCTCAATCTGCTGCTGGAACAGGGGCATGATGGAACCCCGGGACCCCAGGACGTTCCCGAAACGGACCACCATGAAATTGAGGCCCTGGGAACCAGCGGTCCCGGCGTCTGCTGCCGCGTCCAGAACCAGCCGTTCGCAGAGGTACTTGGACACCCCGTACACCGACACCGGCTCCACCGCCTTATCGGTGGTGATGTGGACAAAGCGCTTGACCGCGTGTTTCCGGGCTGCCTGGATGAGATTATCCGTACCGAAGAGGTTGTTCTCGATGGCTGCCACAGGGTTTTCTTCCATCATGGGTACATGCTTATACGCCGCAGTATGGAAAACCACATCCGCCTTAAGGCGCCCCAGGATCCAATCCATGTAGTCCCGGTCTTTGAGGTCTCCGATGATGGGTACCAGGGACGCTTTCTCTCCAACCCCCTCTTCCTGGAGGAGATGGAGTTCCCGGTCTATCTGGTAGATTGAATTTTCCCCATGTCCGAAAAGGTACAGCCGTGCGGCCCCGCCTGAGAGGAGCTGGCGGCAGAGTTCGCTCCCGATGGAGCCTCCGGCGCCGGTAACGAGCACCCGCTTGCCCCGCAGGTAGGCGAGGCTTTGTTTGAGGTTCACTGCCACGGGAGTACGGCCCAAAAGGTCCTGGGGATCGATGGAACGGGTTTGGATGAGGTGGGCGTCCCCCTCAATGATCTGGGAAATCCCCGGGAGGATCCGAATACGCTGGAAACCGGCCCGCTTGAGGATACCGTAGATCTCCTTGAGGTATTCCCGGGAAGCGCTCGGTATGGCGATGATGGCCTCATCGGCACTTTGCATGGCCAGGAGCCGGGCCACATCCCGGATAGGTCCCAGCACGGGGATGCGGTCGATCTTCCGGCCTATTTTTTCAGAATCATCATCCAGAAAAGCGACTACCTCACCAAAGATGGCCTTGGTCTTGATTTCATGGGCCAGGGTCTGCCCGGCAAAACCTGCCCCGATAATGTACAAACGTCCTGCTTTAAATGTGGTCATATCTGTATGGATAAACCGATCTCTTATGGGGATTAAACAGTATCCGCTGCCGCTATGACTTCAAACGCAAGGTCAATAGAAAAGGAATCATCATAGAGATCCAGTTTGATCTTTGCCCTCCCCTTTCTCTTATCGACCTTAATGATCTTTCCCTCAAGCCCCAATAGCGGACCTTCGGTTACCACTATCCGGGACTCAGCATCAAAATACACTTTGGACTTGCCTGCTATGGGACCGACTTTTTTGATGAAATGGAGTACCACTTCCAGATCCCGGTCTACCAGGGGGGTGATATTCTGATTCGAGCGTAAAAACCGGTAAAATCCCTCGGTTTTGCGGAAGGCCCAATGGTAGTTGACGATGTCATCATCTTCACCGATTTCGATAAAAATATAACCTGGAAATATGGGGGCCTCTGAATGGACTATCGCCCCATGCCGCCGGATATCGAGTTTTCGCTGGGGAAAATAAATGGGAAGGGTAACATCAGGGTGCAGGGCACTGAAAAGCTTGATGTACTTGTCTTCTCCCCTCGTTTTGACCTGAAGGGCATAATAACTCATCATAATAAGGTATTGTACTATAAAAATTCTTTTTTTTCACCAGTGCTTATCTCCTCGGATTCCATTGATTCTTGGGGCTTATAATGCCGATAGTATAAGTGGAGGACTCTATGGTCGTAAAGCGACTAGCTATGGTTTTATTTTTAAGTGTGTTTCTTATGCTGCCGCTTTCCGCCGCAATGGTTTCGTTTTTGGTCATAGAAACCGGGAGGAGGGAGGATATGCCGATCCATGCATTGACCGGTCTCTGGGAAAATGAGTTGATGGACGCGTTTTTTGACGCAGGTCATATTGTCAGCAATGCCCCCATCATGCGCCTGGCCACGAAACCGGATAAGGACTTTCCCGATGAAGCTCAGGGGGATCTCAGGGAAGCAATAGCAGGGGGGTCTGAATTGCTCATCATTGCACTGCTTGATTATCAGACCCCTTCCGGTGGGGGCTTGGAAAAACTGCAAGGGGTCTCCCTCAGACTGTTCAGAACCAAGCCCTATAACCTGGTGTTTACCCAGCAATACTCAGGCGCGGTATCTGGATCTTCCAAAGAGACCCTTGCCGCTATTAAAAAAGCAGCTCAGGTGCTTATATCTCATGTAAGGGGATAGATATAGTATGAAAAAAAGGGATATCGCAATCGGTGTTTTAGGTATCATGCTGCTCTTAAGCGGCAGTGCCTTCGGATGGGAAGGGGCTGCGGCAGTGGTTCAGAACGGGGATGTGGAGCTGCCTGAAGCGGGATACTATGCGGCGGTGGACGCGAAGTCCTATCCCCGGAATACAGTGGTGGAGATTACCAATCTGGCGACAGAGCAAACTATCCAGGTTACGGTATTTGCCAGTTTTGATACCCCCGGTCTTCTGGCGGTTCTTTCCCAGGATGCTGCTGCGGCAATTGGTCTTCAAACAGGGTCCATAGGCAGGATCAAGATGGTCCAGGCAAAGGATCGCCTGTCCCCTTCCAGTACCAGGGACGTCAATTCCCCGGAGACCGTGGTCCCTTCTGAACCTGCGGTCTCTCCGGAGACGCAACTCGCTGAAAGACCTGATCTTCCGGTGGATCGTGCAGACCCCTCGCAAACTCCTATGGCGCCTGATACCCCTCCTGTAGTGGTAAGTTCTGGAAATGATACCTGGCGGAAACCAGAAGATGCGTGGGATAATAACTTGGAAATGGACCCTGCACCAGGACGGGAACTACCGGAGACTATTGCGGCCATTGGGCCTTCGGATCGCTCAATCATGGGCAGGGATGAGCCGGAAGCAGGTGTGGAGCAATGGACGGGGTCTCCGAATCAGAGAAGTCCCACGGATTTAGACGAATTTGATCTGGCGCTGATTCCTGCGGCAGAACAGCCTCCGGAAGAAACAGCTTTTGTAGGGCTTCCTCCAGATGCAGAGATTCCACCGCTCCCAGACAGGAGAACAGTAACGGAAAGCGATGATTCCTGGATTGATCCTGCGCTGATCATACCGCCTATTGATGAAACCGCAAGTCTGCACTCTGGTCCTGAACCAGGTAGTACCACTGCTCAGACCTTTTCGGTTCCGATGATTATGGGCTTGGAAAAAGGCAAGTATTACCTGCAATTGGGGGCCTATAGTAAGCCTGAATCGGTGGAACTTGAGTTATCGAGGATAGGGAGATCTTATCCCTTAACCATACAAAAGGGAGGCCCTTCGGAAAAACCGTTTTACCGTATTCTGCTTGGACCGCTTAATCTCGGCGAAAGCGGTGCCTTGTTACAGCGTTTTAAAGGCAGCGGCTGGAGCGATGCATTTATACGCCAGGGGATTAACTGAGCATAGTAAAAAAATTCAGAAAGGCTTGCACCGCTTTGCCCTAAGCGATCCTGAAAAGCCAAATAACCGGTATCATGAAAATTGTGGGTCAAGTTTAGCCCGTATATCCGCATTTTTGCAAATCCTTGAAAAATTTCAAAAAATGCTTGACAACCCGTGTATCCGGGTGTACAAATGAATATGTCGTTGAACATTTGTAATTTATTTTTAGTGAGGAGGACTTGGTATGAAGATTAGAAAGGTCTTTTTACTTGTCGGGATTCTGATTCTTGTTTCCGGAACAGCGGTATTTGCCGGGGGAGGGAGTCAGAATACAGGCGGTGAAAAGAAGTTACGAATAGGCATCTCGGTCATTGGAACCGAGCACAGTTGGGATATCAATGCCTATAATGGGGCCAGGGACAAGGCCAGAGAGCTTGGCTTTGAGATCCTTGGTTTTGACGGAGAACGGCGTCCGGAAAAACAACTTTCCGATGTGGAAACCCTGATATCAAGCAAGGTTGACATTATTGCCGTTATCCTGGGGGATACGGAAAGCCTTGCCCCGGCGCTAAAAAAAGCCCGGGACCAGGGGATCCCGGTGGTTACCGCAGATTTTGACAATCCTCATACTATTGCCAATGTGGGAACCAATAATCAGATCGCCATGGCAGAGTTGGTGGAACAACTATGCGCCGATCTTGGCAAGAATGGTAACGTAGGGGTTTTCTACACCCCGGGCATTCCCATTGCGGACGAACGGAAGGATGTGTTTGACAAGGTGATGGCTAAATATTCCGGGATGAAGGTAGTGAACCTGCAGCCTTGGAAGATCCCGGGTACTGTTCCTGACGCATATGATAAGACCAAGGATATGATGAAGGCCAATCCGGAAATTCAGGCTTTCTGGACGGTTTTTGATCAGCCCATGATTGGCGCAGCCCAGGCCCTGGCGGATGTCGGTCTTCAGGGAAAAACCAAGTGCTATGGCTTTGACGGGGATGATCTGGCTATGGAGATGTTGATGGATCCCAATGCGGCATACGGAGCCACAGTAGCGCAGCAACCCTACCTTATCGGTCAGACCCTGGCGGAAGTTGCCTGGAAGGTTCTGCATAAGGAACCGGTGGATCGTAATGTTTATGTTCCGGCGGTTTTGGTAACCCCGAAGAATGTCAAAGAAGTATATAACACTCTCCCGCAGTACAAAAAATAGCAGCGGTCAGTAGACGGGGAACATGGAAAGGCATGCTTTACAGGTTCCCCTGCAATCTCGAATGCGAGGTTTCCTTTTATGGATGAAATAACTATAAGGGCGGAAGGCCTGAGCATAGTCTTTCCGGGAGTTAAGGCATTATCCGATGTGGACTTTTCATTAAAGAAAGGAGAAATCCGGGCTCTGGTTGGAAAAAACGGCGCCGGTAAATCGACCCTGATCAAAATACTTACCGGCATATACCGCCCGGCGTCGGGCAGGCTTTTTGTGGATGATACGGAAATAAAAAACGCCGGCCCGGAAGTCATGACAAAATATGGCATTAAAGCCATTTATCAGGATAATGATCTTATTCCTTATTTCACCATTGGCGAGTCGGTACTCCTTCGGAAAGAACCCCGCAAGGGAATATTTGTCGATCGAAAAGAAATGCACCAAAGGGCGGAGGCTATCTTCAGGGAACGATTAGGCGTTGAGATCGATCCCTATACCCTGGTAAGGGAACTCAATGTTTCCCAGCAGCAGCTTGTGCAGATCGCGGCCAGTCTTGTTGAAAGGCCGAAGATCTTAATTTTTGATGAACCCACCGCGGCGTTGTCGGTTAAAGAAATAGAGAAACTCTTTGAGATCATCTTCTCCCTTAAAAAGGAGGGGGTATCCATTATATATATCAGCCACCGTTTCGGTGAGGTTTTTAAAATCGCAGATTCCATAACGATCCTTACTGATGGTACAAAAGTGGCGGACCTGAATATTTCGGATACTACGGAAGATGAAGTAATATCCATGATGGCAGGCAATGAGAAATTCAGTAAGGCAAAAAACCGGGTATATGATCCGAGGGATACGGAACTTGCCCTTTCCGTCAGGGGGCTTGGGGATGGTTTTCTTGAGGATATCAATTTTGATCTTCATCAGGGGGAGATTCTGGGTTTTTACGGCGGTGAAGGGGCGGGTCAGCAGGAATTGGCCAAGGCTATTTACGGAGAATCAAAAGCACGCTTTGAAAGCCTGAAAATTTTCGGTAAAGAGATAACTATCAACAGTCCCGCAAAGGCAATCAAACAGGGTATTGCCTATATCCCCCGGGAAAGGCTTGCGGAGGGAATTGTCCGGGGCTTTACGGTACGGGAAAATGTAACCCTGCCGAAGCTTAGGGCCTTTGCCAAAGGAATCTTCATTGACCAAGGCAGGGAAGATGAAGTTACCAGGGAACAGATAGAAAAACTCGGTGTTAAGACTCCCTCTACGGGAACCCCTATCGGAAATCTGAGCGGCGGCAATCAGCAGAAGGTTGTCCTTGCCAGATGGATCGTGGTGAACCCCCGGATACTGATCCTGGATTACCCCACCATTGGAATAGATGTACGGGCAAAAAACGAGGTGTATAAAATACTCCTTCAATTAGCCGAAAGCGGAATGTCCCTTATCCTTATTACGCCGGAGTACGAAGAAGTTTCGATGCTCTGCGACCGGGTTATTGTAATACGGGAAGGCAGGATTAAAAAGGAACTCTCCATCAAGGAACTTACCGAATATAAACTCCTCTCCTATGCTATAGGGTCCGCTGAAAATGGAGATAACCATGATTAAGATTAATTCCCGTCAGGCGATCCCCTTAGGAATTCTTGTTTTCGGTTTTATTCTTTTTTCCATACAAGCCCGTTCCTTTCTCACTTTTCATAATATGCTCAGTATCCTGGGTCTTATTACCTATACGGCAGTTCCTACCATGGGACTCGCGGTGGTTATGCTTACAGGCCTCTTTGATCTGTCCTTTGTGGGGGTTATCGGTATTCTCAGTACCCTGCTGTTGACCTTCCTCAGCGTCAATGTACCGCCGGTCCTGGGCCTCCTCATAACGCTGGCGGTCGCCATGGTTATGGAATCTTTCAACGCATTACTTATTGTCAAGCTGAAGATCCATCCCTGGCTTTCCACCATTGCTACTATGCTTATGTACCTGGGTTTGGAACAGTACATCAGTAAAGGTACTTATCTTTCCACTAAACATCCTATTCTGGCTGTTATGCGTTATAATACGTTTTTTGGAATATCTCTCAGCGTATGGCTTATGCTGGCAGTTGCTGTATTGATCAGTACTGTGATGAGCCGCACGGTACTTGGGAGACGGCTCTACGCGGTAGGGGGCAGCGAGGTCACGGCGCGGAAGGCGGGTATAAATACCGGCGCTTATTATATGATATCCTTTCTTATCATGGGATTCATGTGCTGGGTATCGTCAATCATTTATGTGTCCCAGCTTTCCGGGTATCCGCCTCAGGCCGCTTACATTAATCAAAACGAAGTGATACTGGCGGTGTTTGTCGGGATGGCCATTTCCCGGAAGGGCATTGTCAGTGTCCATGGCGCGTTTTTCGGCGCAGCCTTTGTTGGCTTTTTGGCTAACGGCCTTGGCTTGATGGGGGTTTCTTCATACTGGATAAAACTGGTAGAGGGAGCTCTGGTGGTTGTAGTAGTCCTGGGTAATTCGATTAAACAGGGAAAATTGGTTCAGCTTGAGTAGGGTTGGATAGACGGATAATGGAGAGAATGAGAATGAATATTAAAGCAGGCTTGCATAAAACCGAAATGGGAACCGCGCCGTTTCTGATATTTTCTTTTGTGGTGATAGGTTTCTGTTTTGCTGTGGTAAACCGGTCGTTTCTTTCCTTTGCAAACTTTATGGATATTCTGATGCGGGTCTCCGTGACCGCTCCTATTGCAATTGGTATCATGTTTTGCCTTACCGTAAAAGGTATCGATCTGAGTTCCGGTACCGTAGTAGGGTTAGGGGGTATTCTGTTGGTCAATATGGTAAAAGCCGGATACCCTCTGGGTATCTCTGTAGCGGCAGTATTACTGTTTGGTATATTTATCGGTCTTGTTGACGGGATATTAATCGCAAAACTTAATATGAACCCCTTCGTTGCGACCCTGGCTATTATGTTTGTCGGTTCAAGTTTTGAAAAGGTGATGACCCAGGGCGGGCTGCCCATCTACCTTTATGGAGATAAGTATTCCCTGGCAAAGATCTACCGGGGTACTTTGGCGGGGATACCCTATCCGATACTGTTCTTTGTCCTTCTGGTGGTTCTTATTTATCTGGTTTATGAAAAAACCATTGTGGGAAGGCGGCTGAAGGCTTCGGGGGAAAGTATCAGGGGCGCTGCCAACGCAGGCATTAATGTAAGGTTTTATTATGGTTTGGCCTATGCTGCCGCGGCCCTCTTGGCGGCGTACTCCGGCATCATCGTGGCGTCCCAGGTACAGTCCGGTCAGCCCCTGGTGGGCCAGTCCTATCTTTGGGATGCCATCGGTTCGGCGTATCTTAGCACCACCCTCTCTAAAAACAGAAGGCCCAATGTACTGGGTACTGTATTCGGGACTCTTTTTCTCTCGGTGATAAGTAATGGCCTGACCATTTTGGGCATGGCGTTTTACTGGAAAACCTTCTTTAGCGGGCTCATTATTCTCTTTATTCTTCTTACCTCTGTGGTTAACCGGAGCTTTTTAAGCAGGGCAAAGGTATAGAACATGAAGGAAAATATAATCGGTATTGATATAGGTACCTCTTCAATTAAAGCCGCAGTGATTGACGGTGAGGGTAACAATCTGGGAAAAGGATCTTCCAAGGTAACTGTTAACCGGGCACGGAATAACTGGTCGGAACAGGATATGGAAGAGGTGTGGCAGGCTGCGGCCTTCTGTATCCGGCAATGTCTTCAGGATGCCGGCCTTACAGGGGATGATATCGCCGGGCTGTGCTCAAGCGGACAGGGGGACGGCGCCTGGATGATTGATGACCGGGGGATGCCCTTAGGACCGGCGGTGCTTTGGAATGATAACCGGGCGGCATCTATCGTTTCCCAATGGGAAGCCTCGGGTCTTCTGGCAAAGGTTTATTCCAAGACAGCTACGGTATTGTGGCCTGGTTCTATGGCGGGGATTATGGCCTGGTTCCGGGATAATAACCCGGAGGCTTTGAAAAATCTTAAAACCATTTTCTGTTGTAAAGATTGGGTCAACTACTGCCTCACCGGAGAGAAACTTACCGATACGACCGATGGCAGTATTCCCTTTACAAACTTAAAAACCCGTTCCTATGACCGTTCCCTCCTTGATGATTTGCAGCTGGAATTTCTGGAAGATAAACTGCCCCCAATTCGGGATTCCGCTTCCGTGGCAGGGCAGGTTCATGCCAAGGCTGCTGAACTGACCGGCCTTAAAAAAGGGACCCCGGTTATTACAGGGCTTTTGGATGTCGCCGCGAATGCCCTTGGCGCGGGGCTTACCCTTCCGGGACAGGCCCTTCTGATTCTGGGGACCACCTCGCTGCTCGCCGCCGTTCTGGGAGCGGCGCCGGCGGACAGTAGAAATGTGGGAGCCGCGCTTCTTCACGGGGTGGGCGGAACCTGGCTGCGGGTATTCGGCGCCCAGTCGGGGACCCCCAATGTGGATTGGATGGCCTATGCGTTTAATATTCTTAAAGGGGAGGGCGATAAAAGGGTCCCCGATTTTATTGAAATGGATCGGCTTATCGCGGCATCCCCTCCGGGCTCCCGGGGTATCCTCTACCATCCCTTCCTTGCCGGAGAACGGGCGCCGTTCCTGAATCCCCTGGCAACTTCGTCTTTTTTTGGTATTACCGCTTCCGCAAATGCCGGGGATCTCTGCCGCTCCGTGTACGAAGGGGTAGCCCTTTCGGCTAAACACTGCCTGGCGGAAATGGATTTTGATGTCCGCGCAATAGTTATGACCGGCGGCGGAACCAGGAGCGATCTTTGGTGCCGTATTATCGCGGATGTGATGAACTGTGAAATAAGCGTTCCCCAGGGTGAAGAATTGGGGATCATCGGTTCCGCTGTTGTCGGTGGAACGGGTATTGGTCTCCATAAGTCCTATGAAGAGGCAATCAGCCGTATAGTGAAGGAAAAATATCATTACCATCCGGATCCGAAAAACACGCCTGTTTATGATGATATATTTCCCTTATATCGGGAACTCATAACCCTCATGGGTGGATATTGGAAAAAAAGAAATACGATCGTTGAGAAATGGAACAATCTATGACAGGGAAATACATAAATAATCATGATGGAGGTTACGCAATGTCTATTCTGCAACGGGAAGCATGGATGGTTGACTGCGAAAAAATGGCGCAGCGTATTCGGCTTCGGGTATACGAATATGTTATTAAAAACCGGGGCGGGTATCTGAGCCAGGCATGTTCTTCGGCGGAAACCTTTGCGGTCCTGTATTCAAAGGTAATGAAACTTGCTCCCAGTAAGGCGCCTATGATCCCCCTTGCGTTTCAGGGGGTTCCCGGGCCGGACAATCCCAACTACCTGCGGGGAGGGCTTTACAACGGCGGATACGAACCGGACTGTGATACTTTTATTTTTTCGCCCGCTCATTATGCCCTGGTGCTTTACACGGCTCTCATTGAAACGGGAAGATTGGATCCTTCAAGCCTTCAGCTTTTTAATAAAGACGGCAGCGTTCTGGAGATGATCAGCGCCGAACATTCTCCCGGGGCGGATACCACAACCGGCTCCTTAGCTCAGGCAATCAGCCAGGCTGCGGGAATGGCCCTGGGCCGGCGGCTGCTTAAAGAGAAGGGCAGGGTATGGGTGTTTATGAGCGACGGTGAATTCCAGGAAGGGCAAGTGTGGGAAACCGTTCAAATCCTGGTCCATTATAAACTTGATACGGTAGGTGTGTATGTTGATGTGAACAGCCAGCAATGCGATGGAAAGATGGC
Organism: Treponema sp.; assembly: GCA_031290325.1. Taxonomy (GTDB): domain Bacteria; phylum Spirochaetota; class Spirochaetia; order Treponematales; family Breznakiellaceae; genus JAITNP01. Next base: position 37,539 of record JAITNU010000033.1, read on the forward strand.
CGATGTGCTTGATATCGGAGACCTGCGAAAAAAACTCGAAGCATTTGGCTGCAGGGCGGTGACGGTGGATGGACATGATGTGGCTGCTCTGGCAAAACCCGCCGGGGAAGCCCGGGACGGAAGGCCCCTCTTTGTGCTTGCTAAAACCGATCCGGCCCGGGGAGTCGAGCTTTTCCGGGAGCGGGCGCCGAAATTACATTATCTGCGTTTTACCACCGATGAAGAATTTCTCAGGTACAAACAGGATTATGAACGGCTTGCAAAGGAGTATGCGTCATGGAAATAGTACAGCGCCCCTATCAAAACGAATTCCTCCGCTGGTCCCGGGATAAGGAAAAAGTGTTAACCCTTACCGCGGATTTGACCAATTCCTGTGAAGTTGGCGTTTGGGCAAAGGAATATCCGGATCGTTATTTCGCCATGGGATTGACGGAACAGAACATGATCGGTGTCGCGGCAGGCCTCGCCCGGAAGGGCTTCTTTCCGTATATTCACACCTTCGCGGTTTTTATTTACCGCCGTCCTCTGGATCAGCTTACCATGTCCGTAGCCTATCCTAATCTGCCGGTGCGTCTCATGGGATTCCTGCCGGGGATCACCACCCCCGGGGGAGTTACCCATCAAGCCATTGATGACATAGCGATCCTCCGGGCGGTTCCCAATATGCGGATCATCTCTATCGGAGACGCTACGGAAGCTGAGACATGCCTTGACGCGATCCAGGCCATAGATGGTCCTGTTTATGTCAGAATGCTCCGGGGAGAAGTCCCCCGGCTGTTTCCCAGGGAAGATGGCTTTGTTTTTAATCAAGCCCGTGTTTTAAGCCGGGGAAAGGATGTAACCATTATTTCCGAGGGGATCTGTACCGAAGAGGCCATGCGGGCCACCGCAGCCCTGGCGGCAAAGGGGCTTTCCATCACCCACCTCCATGTTTCAACGATAAAACCCTTTACCGATACCCTGATCCTTGATGCGATACGGCAGAGCCGCTGCGGTGTTATCTCCCTGGAGAACCATCTTGCTTCCGGCGGGCTCGGCGGAGCCATATCGGAACTTATAACCGATGAAGGATTGGGGACGAAACTTATCCGCCTGGGGTTACGGGACACCTATGCCCATGGCGCCAGCAAACGCTACTTAATGAAAAAATACGATCTTGATGCGTTTGCCCTCATCGGTGCTGTTGAAAAGCTGACAGGTAAACAGTTTGGAATAGATGAAGCCGGTCTTGCGGAAGTCAGGATAGAGGCTGTCCATTCAGAGGCTAAGGCGGAAGCCCTGTAGAGAGGGGAGGTATATGAACAGTGTAATGAAAGCCGCTGTGTATTACAACAATACGGATATTCGGATCGAAGAAGTCCCGGTACCGGAAATTGATGAAAATGAAATTCTCATCAAGACCATGGCGTGCGGACTCTGCGGCGGCGAGTCCATGGAGTGGTATCATATCAAACGGGCGCCCAAGGTGATGGGGCATGAACCGGCGGGGCTGATTGCCCGGGTTGGACGGAACGTTAAAACCCTGAAAGAGGGGGATCGGGTTTTTGTGAATCATCATGTACCTCAGTTGAATTCCCACCAATCCCTGCGGGGGCATTTTACCAAGGACGCAGGCTACAAAAAATCCGAGCTTAAGCCCGGGGGAATGTGCGAATATTTTAAGGCGTCGGCGGATCACGTGAGGAACGGAACCTTTATTCTTCCCGGGGATATGGATTTTGGAACCGCTACTCTCCTGGAACCCTGGGGTTGTGTTTTGGGGGGCCTCAAGGTTTGCGGTATCAGACCCGGAGACACTGTGGCGGTAGTGGGCTGCGGTTTCATGGGGCAGGGTTTTGTTCACCTTTCCCGCCTTTTTGGCGCAGGACTGGTCTTTGCCTGTGATCTCTCTGATTGGCGGTTGAACAAGGCCCTGGAGTTTGGGGCAAGCCATACTATCAATCCCGCAAAAGAAGATGTAGTTCAAAAATTACAAGACCTGAACCATGGCAGAAGGGCCGATGTGGTGATCATGACGGTCCCTTCAATTAAAACTCTGGAGCAGGCGTTCAGAATGGCGGAAACCGGAGCTACCATACACATGAACGCCCCTCCTCCCGCAGAAGATGTGATGAAATTTATCCCTTCCGATATGTATGACCGGGAAATTTCGTTAACCACCAAATACTCGGCGGATCAATTTGACGTGTATCAGCTCTTCCGGCTCTTTGAAGCAAAGCGGCTGGAACCGAAAAAGGCGATTACCCATAAATTCGAGCTGGGCGGAATAAACGAAGCGTTCCGGCTGCTGGTAAAAGGGGACCAATCTTTAAAATCCATAATCTATCCTCATGGGATAGATACAGTAAGCTAAGGAAGGATAGTTATGATGTACGAGGAACTGCGGAACGAAGTGTACGAAATGAATATGGAGTTATTCAATGAAGGGCTTGTGGTCTGGACCGGTGGGAATGTCAGCGGTCTGGCTGCGGAAAAGGGGCATATTGTTATAAAACCCAGCGGCGTTCCCTTTAAAAAATTGTCCCCGCAGAATATGGTGGTGACGGATTTGAATGGCAGTGTTGTGGAGGGGGATCTTGCCCCTTCGGTTGATCTGCCGGTACATATCTATATCTATAAGCATCGTCCCGATGTCAGGGGGATTTCTCATACCCATTCTCCCTACGCAACCAGCTTTGCCCTTCTGGGACAGCCCATTCCCGCGGCATTAAGCCCTATCGTACATCTACTGGGCTCCGAAGTGCCCTGTTCCCGGTATGCCCAGGCGGCCTACGAAGATACGGGCAAGGCGATAATTGAGGCCGCCGGGGAAAAGGGCTTGGTAGTGCTGGTTCAGCGCCACGGTGTTTTTACCATGGGCAAGACGCCCAATGAATCGGTCAAAATAGCGACCCAGGTGGAAGAGGCGGCGCGGACCATTCACTATGCGATGCAGCGGGGAAAGGTGGAACCCATGCCGGATGATGAGATAAAGCGGTGCTATGATTTTTATCACGCTAATTACGGGCAGGAGAAACATTAAAATAAAGATGACAAGCAAAGAAAATCCGGAACTTTTAACCCGCATTGCATGGATGTATTATTTCGGAGGCATGAACCAACAGGAAATAGCGGATGAATTTTCCTGTTCCCGGATTAAGATAGTCCGGCTGTTAAAACAGACCCTTGATTCAGGGCTGGTGCATTTCACCATCAGCGGTTCAAACTATTCACTTTTCAGCCTGGAAAGGGAACTGAAAGCGGCAGCGAATCTTAAATACTGTTTGGTGGTTCCCTCCCTTCCGGATCTCTCGGACGCGCTTTCAAGAGGCGCCGCGTATCTTTGCAATGATATTATTCAAATGAAGGGAAGTTTAGGCGTCGGCCTTTCCCGAACCCTTGGCCGAATGTACCGGTATCTGGATAAGGAAAAGTGCCGGATCAATTCCGTTATTTCCATCTGCGGTACTACGAATCCCAACCTGGCGTTAACCCAATTAAACAGTGGATTTCATATTGCCCAGGCGCTGGAAGTTGATTTTTATACTATCTGGGCGCCGGTTATTGTCGGGCCCGAGGTAGACGCCAAATCAATTAAACAGGACATATACATTTCCATGGTTCTTGAAATGGCCGAGAAAGCCGATTATGCCCTTATCGGTATAGGAAATACCGCAGATTCCCCGCTTCTGGAGATGGAGTATATTTCTGATGAGGATTATAAGACCATTACTTCAAGCGGTGCGGAAGGAGAAATTTTAGGAAGGTACTTTTCAATGGATGGGAAGATTAAAAATACCGGTACTGAAAAAAGGGTAATTTCCGTTGACTTTCCCATGCGGTGTCCTGTTATTGCCACCGCCGGCGGACTCGGCAAGAGCAGGGCCATTGTAAGTGTCATACGGTCAGGTTGGATTCAGGGTTTGGTTACCGATGAAAAAGCCGCACTAGGGGTGCTTGAACTATTGCGGGATCAATCCGCATAAATTATTGGAGGATACTATGCTTTTAAAAGAAGAACGGGAACTGATTACCGAATATGGCAGGAAGATGAGTCGTGAAAATCTGGTCAAGGGTACGGGCGGAAACATAAGTATCTTTTCCCGGAAAGACAATCTTATGGTTATATCCCCCGGCAGCAAGGCTTATGACACCATTGCTGCTGAGGATGTAATGGTTACGGACCTGGAGGGGAAGGTCATCGAGGGACGGTGTAAGCCTTCGAGTGAATTCCGGATGCATGCAATATTCTATGCAAAACGGAAGGATATCAACTCTGTGGTCCATACCCATTCAATAAATGCTACGGCGCTGTCCTGCCTCAGGATCAATTTACCGCCGATTTATTACCTTACCATTGCGGCAGGTCCGGAGGTCCGCTGTGCCCCTTATGCGCTGATGGGTACCTCGGAACTGGCCCAGGCTGCTTTTGAAACCATGCAGAATGATTATGCTGTTTTGTTGGCGAACCACGGTGTATTAACCGCGGCGGATAATCTTGATTTTGCTTATTATCTGGCCGAACAAGTGGAATACGCGGCGGAACTTTATATCAAGAGTCGTATTGTAGGACAGCCGGTTAATTTAAAGGAGCATGAAATAAACGATATGGTAACGATATTTGATACCCTGCGGTATGGAAAAAAGCAATGAAGATACTGATCATCGGCGAATTAAGCGAGGCGGTACTTGAAAAACTTAGATCCTTTGGGGAGATTACCGTTTCCCTGCCCGAAGCTGACAGGGATTTAAGCGCCGCCGAAGTTATTGCTCTGCTGGAAAAAAACAAAAGTGAAGTTATCGTGGTAGATGCTACTCCCCTGGGGGCTGATATTCTGAGGATGGCGCCTTCGCTAAAGATGGTGGTCTGCACCCGGGGTAATCCAGTCAATGTGGATGCCCGGTATTGTTCGGAACACGGTATTATTCTTACCAATACACCAGGACGGAACGCGAACGCCGTAGCGGAATTCGTATTAGCTATGATGATAAACCTCCTGCGCAATATTCCTCAGGCTCTGAGGCGGCTGGATAGTGGCGAATTATGCCTTAAGGGAGATGTCAGGACAGCCATAGCCGCAGGTAAGAATACCCGGGACATAATATGGCGGAATGATAAGCTGCCGGTTATACCTTACTTTGACTTTATGGGGAGTGAAATTTTCGGGAAAGACCTTGGCCTTGTGGGCCTGGGAGCCGTTGGCAAGCTGGTTGCGGAAAAAGCTCTTGTCCTGGGCATGCAAGTCAAAGCCTATGATCCCTATTATAAAGGTCCGCTCCTTCCCGGCCTTGAACTGGCGGAACTTGATGATATTGCATCCCAAGCGGATATTATCAGCCTCCATGCCAAGGATACTCCGGAGACCCAGGGTATGATCGGCAAGAGTTTTTTTAAGCGGCTTAAACCTGGCTCTTACCTTATCAATACTGCCAGAGGCAGGCTTGTAGACCGGGACGCGCTCTTGGAAGCGCTGGACTCCGGGATTGTTGCCGGCGCCGCACTGGATGTTTTTGACTATGAGCCCCTCTGCCGGGATGATCCGCTCCTCCATCACCCCAAAATTATCTGTACTCCCCATATCGGCGGAGCCAGCAGGGATGTGGTTCTGCAGCATTCTATTATGGCTTTCGAGTCAATTAAAGCCTATGACGAAGGGGCCGGAGAAATACCTAACCATAAATAAGAGCAGGGAAATGAAAAATTTTTATATTTGTCAATAATAATCAGCATTATAATGTTATTTGGATTAGTTTTTATTGGTTGCCCGGATGGAAATGACTTGAATAAAAAAGTTGAAGTTGTAAATGGGGTGTGGGGCAAAAAGACTTCGTTTAACGAGGTTGCAGAAAACCCCTGGACAAACAAGCTGTAAACAGGCTATAATCATGGCATTATGGCACATTACATGACATAGGACGCCTGTTTTTAAGCATCAATCTGCGGGAATTTTTGTCGACGCACCAGCTGAAACTGGAGAGCGGATTTGAACCGATGCTCACGCAGGTGGAAGAAACCAGAGCTGACGGGCAATGAAGAAACGAACAGCTATAATTGTCCTGAGGGGAAGGAGTTAAGCTATAAAGGAGCGTTAAAGCTCAACCGAAACCGTGGAAAAAAATATCAGGCAAAGAGCAGTGATTGCAAGGGATGTCCGAGTCGAGAAAAATGTATTGCGTCACGAGGAGGC
>JAITNU010000217.1 GCA_031290325.1 Treponema sp.
AGGGGATGAGGACACGGATTAATGGCTTATATAAAAAACCTCTTTGATAAAAACTTCCTGGAATATGCTTCCTATGTTATTAAGGACCGGGCCATCCCTGATCTGGAGGATGGGCTTAAACCGGTGCAGCGCCGGATACTCCATTCCCTCTTTGAGATGGATGATGGCAAGTTTCATAAAGTGGCTAATGTGGTAGGCCACTGCATGAAGTACCATCCCCACGGGGATGTGTCTATCGGGGACGCGCTGGTGGTCCTGGCAAACAAAGAACTCTTCATTGATAAGCAGGGGAACTTCGGGAATCTCTTTACCGGAGACCAGGCTTCCGCGGCCCGGTACATCGAATGTCGGGCAACGTCCCTGGCCAAGGACGTATTCTATAACCCGAAACTCACCGTCATGGTCGGTTCTTACGATGGCCGCAACAAGGAACCGGCGATCTTTCCTGCGAAGATCCCCGTGGTCCTCATCATCGGGGCCGAGGGTATCGCTGTGGGGATGTCCACCAAGATACTGCCCCACAATATCATTGAGGTCCTGGAGGCTGAAAAGGCTGCCTTGGAGGGGAAACCCTTCACCCTGTACCCGGATTTCCTCACCGGCGGTCTGGTGGATGTGTCGGATTACAAGGACGGGAATGGCAAGGTCCTGGTGCGGGTGCGGCTCGATACTTCGGACCCCAAACGCATCGTTATCCGGGAGATTCCCTTTGGTTCCACCACTGAAAGCCTCATCAACAGCATAGAAACTGCGGCCAAGGCGGGGCGTATCAAGATACAGTCCCTGAACGATTTTACCACTGAACATGTGGAAATCGAGGTCAAGCTGGCACGGGGGGTCTACTCAGAGGAGACCGTGAACGCCCTCTTCGCCTTTACCGAATGTGAACAGTCCATTTCCGTGAATCTCCTGGTCATTCGGGACAACTTCCCGGTGGTTACTACCGTTACCGAGGTGATTCAGTACCATGCCAAAGAACTCGTGAATATCCTCACCAGGGAACTGGAACAGGAAAAGAAAGAGCTGCAAGACCGTTTACATAGCAAAACCCTGGAACGGCTCTTCATTGAGAAACAGCTCTACAAGGTCATTGAGAAGATAAAGACCGCAGAGGCCATGGAAAAGGCGGTTATGAACGGGTTTGAGCCGTTTCTGAAAGAGCTAGGCCCCCGGGGCTTAAGCAGTGAAGATGTGGAACACCTGTTTAAGATACCTATACGGCGGCTGTCCCTCTACGATATCAACAAAACCAAGGTGGAGATGCAGACCATTCAGGCCCGGATCAAAGAAATAAACGGGTATCTCAAGAACATCGTTGTCTATGCTATGGGCTTCCTGGACAATATCATTGCCAAAGTCAAGGTCAATGGGGAAATAGACCGGGGGGAACGGAAAACCAAGGTTGGGAAGTTCGACAAGGTGGATGTGAAAGAGGTGGTCAAGAAGGACCAGGAACTCAAGTATGATCGCACCACGGGCTACCTGGGAACTGCCGTTACCGGGGAGCTTATCGTCGCGGTTTCTCCTTTTGATCGGATCCTCACCCTCAGAAATAACGGTACCTATACGGTGGCGGATCTTCCTGATAAGAGCTTTGTAGGTCCTGATGCGTGGTGGATAGGGGTGGCGGACAAGGAAGCTCTGGGGGCTATTGTGTTCACCGTGTTTTACAAGGAAGCGGAAACCGGGTATCCCTGTATCAAACGCTGCATCATTGAAGGGTGGATCATGAATAAGGAGTATACGCTGGTTCCTGAAGGTGCCCAGGTCCTCCATATAGATACCAGGGAGAAGTTTTCATTTACCCTCCGCTATACCCCTAAACCACGGATTAAAATCACCAAAGAGACCTTTAAGGTCCAGGCTTTTCAGGTTAAGGGGCTTAAGGCTGGTGGGATCAAGCTGGCAACCAGAGCAGTGGATCGAATCGAAGTTTTGTAAGAGGGTCTGGGGGGCCGGAGGCGCGCCCGTTATTCCAGGCTCCGGGGGAGTAGCCGCTCCAGCAGTACCTCGTACACTGGCCTTGACCCCATAAGCTCGGTGGTAACCAAGGCGGAAAGACAAACCAGTACCAGACCGGCCAGGTGATGAATACTGCCGCTTACCTCCAGGATCAGCACGATTCCGGTTATCGGCGCTTTGATCACAGCAGTGAAAAAAGCCGCCATCCCCAGGATGACAAAGTTGAGGATCTGTCCTTCCCCCAGGAATCCGGCCATGCAGAGGAGTTGCCCCACCCCGTTTCCAGCCAAGGCACCGCAGGCAAGGAGGGGAACGAAAATTCCGCCAGAGGTTCCCGAACCGGAGCAGAAGGCGGTAAAAAGGATCTTCCCCCCCAAGAGCAGTACGACTATGCCCAGGGTCAGCTCTTGCAGGGCAGCGGCTTTGATCAGCCCATGACCGTCCCCCAAGATATCAAAAAAAACAAAGCCCAGGGGGATGGTGAGGAGTAAGGGTATGATTGGGCGGATTATTTCAGGAATGCGCACGGTGGTGTAGATGTCGCCGGCCACATACAGGGATCGTTTATAGATATCCCCCAGAAAGGCAGAGACCATGCCTAAAAGGATAATCCCAGGGAAATTCCGTACTGGCAGTAGCTCAATATGCCCAAAATCAAAGAGGGGGACTAAACCCCAAAAAAAACCGACGATCATATCCGCCGCCACCGAGGCCCCCAGGGCACAGGCGATAAACAGGGGTGAAAATGATGGTAATAACTCTTCCAGGGCAAAAAGCAGGCCCCCCAGGGGAGCGTTAAAAGCCGCGGACATTCCGGCGGCAGACGCGGCGATGAGCAGGATCTTCCGCTCAGGAGGGGGCCGCTGAAAAACCGAAAGTATTCCATCTCCCACGTATGCCCCGATCTGTATGGCCGGTCCTTCCCGGCCCATGGAAAGGCCGGCACCCAAGCCAAGAATGCTGGTTATCATTTTCATGGGCAGTTCCACCGCCCAATGCATGGACAGTTTACCGAGGAGCACGCCCTTGACCTGGGACACCCCGCCTCCTTTGATCATGGGCCATCGCTTGTTGGTCCAGCCGAGAAAAAGCCCGGCCAGCGCCAGCGCCGCGGTCCATAAGACTATCCAATAGAAAGGAACATGGGGCAGGGTTTCGTATATCCACTGCCTGAGGTCAGCCATCCTGTTCAACAGGTATCTGAAAAGGGCAACCACAAGCCCTACCATAATACCTATGATGATACTCTCAAAAATTACCATTAAGGGAGAATTATACCAACTATGTATAAGGGACTTGAAATTCTTTTTCATATTTTTATTATAACTATTTTATGGAAGATTGTAAATTACCGAATGCTTTGTGCTCCGCTTATTGACATTCCATCTGCCTACTCCTATACTACGTCCATATTTCATACTATAGATGAGGGGCCTCTCATGGATTTCCATACCGAACCGATCCGGAGCCTGCGTCTGGAGCATATCACAAAACGATTCCCCGGTATCCTCGCCTGTGACAAGATATCCCTCTCTGTGGGAAAGAGCGAAGTTCTTGCCCTGGTGGGGGAGAATGGTGCAGGCAAGACGACCTTGATGAACATCCTCATGGGGCTGTACCAGAGTGATGAGGGGCGGATCCTCATTAACGATACGGAGGTACGGTTCCACTCCCCCAACGACGCCATTGCTGCGGGGTTGGGTATGGTCCATCAGCAGTACATGCTGGTGCCCAACATGACGGTCCTTGAGAATGTGGCCCTGGGGTTCAGGCAGGCGTGGAATCCTTTCAAACTTGATTATGCTATGATCCGGGGTCGTATCAAGGAGATAGCCCGGCGGTATTCTTTGCCTGTGGACATGGACGCCTACATCTGGCAGCTTTCCGTGGGGGAACAGCAGCGGGTTGAACTGGTCAAGACCCTGTGCCTGGGCGCCCGGTTTTTGATCCTTGATGAACCGACCAGCGCCCTTACCCCCCAGGAGACGGATGAACTCCTCGCCCTCTTAAAACGTATGACCAGTGAACTGTCCATCATCTTCATCAGCCATAAGCTCCAGGAAGTGAAGAGCCTCTCGAATAAGGTGGCCATTATTCGACATGGGGCGGTGGTGTTTGAAGGAAACACCGCAGACCACTCTTCCCAGGATATTGCCGCCCTCATGACCGGCCGGGATGTGGAGCTTCCCCAAAACAACGAGGCCCCCTGCTCAGGCGGGGAGGTGCTGGTTATCAAGGACCTCTGCGTCAAGAATGACCGGGGGTTCCTGGCGCTGAACCACTGTAATCTATGGATCCGGGCAGGGGAGATTGTGGGCCTGGCAGGGGTCTCTGGCAACGGGCAGAAGGAGCTTGCAGAGGCTATCAACGGGCTGCGGAAGGTCGAGTCCGGCACGATCACCTTCTTCAATACCGATCTCAGTAACCGGTCCCCGGCATTCATCATCCGCCGGGGCATGGGCTATATCCCTGAGGAGCGGAATGTAGAGGGTATTGTTCCCAGTTTCTCGATAAAAGAGAACTTCATCCTTAAGGATGTGGACTCCTATTCCATCTATGCCTTCCTGAAACAGAAGCTGATCAACCACAACGCCGAGGAACTGCGCCGGACCTTCGATATCCGCAGTGCCGGGACCCATGTGGCGGCAGGGGCGCTTTCAGGGGGGAATATTCAGAAGGTCATCCTCGCACGGGAGCTGACCCGGAACCCCAAGTTCCTCATCGCGGTCTACCCGATCCGGGGGTTGGACCTGGGGGCAGCGGAGTTCATCCACAAACAGCTTCTGGCAAAACGGCGGGAGGGCTACGGCATCCTCCTCATATCCGAAGAGCTTGAGGAAGTGATGAACCTTTCGGACCGTATCGCGGTGATATTTAAAGGACAGATTCAGAAGATGTTGGAACGGGGGGAGGCGAACCGGCGGTACCTGGGGATCCTCATGGCGGGGGTGAACAATGACGAAGCGGTTTAAGTTCTGTTACCAACTGAGTATCGTGGTCCTGGCGATACTGACGGCAATGTTCATGGGCGCAGTGGTGCTCCTGGCCATAGGCGCCGATGTCCTGCGGGTTTACGGGGTTATTCTTACAGAGCCGTTGAAAAACGTGTCCCTGGTCTGCGAGGTGCTGATCCGGGCCATCCCCCTGACCATCATTGCCCTGGGTATTTCCGTGGCCTACCGGAGTGGTATCATCAACATTGGCGCCGAAGGACAGATGGCCATGGGGATCCTCGCTACCACTGCCGTGGCCCTTGCCCTGCCCGATGCCCCACGGCCCCTGCTGCTGCCCCTGGCGCTCCTGGCCGGCTGCCTTGGCGGGGCCTTCTGGGGCTTCATCCCCGGGTTGCTCAAAGCGCGGCTGGAGGTCAGCGAACTCCTTTCCACGGTGATGCTCAATTACATCGCCGTCCAGTTCTACACCTTCTGTCTTCGAGGCCCCATGCTGGACCCGGCGGAGTTGACCATGGGGAGCGGTACCCCTCAGTCCATGCGGCTCTCCCGGGGTATGTGGCTGGACCGGCTCATTCAGGGGACCCGGCTGCACGCAGGGGTCTGCATCGCCTTAATCCTGGCAGTGGTGATCTTCTTGCTGCTCTGGAAAACTTCTTTCGGCTACAAGCTGCGGGCCGCAGGCGCCCAGGAACGGGCGGCGCGGTACGGGGGCATCAACGTAACCGTCTGCCTGATCAGTTCAATCAGCATCTCCGGGGCCTTGGCCGGTCTTGCAGGGGCCGTGGAAATCGCGGGGCTTCATCACCGGGCCATTGAGGGGGTTACCGGCGGTTACGGGTTCAGCGGTATTGTGGTGGCCCTCTTTGGCGGGCTTCACCCTGCGGGGATCATCCCGGCTGCCTTCTTCTTCGGCCTCCTCATTGTGGGGGCGGACATGACCCAGCGCATGGTGGGGGTGCCGGCCAACATGGTCCAGGTACTCCAGGGGATCATCATTCTGGTGATTGTCGCCACCCGGATGATCATCGCTAATCCCTATCTTATGGAACGTACCTGGCGAAAGTGCATGAGCCTTATCGCCCCGGTCAGAAAGGAGGAGGTATCGTGAACTTTATCATAAACATCCTTGCCCTGGGGGTGCCCTTTTCCGTGGCCTTACTTCTCGCCAGCCTGGGGGAGATGGTGAACCAGCGGGCCGGTATCTTCAACCTCGGCTGTGAGGGCATCATGGCCATGGGGGCCTTTCTGGGAATGCTCGTGCCCTATAGTGTGAGCCATGGGGGTCCTACCCCTGGTATCTTCAATGTCCTGGGCCTGGCCGCTGCCGGCGGTGCCGGAGCGCTTTTGGGCCTCTTCTTCGGGGTGGTGGTGGTGAGCTTCCGTGCCCCCCAGGGGATCGCCGGCATCGGCTTGCAGATGTTCGGGGTCGGCACCGCCGGTACCCTGTTCCGCCACTTCATCGGGGGCACCCAAAGCATACCAGGGATCGGCTCTGCCCCCATTCCGGTCCTGTCCGCCATTCCCGTGGTGGGACCGGTTTTCTTTAGCCACAATGTGCTGGTGTACCTCACCTTTCTCCTGGTGCCGGCTATGTGGTATGTACTCTTCAGGACCCCCTGGGGTTTACAGGTCCGTGCTGTGGGTACCTACCCGCGGGCTGCCGACTCCATCGGCATCAAGGTGAACCAGGTCCGCTACGAGGCCCTTGCCGTGGGTGGGGCCTTGGCCGGGCTGGCCGGGGCCTATCTCTCCCTCTGTCAAGCCAAGATGTTCAGCGATTCTATTATCGCAGGCCGGGGTTTCATCGCCGTTGCCCTGGTGTACTTCGGCCACTGGAGTCCGGTCAGGATCATGGGTGGGGCCTTGTTGTTCAGTCTGGCCCAGTCCCTTCAGCTTGCCATCCAGGGGCAAGGGATCAACTTCCCCTACGAGTTTGCCGTGATGCTTCCTTACATCCTGGTTATCGTGGTCCTCGCCTTCTCCCGCACGAACCGGCACATGAGTCCTGCAGAGCTGGGGAAACCCTTCAACCGGGAAATGCGGGTGTAAATAATGCTTTTCAGTATCGCCCTTATTATGCTGTGCTGCCTTATCCTCAGCGGGGTCATGCAGCGGTGTAAACTGCCCGGCCTGGTGGGTATGCTTTTGACCGGTATCATCCTGGGGCCTCATGGCTTAAACCTGATAGCCCCGGAGCTACTGGCCATTTCCGCGGAGCTGCGGCAAATCGCCTTGATCATCATCCTCACCAGGGCAGGACTGGCCCTGGACATCAATGATTTGAAAAAAGTCGGCAGGTCCGCCATCCTGTTGTGCTTTGTACCGGCAACGTTTGAAATAGCCGCAACCACCATTTTTGCCCCCCTGTTTTTCCCCATTTCCCGGCTGGAAGCTGCCATCATGGGAGCGGTGCTCGGCGCCGTGTCCCCGGCGGTGGTGGTGCCCAAAATGTTAAAGCTCATGGAGCGGGGCTATGGCAAGGATAAAAGCATTCCCCAGCTCATCATGGCCGGGGCTGCGGTGGATGATATTTATGTGATTGTCTTGTTTACGTCCTTTCTCAGCATGTATGGTGGCAGGGGTCTTAATTTTTTTGATATAGCTGTCCAGGGTTCCCTGGCCATCATCACCGGTCTGGGAGCGGGGATCCTCCTGGGGCTGGTCCTGGTGAAGGTATTTCAAAGCATCCAGCTCCGAGATACGGTGAAGACCCTGGTTTTGTTAAGCGCCGCGTTTCTTCTGGTCTCCCTGGAACAGGCCCTGAAACAGCACCTGCCGCTCTCCGGTTTATTGGCAGTAATGGCCTTGGGCGCCACCATAGTAAAGCGCTCCGGGGTGTTGGCAAAACGGCTTTCCGGGAAATACTCAAAACTCTGGGTGGGGGCGGAATTGCTCTTATTCGCCCTGGTAGGTGCCACAGTCGATACGAGCTATGTGGTGAAAGCAGGTTTGGCAGCCCTTGCCCTGATATTCCTCGCCCTGCTGATTCGGGTATGCGGTGTTTATGTCTGTCTTATTAAAACACCCTTAACCCTGAAGGAACGCTTGTTCTGTGCCATCGCCTATCTGCCCAAGGCAACGGTACAGGCGGCAATCGGCGGTATTCCCCTGGCTCAGGGAATTCCCGCAGGCGCCACTATTCTCACCGTGGCGGTACTTGCCATCTTAATTACCGCGCCTTTAGGTGCCCTCGGGGTGGACGCAACCTATAAACGGTTGCTTTCACACCCCCAACCCGTATGATCCTCCCCTACGCTTTGGAAGGGACGCCCATCAGTTTCTTCTTTTCCCGTTTTGTTGCCTGGATGTCCCAGAAATTAACAAATCCACAGGCAATGAAGATGGTCGAATACACCCCGGAAACCATACCCACCAAGAGGGCCAAGGCAAAATCCTGCATGGAACCAGAGGTAAAGATAAAG
>JAITNU010000106.1 GCA_031290325.1 Treponema sp.
CTCTGCGCCTATGCAGTTCCAGCGTCCCCACCATAGGCTACCCTTGTGGCCCCGGAGGGCCTTAAAAAAGTCTATAAAAGTATCTGTTCATGAATGGGCTTTCCGCCGGGAACCATGGGGAGGACCCGTTCATCTCTATCAATACGGGCGTCGATGAGGGCAGCCTTGCCGCCGGCTATATCCTGCATTGCCTTATCCAGGACCTCGGTAAAAGACGCTTCATCTTCCGCAAGATACCCTGGCAGTCCGTAGGCCTCCGCCAGTTTGATAAAGTCCGGCGGACGATCCACCAGATCGGTCTCGGAATAACGACCCTCATAGAAAAGGCTCTGCCACTGCCGTACCATACCCAGGGTCCGGTTGTTGAAGATGACTATGAGAAGGGGAACAGTATAGGTGTTCAAGGTCGCCATTTCAGCGCAGTTCATGCGGAAGCAGCCGTCTCCGGTAAACAGCACCACCGGACGAGCGGGGTTGGCGATCTTCGCACCCAGGGCCGCGCCAAGCCCGAAGCCCATGGTCCCAAGTCCACCGGAGGTGAGGAAGGATCGCGACCGGGTAATGGGATAAAACTGGGCGGTCCATATCTGATGCTGCCCCACATCGGTTACCACAATGGCATCATATCCGAGCCGCTTGGCCGTTTCTTCTATAATAAACCGGGGATGCAGTGCCGTATCCCGGTGATGGGCCTGGGGAATTTGCGCCTTCCAGCGCTCAATGTCGCCATTCCATTCGGTTTTGATGTCCGGGGGCAGCTTCTGGAGCACGGTCTTCAAGGTTTCCTTGATATCCCCCACGACCCAGGCGTCGGCCTGAACGTTCTTGTTGATCTCCGCGGGATCGATATCAAAGTGAAGTACCTGCGCCCCTTGGGCGAATTGGTCTGTCCGGCTCGTAACCCGGTCGGAGAACCGGGCGCCAATAGCCACCAGGAGATCCGCCTGTTGTACCGCCTTGTTGGAGGCCACCGTACCGTGCATACCGATGAGCCCGGTACAAAGCCGGTGGTCCAGGGGAAAGGCCCCGATCCCCATGAGGCTCAAGGCCACCGGCGCGTTGAGCTGTTCCGCCAGTTGGGTCAGTTCTCCCCCGGCCCCGGAGATGATGACCCCGCCCCCGGCATAGAGCACCGGCCGCTTGGCCCCTCGGAGCAGCGCCACAGCCCGGTCTACATCCACATTCGTAAAGGTGGTCCGTTTGTTCCGTTCCGCAAGACGCCACGCACGGGCGCCCAGGACCGACCCTGCACCGGTCGTGTCCATCGTTACCGGCTGCTTTTCCCTCCCTTTGCCGGGAACCCACTCCCCCAGGATCGCGGTAATATCCTTGGGAACATCAATGAGCACCGGTCCCGGTCTGCCTGAGCAGGCTACAATAAAGGCTTCCCGCACCACTTCGGCCAGTTCATTCACATCCTTCACGATCCAGTTGTGCTTGACAATGGGCATAGTTATCCCGGTGATATCCACCTCCTGGAAGCTATCCTTGCCCAGCAGGGGAACGTTTACATTCCCGGTAATCGCCACCAGGGGCGATGAATCCATGTAAGCGGTGGCAATACCGGTTACGAGGTTCGTCGCACCAGGCCCGGAAGTGGCGATACACACCCCAACCTTCCCGGTGGATCGGGCATACCCATCGGCCGCATGGGCGGCGTGCTGTTCATGACTTACCAGGATGTGCCGGATGCGGTCCCGGTGTTTAAACAACTCATCGTATATAAACAAGACCGATCCGCCGGGATACCCAAACACGGTATCCACCCCTTGTTCGACGAGGGCTTCAATTAAAATCCTCGCTCCGATGTACTGCATAAGCTCTCCTCTCGATTAAGCATATCCTCATACGCCTATCCTAGCGTATCGGTCTGATTTATTCCAGCGTCCCCGTAGCGGGGATACCCCGCGGGGATTCTTTATTCAACAAAAACCGCGCCGGTTGCCGCAGAACTCACCAGCCGGGCGTAGCGGGCCAGATAACCGGTGGTAACCTTGGGAGCGCTGGGCTTCCATTCCGCTTTGCGCCGGGCAAGTTCCTCTTCTCCGGCCTTTACCGTGATGCTATGGGCGTCGATGTCAATGGTGATGCGGTCCCCCTCTTTGAGCAGGCCGATGATCCCCCCTTCAGCAGCTTCCGGGGACACGTGCCCGATGGCCGCCCCCTTTGTGGCGCCGGAAAAGCGTCCATCGGTGATGAGGGCCACCTTATCGTCAAGGCCCATCCCGGCCAAGGCTCCGGTAGGGCCGAGCATCTCCTTCATCCCCGGGCCGCCCTTGGGTCCCTCATACCGGATCACGATCACATCCCCAGGTTTGATCTTCCCCCCCATGATGGCGTCAAAGGCCGCTTCTTCAGCGTCAAAGATCCGGGCCGGGCCTGTATGCTTGAGCATGGCAGGAGCCACTGCGCTCCGCTTGACCACACAGCCGTCCGGGGCCAGGTTCCCCCGGAGTATCGCCAGGCCCCCGGTGGCTGAATAGGGCGTATCAATGGGCCTGATGATTTCGGGGTTCCGGTTTACCCCCGCTTTAATCGCCTCCCCCAGCGTGCCGTAGACCGTGGCTGCAGAACCATCGACAAGCTGCTTTTTCGCCAGTTCCCCCAGCACCGCCGGGATACCCCCTGCGGCATGAAGCTCCTCAATAGCATGGGGACCTGCCGGGGCCAGCCTGCATAGATTGGGGGTTACGGCACTCACCTTGTTAAAGCAGTCCAGGTCAAGGGTGAATCCTGCTTCGTGGGCAATGGCCGGTAGATGAAGGACCGTGTTGGTGGAACACCCCAGGGCCATATCCAGGGCCAGGGCATTCATAAACGCCTTTTCGGTCAAAATCGACCGGGGACGAAGGTCCTGTTTCAGAACCTCCATGAGGAGCACGCCGGTCTTCTTGGCAAGCCGCAACCGTTCAGCCATCACCGCAGGAATGGTACCGTTCCCCGGCAGGGCCATGCCCAGGGCTTCGGTAACGCAGTTCATGGAGTTGGCGGTGAACATCCCCGAACAGGACCCGCAGCCCGGACAGGCCGCCTCTTCCAAATCAGCGAGTTCCGCCTCACTCATGGTCCCCGCGCCCACAGCCCCCACCGCTTCAAACACGGTGGTCAGGGTGAGGGGCTTCCCGTCTTTACGCCCTGCCAACATGGGACCACCTGACACAAAGACCCCCGGCAGATTGAGCCGCGCCGCAGCCATGAGCATCCCCGGCACGATCTTATCGCAGTTGGGAATGTAGATAACCCCATCAAACCCATGGGCCATGACCATACACTCAATAGAATCGGCGATAAGCTCCCGGGTCACCAGGGAATAACGCATCCCCTCATGGCCCATGGCAATCCCATCACAGACCCCGATCACCGGGAACTGCACCGGCACCCCACCGGCAAGGCGCACCCCATCGGCAGCGGCTTTGGCTATGGTGTCCAGGTGCAGATGCCCCGGAACAATCTCACTCTTGGCAACGGCTATGCCGATAAGAGGCCGGTTAAATTCCTCGTCAATAAAGCCCAAGGCCTTAAACAACGACCGATGGGGAGCACGGGCCATCCCCTTGTTCACAGAATCACTCCGCATGGCTGCTCAACTCCTTCAAAACTGCTACTCCCATGGCCTTAGTGCCCACTATTTTCTCTGAACCGGGGGTACGGCGAGCTATGTCCTGAGTCCGCAGACCTGCATCCAGCACGGCGCTGACCGCAGACTCAACTGCATGAGCTTCCTTTTCCAGGCCAAAGGAATACCGGAGCATCATGGCGGCGGAGAGGATTGTGGCCAGGGGATTGGCACGGTCCTGACCTGCGATATCCGGAGCAGAACCGTGGATAGGTTCGTACATCCCCATGGGATGCCCGTTCTTTGCCAAGGGGTCCTGGGGACTGCCGAGGCTGGCAGAGGGCAGCATCCCAATGGAACCGGTAAGTACCGAAGCTTCATCCGAAAGAATGTCCCCGAAAAGATTGGAGGTAACAATCACGTCAAACTGGCCTGGGGCGCGGATAAGCTGCATGGCGCAATTATCCACATACAGATAACTGGTTTCGATATCAGGGTAATCCTTGGATACCACTGCGGCCACCTCCCGCCAGAACCGGGAGGACTCAAGCACATTGGCCTTATCAACAATGCAGAGCTTTTTCCGGCGCACCGCCGCCGCCGCATACCCCGCACGGAGCACTCGTTCAACCTCCATCCAGGAGTAGGTTTCTGTATCAAAGGCCGCCTTGCCATCCTCGCTCCGGCCCCGGGTACCAAAGTACAGCCCACCGGTGAGTTCCCGGACAATGAGCAGATCAAAGGTCGGTTTCCCCTCAGGATGACTCGCCGCAAGCACCTCATCCTTGAGGGGACAGGCGTCTTTCAACTGGGGCAGGAGCGCCGCGGGCCTGAGATTGGCAAAGACCCCCAACCCGGAACGCAAGCCCAGCAGCGCCCGCTCAGGCCGCAGGTGCCCTGGCAGGGTTTCCCACCGGGGACCCCCCACAGCCCCTAAGAGGAGGGCATCACACTGCTTCGCCGCTTCCAGCGTTTCTTGCGGCAGCGGTTCCCCGGCACTGTCAATGGCCTTACCCCCGGCCTCCAATTCCACATAGTGAAACACATGGCCGTAGATATCCCCCAGCGCATCCAGAATCTCCGTGGCCGGGGCAATCACCTCAGGCCCTATCCCGTCGCCGGGAACCAGGGCTATTGCAAAATTCATCCTTTTCTCCTACTTTATTGTTTGTTTATTATACTATAATTTCAAAACGTACTTCAGTCCCGCCCAAGGGTTTGACAGAAAATCATTCATTATATATACATAATAGGTAAGATAATGTATAGCATGGTAAAAGGCAGTCATGAAAATACTCTGCATATCCGACCAGATCGATCCCCTGGTGTACACCAATAGCATCAAGGAACGTTTTAAGAATATTGATGTCGTCCTCAGTGCCGGGGATCTTCCCCTGGATTATCTGGAATTTATCGTGTCAAGCCTTAACAAGCCCCTTCTCTTCGTGTTCGGTAACCATAATACTGAGGAATATCGTTTTTTTACCGGGCGCCGGGACAGCCTGGAGGATGCAGAGGGTCTGCGCCACGGTGCGGGGACCACCCATATCGGTTCCAAGGTACGGGTCGAGGAGGGTCTGATCATCGCGGGCCTGGGAGGTTCCATGCGGTATAATAACGGGGAGAATCAGTACACCGATTTTCAGATGTACCTGGAAATACTCAAGCTCATTCCCGGTATACTCTTAAACCGGTTGATCCGTGGTCGTTTTCCAGATATACTCCTCACCCATGCGTCTCCCAAGGGCATCCATGATAAACCGGATAAGTGCCATTGGGGATTTAATGCCTTTTGCTGGTTCATGCGGGTCTTTAAGCCCAAATATCTTATTCATGGGCACATTCATCTCTATGATTTAGCCGATGTACGCGCCACCCGCTACCATGAAACCCTGGTGATCAACGCGTACAGCCATTATGTCATCGATACCGAGGAGTGGAAATGAGTTCAGACGATTCACCTATCAATAGTATCCACAGGCTGCAAGCTGCAGAGGATTTCACCAGGGCCCGGGGTAAGGCGGTTCTGTCCCAGATTCAGCATTTTCTCAATGCCGATAAGGATAAGCTCCTTTCTTTTAATGATGTCAAGGAAATTTTAAAGCCGAAAAACGAAGTCTACAAGGGCATGCAGGTCGTACCCATCAAGCTGATCGTGGGCAGTGAAGGCCGTTACCGGGACTTTAACAAGTACTTTCTGCCCCGGGCAGAATACCTGCGGAACCGGTGGGAACGGGTTGATCAGGCCCGGCTGGGGGATATGACCCTGCCCCCCATACGGCTCTATGAGATTGGAGGGGCCTACTTTGTCCGGGACGGCAACCACCGCGTATCCGTGGCCCGGACCCAGGGGGGTGAGTCCATTGACGCAGAGGTAACGAGCCTTGCCAGCGAGATTACCATCACCCCCTCCATGACCGTGGATGAACTGCGGGACCAGGTCTTGCACTATGAAAAACAGCTTTTCTATGAAAAGACCAATTTCGGTAAGCTCACCGATGACTATGACCTGGATTTCAGCACCCCAGGCCAGTACGAGGTCATTTACAACCACATTCTGGTACATAAATATTACCTCAATCAAAATATTGACCGGGAGCTTCCCTTTTCAGATGCCCTGTTTTCCTGGTATAACAATGTCTATGCCCCGATCATTCAGATCATCAAGGAAGAATGGATCCAGCTCGATTTCCCCGGGAACACCCCCAGCGATCTCTACGTCTGGATCGTCAAGTACTGGGATTCCCTCAAGCAGAAGTACGATGAAGATCAGTACTCCATGACCGATGCGGCCCGGGATTTTTCCGTCAAATACGGCAACCCCCGGGGACGGTTCTTCCGTTTTCTGGGCGCCCTCATCGATCAATTCGTCAATTTTGGCAAGTAAGGAGCTTATGGTATGGCTGTTTTGTCGATTCAATCCCATGTGGTATACGGATATGCGGGAAATACTGCTGCGGTTTTCCCCATGCAGCGCCTCGGCCGTGAGGTCTGGGCGGTCAATACGGTGGAATTCTCCAACCATACTGGCTATGACGCATGGCAGGGCCAGGTACTGGGCGCCGCCCTGGTAAAAGACCTGGTTCAGGGTTTAGCAGAACGGAAGGTCCTGGAGAAATGCGATGCGGTCCTCTCAGGGTACCTGGGGGATGCTGATGTGGGTCAGGCGATCATGGAGGCGGTGCGTAAGGTCAAGGGCATACAGCCTGGAGCCTTGTACTGCTGCGACCCCGTGATGGGGGATGTAGGCCGGGGCTTCTATGTAAAACCCGGAATCCCCGAAATCTTTAAAAATGAAGTCATTGCCCTGGCAGACCTCGTAACCCCCAACCAGTTTGAACTTGAGGCCCTCACCGGCCTGGACACAGGAACCATAGAAAACGCCCGCAAGGCCATTGACCTGCTCCACGCCAAGGGACCGCGGATCGTCCTGGTTACCAGCTACCGGGGAAAGGACCGGAACGGCGCGCATATCGACATGCTCGTATCCGACGGCTCCGCAGTGTACCGGACTCGTACCCCGGAACTGCCCTTTGACACAGGTACGACCATGTCCGGTTCCGGGGACCTCACTGCCTCGGTATTTCTCTCCCACTACCTTGAGACGGCAGATAGTAAGCAGACCCTGGAACAGACCACCGCCTCGGTATATGGCATCATGAAGGCCACCTTTGACGCCCAAAGCCGGGAACTCCTCACGATCCAAGCCCAGGAGGAGTTAGTCGCCCCTTCGTCGCACTTTGAGGCGGTCCGGTTGTAATTGTACCTGAACCCGCGGCGTGCACTCCAGGAAGTGTCTACCCATGAAGCCCACTATCACAATATACTCTATCATCATTTTCAGGACTTCATTGCCCTGGAGACAGACCGTTATCGCCTACTCAAATCCCTCCTGGACGAGTTCGAGATAAGCTACCTGGTGATTACCATTGCCGGGAACCGCCACTTTTTTGTATCCCCCGAACCGGCCTCCGGGGGATTTCTGGGGTTTCCCCTGGGAGGACAAACCGCAATCATCCTCGTTGCCCATTACGACCGGGTGCCGGGCAGTCCCGGGGCTAACGACAACAGCGCCGCAGTATTCGAGCTTATTGAAGCGGCCCTGAAGCTCCGGGAAGAACAGGTCCGGAGCTGGCTTATCATATTTACAGACAAAGAAGAGATACTCCAGGGGGAGGGCATCCGGGATCAAGGGTCCTATACCCTCGCAATGGGCCTGCGGGACGCTGGATTCGGCGGCGCCCAGGTCTTCATCTTCGATGCCTGTGGAACCGGGGACACCCTGATTATCTCAAAAACTGCGGATCATTTGATGAAATACGAAACCGGACCAGGCATCACCCGGACCAGGCACCTGGTACAGCAACTCCGCACCCGTGCCCTCGAAACCGCCCGGCATCTCGACATGGACCGGGTCCTCCTGGTCCCAACCCCCTTTTCCGATGACGCAGGCTTCTTCAGAGCCGGCATCGCCGCCCAAACCATCACCATGCTGCCTGCGGAAGAAGCCGCCGCCCTTGGTTCCCTCCTGCGTACCAAGCCGGACATTGCCGACGCCCTGTTCTGCCGGGAAGTCCCGAATGAGGCCCTGGTACTCCCCAAAACCTGGCGTTGTCTCAACAGCCCCGAAGACAGCTATCTCCGCCTCACCCCCCAGTATTTTCCCATTGTGGTACGATTTGCCTGTGCATTATGCGGGGGCTGATAGCCTGAATGAGGGACCCTCTGGTTAGAAGTATCGGTATAAGAAATATTTTTTTATTTTTTTCATATTTCTATAGACAAAGAAAAATAAATGTGCTATATATTAATACAAGGTTATATTGAATAACCGAAGTTGTCTTAGACAACATCATATTATGGAGGGTTGATGTTCCTGATACGGTAGGCGACCGTGGGGTACAAACAGTGATAATGTTACAGATTAACGTAAATGTATATAATT
>JAITNU010000105.1 GCA_031290325.1 Treponema sp.
CCGAACTTGTTTAGACTTCATACATGTTACCAGAACAATTATTGATTTTCTCTGCGATTTTGTCAAGCTGCCTTGAGGTAGAACCAGAACCAGCGCCGTCCCCGGATACTCAAACGCAAGGTGGCGCCCTTTTCTTGAGGATATTCACTTGCACCGATGGGTTCCCAGGGCTTACTATCCAGTACTCCCGCTTTTTGATAATGAAGGGGCATACCCGGCACGGTTTGCCCTGTAAATAAGCCTTTAACTGAAAGAACAATTTCGCTTATATGCTATGCTACGGATTGACAAAGCGCAAAGAGGGGTTCTATACTTCTAAATATGCAATTCACCGGTCGTTTCTATGGTATGCTTATCCTCGGGCTGGTTATTATCGCCTTGGGAAGGGCACAGGAGCAGGACAACCCTGGGGATGGTCCTGCATCTGAATCGGCGCTTCCACGGATTTTCCGGGAGCTTTCCCTGGGTATGGCCCTGGAAGACCTGAAGGGGGCCTTACAGGAGGATGAGCTGTTTCGTTTCCGGGGAGACCGGGATGTTTCGTTTCTGCCTTCCCGGGAGCAGAGTCTGGTGGAAACCACAGGGTCTTCCTTTATCCGGCAGGCATTTTTTCAGCTTCGGGATGACACGGTTTTCGTGATGGCCTTTACCCTGAATACGGCACTGGTTGATCATTATTCGGTCTTTACTTCCTTGGTGAAAAAATACGGGGAGCCTGACCTGCTGGACCCTAAACAGGCAATCTGGGAATCAGAGGACACCAGAATAGCGATTGAACGGCCTCTGACGGTAAAATATATTGATATGCGGATTTTTAATGAGATTCTGAACGAATCCCAGGCAAATAAATCGAAAGAAGTGCGGTTGCGGGATGATTTTTTGAATGAGTTTTAACGGTTTGGTTGGCACACACCCCGCTCTCCGGTTTCTGTACTGCCTGGGACCGCTTGTTGGTCTATGCTTCATGGTGAGCGCTTTGAGCTGTTCCGCAGGGGAGGGGTCACGATTTGAAACCAGGGAAGTATTTATTCAAACCGCTGGCGGCAGCCGGATAAGCCTGAGTATTGAAATTGCCCGTACTGATACGGAACGGTCACAGGGCCTTATGAACCGGAAAACCCTTGATGATGGTAAGGCTATGCTCTTTGTCTTTGACCGGGACCGTATCCTCTCCTTCTGGATGAAAAATACCCTCATCCCCCTGTCCATCGCCTTCATCTCTGCAGAAGGTAAGATCCTGGAAATCCGGGACATGGAACCGAAAAGCCTTACCACCATTTACTCAAACCGTTCGGCCCGGTATGCCTTGGAAGCCCCGCGGGGCTGGTTCGACCGGGCGGGGATTAGTCTGGGTGACCGGCTTATCCTGATGACTGAGGTCGTATTATATAGATAGTAGTGTGAGAGGATAGGTTTATAATGTTTAAAGGGTTAACTCAACGGGTACAGCGCATCTTATCAACTGATGCCCAGAATGAGGGGCGTCGTTTCAATTCCGACCAGCTCTTGCCTGAGCATATTATCATTGCTCTGCTTAAGGACGGGATGGGAATCGCCTGTAAAGCATTGATCTTTCTCAGGATCGATTTACAGGAATTCAGACATGCTATAGAAAACGGGATGCCCCGTATCGGAGGTCCCCCTGGTTATGGGGATATTCCCCTGTCAAAACGAACTAAAAACCTGCTGGAGCTGGCAACCGAAGAGGCCCAGTCCACGGGAAGTGAATATATCGGTACGGAACACCTTTTGTTCGCAGCCACACGGGAACGGAATTCCCTGACCCAGGTATATCTGGATCAGCGGGCGGTGGATACGGAGATGCTGCGGGTCGTGGTGCAGACCACCTTGAATCATACTTCCAATCCGGGGTATGACGGGAGGTCTCCCGGTGGGTATCAATCCTACTTTCCCTATGGCAGCGGCGTTCATGTGGGGGTGTATAAGCCCCCTCATGGGTCGCGGGTGAAGCCCGCTGCCTATCCGCCCCTTACCCCGGTGCTGGACGAATATTCCCGGGACCTCACCGCCCTGGCAAAGGCGGGCAAACTAGACCCGGTGGTGGGCAGGCAGCAAGAGATTACCCGCCTCGTGCGAATCCTCGCCCGGCGAACCAAGAACAACCCGATCCTGGTGGGTGAGCCGGGGGTAGGAAAAACCGCTATTGTAGAGGGGCTGGCCCAACTCCTGAGCGGGGATACTGTTCCCCAGGTACTCGTGGGAAAGCGGCTCCTCTCCCTGGATTTAGGATCCGTGGTAGCAGGTACCAAATACCGGGGTGAATTTGAAGAGCGGATCAAACGGATCATGAAGGAAATCGCTCAAACCGGCAATGTGATCCTGTTTCTCGATGAAATTCATACGATCATTGGGGCAGGGAGTGCCGAGGGAACCATGGATGCTTCCAATATGTTCAAACCGGCCCTTTCCCGTGGGGAGGTCCAGTGTGTCGGAGCCACGACCCTGGGAGAATACCGCAAGTATTTTGAAAAAGACGCGGCCCTGGAACGGCGTTTTCAGACCATTCTGGTGGATGAACCCAGTGTTGAGGAAACCATCGAGATCCTCAAGGGACTGCAAAAGCACTATGAAGATCACCACCGGGTCATCTACACCCCGGAATCGGTTATTGCTGCGGTCAAGCTGGCCCAGCGATACATGATAGACCGGTTCATGCCGGATAAGGCCCTGGATCTGCTGGATGAGGCGGGGGCCATGAGAAAACTCGAAGGGAGCTGCATGCCTCCGGAAATTTCCGGTATTGAAGCTGAAATTCTCCACCTCAGCGAAGAAAAACGGGTGATGTTTTCGACCCAGAATTATGAGCAGATCGCCCAGGTACGGGATAAGGTGCGGAATCTCCGGGACCGGCTGGAATCAATACGGGTGGCCTGGGAACATGCTTCCGCTCATGAACGGGTGAAGGTTGAAGAAGGGGATATCCGGCGGGTGGTAGCCGAATCCACCGGTATCCCGCTGATGCACCTGGAAGAACAGGAGTCAAAGCGGCTGCTCAGGATTGAAGCGGAATTACACAAGGCCGTGGTCGGTCAGGATGATGCGGTACGTCGTATTGCCCAGTCCATACGGAGGTCCCGGGCGGGGATCTCCCCTCCCTGGCGGCCCCTGGGGTCCTTCATATTTCTCGGTCCTACAGGGGTGGGAAAAACCCTCCTGGCCAAGCGGCTTTCCGCCTATCTCTTTGGTTCTGAAGGTTCCCTGGTCCGTATTGACATGTCCGATTTTATGGAGAAGCATAACGCCTCCCGGCTGGTGGGGGCGCCCCCAGGCTACGTGGGTTACGAGGAAGGGGGTATCTTAACCGAACAGATCCGCCGCAACCCCTACCGGGTCGTCCTCTTTGATGAGATTGAAAAGGCCCACCGGGATGTCTTTAACCTCCTCCTCCAGGTCCTGGAGGAAGGGGAACTCAAGGATAACCTCGGCCATACGGTGAGTTTTCGGAACACGGTGATCGTCATGACCAGTAATGCGGGGGCACGGGAAATTTCCCGGGATTCCAGAATTGGCTTTGGTACGGGAACGGGTATCATGGAACATGCTGAAATTGAGTCCCTGGCCCTTGCGGAACTGCGCCGCCTCTTTAACCCCGAATTCTTAAACCGGGTGGATGATGTGGTGGTATTCCAGCCCTTGAACATGAAGCAAGTAGAAGCTATCCTGGACATCCAGCTTGAGGAGCTTTCCCAGCGTCTTGCGGAACAGGGATACAGCATCCGGGTCATGCCTGCGGCCCGGCACATTCTCGTTGAAAAAGGCTGGGATCCGAAATACGGAGGCCGACCCCTGCGGCGGACCATTCAGAAGGAGTTAGAGGATACCCTGGCACTGTTGATCCTTGACGGCTGCGTCCCCGGAACCACCTTCATTGCCGATGGACGAAAGGGGAACATATCCATCAGACCGAATAAACAGCACCAGACCCTTATAACCGAAGTGGAACAGGAGAAAATCAATGATTGCCTTACCCTTAGCCGGAACTGATGAATGGATTACCATTGCCCCGTCCAAGATCATCGCGGTGGGCCTTAATTACCGCGCCCATGTTAGGGAAAGCAGCTCCGCCCTGCAGAAACCCTTTGCCATACCTTTGGAGCCGGTCTTATTTGCCAAAACCCCGAATGTGCTCATCGGTCCTGGGGAACCTATCATCATCCCCGGCCTTATCGGACCTTTCGAGGAGCCTCGAACCGACCCGGAAGCCGAATTGGGGATCATCATCGCCAAAAAGGGGAAGCATATCCCCGAGGATCAAGCCCTTGACTACGTGTTGGGATATACCTGTTTCAACGATGTGAGCCAGCGGAACATCCAGAACACCGATGTATCAGGCTGGTTCAGGGGTAAGTCCTTCGATACCTTCGGCCCCATTGGTCCGGTGGTGGTTCGCCCCCAGGACCTGGGGAACCCCCAGCACCTGGCCATCTGTTCCCGGATTAACGGCGTCCTCAAACAATCGGGGAATACGGCAGATATGATCTTTCCGATTCCCCGCTTAATTGCCTACATATCCCGGAATTTTACCCTCCAGGCAGGGGATATCATCGCCACCGGCACCCCCAGCGGCATAAGCCCCCTCCACTCAGGGGATATCGTCGAAGTGGAGATCGAAGGCATCGGCATATTACGCAACCCCGTGATCGCCGAAGCCCTCTAAGGGGGCTATATAACCGTACCCGGATAGAAGACGGCGTTTTTGGGGATCACGATGATGCCGTCCACGATGTAGTAATGACCGTAGTTGCCATCATTACGGTGCAGGTCATCAATCCCGATACGGCAGCCCTCACCGATACGGGCGTTTTTATCGATGATCGCCCCCTTGAGAATAGCCCCCCTGCCGATGCCCACATTAGGACGGCGATCCTGGATATTCTGCTGTTTCTGCGCTTCTGTTTCATAGAAGTCAGCGCCCATACACACCACCCCGTTGAGGCTGGCCCCATATTCAATAATGGTTCTGACCCCGACCAGTGAGTTCGTGACAAAGGCGTTGGTAATAATACAACCCTCAGCAGCTATGGACTGGCTCAATTTACCTTCGTTTATCTTTGAGGGAGGCAGGTTCCGCATGTGGGTGTAGATGGGCCGGGCCTCATCGTAAAAATCAAAACGGGGACGGATAGTAGCCAGATCCAGGTTCGCCTCATAGAAGCTCTTGATAGTCCCAATATCTTCCCAGTAGCCTTCGAAAAGATAGGCATTGACCTTCAAACGTTTAATAGCCGCAGGAATGATCTCCTTGCCAAAATCAGTCAAATCATTGTCAAGGCAGTCCTCCATGACCTGGGCATTAAACACATAGATCCCCATGGACCCCAGATAGGAATCCCCCTTGATCTTATCGGTCCGCAATTCCGGGGGGGTCTTATAATCGGAAATGTCCTTGGTGGGTCCTGGTTTTTCCAGGAATTCGGTGATGGTGTTGTTCTTATCCGCCTTCAGGATCCCCAGTTGACTGGCGTCTTCCCTGGCAACAGTGGTACAGGCGATAGTGATAGCCGCCCCGGATTCCTTGTGTTTTTCCAGAAGATCCTCCAGGTCCATACGGTACAACTGATCCCCGGACAGAATCAGATAATAGGCGGGATTCTGGGTCCTGAAATGGGGAAGGTTCTTCCGTACCGCATCGGCGGTTCCCTCAAACCAGCCCGAATGTTCAAAGGTTTGCTCTGCCGCGAGGATTTCAACAAAACCATTGGTAAAAGAATCGAATACATAGGTTTGGGCAAGGTGCAGATGAAGGGATGCAGAATTGAATTGGGTCAAAATATATATCTGCCGTAAATGGGCATTGATACAATTTGAGATAGGTATATCCACGAGCCTGAATTTTCCTCCAAAGGGAACCGCCGGTTTAGACCTGACCTGGGTTAAGGGGAACAAACGAGTTCCCTTACCACCACCTAATACGATAGATAAGACCTCAGACATAATATGCCTCCTTTCAGACTCAAAGGTATGTTACGAATAGATGTTGACCTACTATATCAACACTTAAAAGCTATGCCATTAGTATAATCAGAATATATCCATTTGTCGATAGGATATAACAGATTTTGAATGATATTCCGTACTTTACGTTCATTCTTATAATAGAGTATAATGAAACCCAGCTATGGATACCCTCACTGTCCTGGAAAAAATCCTCGAAAATCCTTCTTTTGCGCCGTATATTGTCGAACAACGGATGCTCCCGGCACTGGAGGGGGACTTTGTGTCCTTTCCCGTGGACTTGGACGGCCGTATTGTTACCGCGTTACAGCGGCAGGGGATAACCCGAATCTATACCCACCAGGGGGCGGTCTGGGAAACCCTTCGCCAGGGCCGGCATGTGGTGGTGGTCACCCCTACGGCCTCGGGGAAGACCCTC
>JAITNU010000191.1 GCA_031290325.1 Treponema sp.
GCAATGACCTTCCGTTCTCCAAATTCACCCACCGGCAGCAAGAAGTGTTTGACTTTGTGCAGGAGGACAGCGGAAAGACGGCGTATTTTTGTGTCCGTTACGAAAACGCCAAAGGCGAACCGGGGCCCTGGGGATCGATCTTTTCTTCCGTTATTCCGTAACGGCGCTTTGTAATCGCTGTTCAGCTCCTTTCTGATAAAGGCGTTCGATGTTGGTAAAGCAAAACCACTTCGCTGTGCCATATAGACGGAGAGGTAAAAACAGTGACCGAATATACCTATAACAGAAGCCCTCTGGATGTACGGGCAACTTTGGATCCCCTGAGCAGCGCAGTGCAGGAACACTTCGGACTTTCCTACCTGTTTCCCTACCAGCGGCTGGTGGTGGCGAATATCCTGGAAGCGGCTGAGGCGGCGGGGATTCCTATCTGCTGGCCGGCAGTACCAGGGGAAACGCCCCCAGATAATCTGGCGGATAATACAGTTTCTGATGCAGAGCAAGATGAGATGCGGGACCGGGGAAGTGTGGGCCGGCAGATCATCATCCTGCCCACAGGCGCGGGAAAGTCCCTCTGCTTCCAGCTTCCGGCCATGCTGCTGGCAGGGCCTACCCTGGTGATTTATCCTATCCTCTCACTGATGGCAGACCAGGAACGGCGTTTACAGGAACAGGGGCTTGTGCCGGTCATACTTCGGGGAGGACAAAGCAGGGAAGAACGGAAGGATATCTGGGAACGGTTGCGCTCCGGGCAGAGCCGCTTCATCATTGCCAACCCCGAGGTGCTCCTGAGCGCGGGGGTGATGGAAAATCTGCATACCCTGGGTATTGTGCATGTGGTGATTGACGAGGCCCATTGTGTCAGTGAATGGGGAGAAAGTTTCAGGCCCAGTTATCTGCGGATTGGGGAGCTCATTAATGCCATCAGAAGCACGGCGGACGTGCCCCTGATAAGCGCCTTCACTGCCACGGCATCGGCGCCGGTGCTGGAAAAAATAGAACACTACCTGTTTGGCGGCCAGGGGGCCCACCGGATCATCGGGAACCCGGACCGGAGTAATATCAGCTTTGCGGCCCAGGGCTGCATACTCCGGGACTTGGCGGTCCGGGACCTGCTCTTCAAACACCCCCGTCCTGCCCTTGTCTTCTGTTCCTCACGGTTGGGGACGGAAAAACTCGCCCGTTACCTCAGAAATGAGTTGGCAGACCGGGAGATCCGGTTTTATCATGCTGGTCTGAGCAGGGGGGAAAAAACCGAGGTGGAGCGCTGGTTTTTTCATAAGCAGCAGGGCATATTGATCGCCACCTGCGCCTATGGGATGGGGGTTGATAAGGGGGATATACGGACCGTGATACACCGGAACTGCCCGCCTTCGGTGGAAGCCTATCTCCAGGAATCGGGCCGGGCAGGCAGGGACGGTCTTCCTGCAAAGGCCATACTGCTCTGGGGTCCTGATGATGAGCAACGCCTCCAACGGGCACCGTCCGGCGCTGAACGGATCCGCCTTGCAGCATTGCTGGATTATGCCCGCAACACCACTGCCTGCCGGCGAGAGGCGCTCCTGAGACTCCTCAATTATGATGGCCCTGGGGATAGTCCCCCATCAGGCTGCTGCGATGTATGCGAAGGAAGGGCCGCAACGAAGCTCCGGGAAACGGAGAGCATCACCAGCTTTTTCCAGAGAAACCGCCGGCGCTATACCCTTATTGAAGCTGCTGCGGTGCTGGCCCAGGCTGAAGCCCTCCATTGGTCTGAGGATGACGCCAAAAGGGTGATAAAATACCTCCTCACCCATAAGACCCTGCGGAACATAAGCAACCGGCTCTGGAAGGGCAAACTGACGGTCGGCGCTAGGCTTCCTGCATTTCCAGGTCCTCATCCTCTTCAACAGGTTTAGGAGGGGCCTTCTTTTCCTTTGGGATCCGCTTTGGTCTGGGCGTTTTGGGCACTACCGGCGTACTTGGCCGGCGGTGGCCCCGGACGACGTAGGAGACCAGGGAATAATACACTACCAGAACCAGAGTTACTGCGATGACCTCCCAGGAAGTAAGTATCTGGACGAGCAGGTTTGTAAATTCGTATGAAAATAGCATGACTCAACCTCTTGAGGCGGGTTCCCGCCCCTGAGATTATTGTAGCGTATTACCCTCTGTTAATCAAACGGTATACTGGTCTTTTCGGTCGTAGGCTACCTTCCAGAGGGAAAGTCCTGCTGCCGGCGCAGTGGGACCGGCGAGGCTCCGGTCCCCGGATTCGATGATGGCCTTGAAAGCTTGAGGACTAAGTCCCCGTTCCTCGTAGTGGAGCAGGGTCCCGAGGATGGAACGGACCATCTTCCATAAAAAGGCGTTGGCAGTGATCTCAAAAATCAGGGTATCCCCCTGCACAAAGAAACCGGCATGAAAAATATACCGGCTCCGGGATATGCTGGGGTCCCGGGTTCCGGCAAAGATAGAACAGTCCCGCTCTCCGTGGAGCAGGCAGGTGTACTGATTCAGGCGGTCAATCCGGGGACGGCGCCACAACTGAAGCCCATAGCGGAGTTCCTGGGGGAGTCCATGTCGGCCACAGATGAGGTGGTACCGGTAGGTCCTGGATGTGGCGTCAAAACGGGCATGAAACGCAGGGTAGGTTTCCAGGGCCTCCAGCACCCGGATGTCCTGGGGGAGGAGGCTGTTCAGGGCGGGAACAAAGCGTTCAGGGGCGATGTTTCGTATATCCGTATGGAAATGGGCCACCTGGCCTGCGGCGTGAACCCCAGCGTCGGTTCTTCCCGCTCCGGTGAGGGGTATCTTTTTTTTGTGGAGCCGTTCCAGGGCTGATTCAAGGGTCCCCTGAACAGTACGGCCGTTTACGATGCCGTGCTTTTCCTGACGCTGCCACCCGCAAAAACCAGTACCATCATAGGCGATACGGAGCCTGACATTCATTCATCCATCTCGTTCAGTTCTTTGTTGATCCGGTTATAGACATTCCGGGCATGCTCCAAAAGGGGACCAGGTCTGTTTTTGGAAGATTTTCCCAGGCCAAAGACCTTTGCAATGGTTCGTTTTGCGTCCTGCAATGCGACGTTCCGCACCTCGGAATCACTTGTTGAACCGTATTCAAGCTGGAGCAGGGCCAGCACATACAACCCCCCTTCGTACCCATAATTTTTATCCGTATCAGGGCCAAAACTCTTAATCCCCCCAAAGGATTCCTGGCCTGACTGTTCCCGCTTAAAAGCTTCGCCATAAAAAAAGAGGGCCTTCTTCTTGAAAAGCTGGGACAGCCAATCGTAATGTTCTTCAGGATATTTAGCATGCAGATGCTCCAGCAGCCAACTGGTTCGCAAACTGGTGATCCCCTGCTTCATGGTGGGAGAGACGTCCTTGCTGAAATAGTCATAACAACGGAGCGTGAGGTACTGGGAGGCTGTGCCGGAAACCAGACCCCGGTTCTCATGAAAATCAACTGAAGGAAAGATGAGTTTCGTCTCGTTGATCCGTTTCTGCCGATCCTCCATAACCCGGTCCCGGGCTGTCTCAGATAACAGAGAAAAATCCTTATCCATTGAGGCGAACCAGCATTCAGGGCACACCGTAGCCTGATACGCCAGAGGGTAGATATCCCCATACCGTGCAGAAGGCTCATAGAGCCGCTGGAGTTCCTCGGTAATCTCCCCTGCGATGAGCCGTCCGCTACCGGAGTGGAGTTCCTCACGATGAAACACATTCCAACAGGCAGGACAGAGAATTTCATCCTTTGAGACAAATGATATTTTTATTTCCCGATCTTCAGCCATAGTACATCCTTATAACCTGTAAACTGTATAACCTCTGAATCCTGGAGCGAAAAAACCGCTCCTCACGATTCACACTCCAACCGCTCCATTACCACCAGAGCGATGGCATTATCCCGCTCATGGGTAAGGGAAAGGTGAATCCTATTGGCACCGCTCTCTTTAAAAGCCCTGAGGGCAGTACCAGAAACTGCCAGTTCAGGCCGGCCATTGGGGTGGCTTACCACCTGAATATCCTTGAGCGCCAGTCCTACAAGCCCGATCCCCAGGGCCTTTCCAAAGGCTTCCTTGGCGGCAAAACGGGCTGCCAGGGACTGATTCACGCCTCCCCCCCTGGACAGGGCAATGGCCAGTTCATCGGGATGGAAAAAACGTTCCAGGAGCCTGGGGTTGGTCCGCCACCGTTCCATACGGTGTACCTGGACCAGATCCACGCCAATACCGATGATCATGGCTCCCCACCAACGCGGTTCCTGATATGCACCGTAACGGTTTCAGGCTCCTGCCGCAGCATCCTCAGACTCGGGGAAAGACGCACCGCTACCGGTACCTGATAGGTTCCCGGCTGCGTCAGGGCCGAACAGTCCAGCACGAGCAGGTCCGGCGGGGGCACATAGGTTTCAAGCACCTGCCGGTTTCCCTCAAGCCGCACACTCCCGCGCTGGGTTTCCAATTCCGCGATCCACCCTGTCTAGAGGCCCTGTACCGTGATGGGCAGGCTGTCGAAATTACCCACCATGAGGATCTCTTTGATAAGCCCGTGGAATTCCGTGAGACCCTCCCCCCGGATGACCACCAGGGGGTCCCGGTTCAGGATGCTCACCATCACGGAAAAATCCTCACTCCTGCCCTCAAGGTCAATAACATCAGTATAGAACTCCGCAATGCCGCTCATCAAGTCCGAAGGTCCGTCAATGATCACCTGGGCGGGCCTCAATGTATAGGAAATCAATGCATAGCCCTGCTTAGGGGAACCCTGGGTATTCACCGCCAAGGGGACATATTTACTCATTTTATAATCAAGGGCTACGGATATCTCCAGAGGCTCCACCTGTATTTCCAGCGGTTCTCCCCCCAAAGCCGTTCCGTTGTTGCGGATCTGTACCGGTGCCCGGTACGTTCCCTTGCCCTTGCCCTTGAGGTCAATATAGGCTTCAATATCGCCTTCCAGCATCGAACGGATACCTGCAGGATCCCCCCGGACACTGACGCGGATCATCCGGGTATAGACACTGGCAGGTATCAGATTACCCTCGGTCTGGACGATGAGGGGTACCGAAAAGAAGCGTTCTTCCACGATACTCATCCGTCGAAACACCACCAGGAGTATGGCCAGGGCAACGGAAAGCACTTTTGCAGGCCAGTTCTCCGCTGTCTTGGCCAGCAATTTTCGCGTGTTCAAGGGCCATATCTTTTCCATTATGTCTCCGATGCAGGTTCAACAGAAGCGGTTTCCAGGGACGCCGGGGCGTTCAGGGACAGGGTATTCGGTTCAAGCTCTCCGCTCCGCACCCCCCGATCCAGGAGTTCCCGGAGCTTCCGGGTCGCCTCAAGGGATGAAAGATCATAGAACAGCTTCCCGTCAAAGGCGATGCTGATGGCGCCGGTTTCCTCAGAAACCACCAGGACCACTGCGTCGGATTGTTCGGACATACCCAGGGAAGCCCGGTGCCGGGTACCAAAGCTCTTTTTAATATCCTGCTGTTCAGAAAGGGGGAGAAAACACCCTGCCGCGGCGATCCGTCCATTCTGAACAATCATGGCCCCATCATGGAGGGGGCCGTCAAATTCGAAGACCGTAACGATGAGGGTTGAGGAGATTTCCGCGTTCAGCCGGGTTCCGGTCTCGATGATGCTCTTGATATTGACCCGCCGGGGAAACACCACCAAGGCCCCCCGGCGCTGCTGAGACAGGATTTCCGCTGCGGTTACCACAGCCTCAAGCTGACCGAGGCGGGGTTTGCTGTCAGGCCGGAACAATTCGCTCTGGCCCAGTCTGAGGATGATCTTCCGCAGTTCAGGCTGAAAGATGATGGCCACTGCAATGAACAACCCTGGGGCCAGGATATTGAGAACCCACTGGAGGGTGGTTAATTTAAATAAAACCGCAAGACCATACACCAGGGCCAGGAACCCCGCGCCCTTTACCATCTGTACCGCCTGGGTTTTTACCAGGAGGTCGTAGGTTTTATAAAGCAGAAACGCCAGAATCGCCACATCAAAGATGGGACGAATCATATCATAAAACGTGGTAATCCACTGAAACCATTGCACTTGGTACCTTCTATATCTAATAAAATAGCCTGAAGCGAGGATTTTCGCAAGCTGAACCAGAGGCGATTTTCCAAGGCCCACTATGAACAACGGAAACCCAGGACCCCGGCGGCAATCCCCTCCCCGTCAAGGCCGTTTAAATGGAGGAGTTCCTCCCGTTTCCCCTGGGAAACAAAGGCATCAGGAACCCCCAGGATGAGGACCTGGGCCGTACAGTGCCGCCTCAGCGCAAGTTCCGCCGCATATTCCCCAATTCCTCCGGCACGACTCCCCTCCTCAATAAAGATCATCATTTTATAGCGATTCATAATAGCCCCAAGGTAATCCTCATCCAGGGGCTTGAGAAAACGCAGATTGTACAGGTCCGCATCTATCCCCTGGGCGGCAAGCCGCTCCGCCGCATCCAGAACCTGGGGGTAGAGGCTGCCGGTAAAAGCCAGGCAGCAGGAGGTGTCCTGTTGCCGGACAAAGACCCCCCGACCCTGTTCCAGGGGTGCGGAGCAGGCCGGTAGCTCCAGAGGACACGGGGCCTTGGGGTAACGGATTATGATAGCACCCCCAGAGACCCGTCCAGCCGGGCCTGCCAGGGACCAATCCAGCATGAGGGCAAGTTCCCCGGCACTTGCCGGCGCCAGAATGGTCAGGTTCGGGATCGGACGGAAAAGACAGATATCAAAGAGGCCCTGATGGGTTTCTCCATCATCACTTACAAACCCCGCCCGGTCCAGGGCAAAGATTACGGGCAGGTGTTGCAGGGCCGTATCGTGGATGATCTGATCCACGGCTCGCTGTATGAAGGTAGAATAAATAGCCACCACCGGACGCAGCCCCTGGGCAGCCAATCCTGCAGCAAAGGTAACGGCATGTTCTTCGGCAATACCCACATCAAAGAAACGCTGGGGAAAGGCCGCCTTGAAAGGGGAAAGCCCGGTTCCTTTTTCCATAGCCGCGGTGATCGCCGTTACCCGTTCATCCCGGGACCCTGCATCCAGGAGCGCCTTGCTAAAGACTTCGGTAAAAGACGTGTTTCCCTGGGGCGTCGCCCCGCCTAGACCGGTACTTACCGAAAAAGAAGAAACCCCGTGATACGTGCCGGGATCCTGCTCGGCAAAGCAGTACCCCTTACCCTTCCGGGTAATCACGTGGACCACCACAGGCCGGTCCAGCTTCCGCACATCCTGGAGCACCCGCTCAAGTCCCTGAATCTGATGCCCCTCAATCGGTCCCACATACTCAAAGCCCAGGTCCACAAAGAAGTTGTCGGTATAGAAGACAGCCTTGACCGCCCGTTTCAAGCGGACAACCAGATCGAAAAAGACATCCCCGATAAAGGGCAAGCGCTGGGCCATGGCATCGAATTTACGGCGGAAACTTTGATACCGGGCCTTCATGGAGAGGCGGCTTAAATATTTGGAAAGCCCTCCCACATTGGGACTTATAGACATCTTATTGTCATTGAGGATAACTATCAGGGGCAATCCGAGCTGGCCCGCATGGGACAGGGCTTCATAGGCAAGCCCGCCGGTCAGGGCACCGTCCCCAATGACCACAACGACCCGGCCCGTTCCCCCCTTGATCCGTTCCCCTGCAAGCAAGCCCAGGGCCGCTGAAATTGAGGTGGAGGCGTGTCCCGTATCAAAGGCATCGTGGGGGCTTTCAGCGTATTTCGGGAACCCCGCAAGCCCGCCAGATTGTCGGAGAGTGGGAAACACATCATAGCGACCGGTCAGCAGCTTGTGGGTATAGCATTGATGCCCCACATCCCAGACTATCTTATCCTGAGGTGAATCAAACACCCGGTGCAAGGCAATGGTAAGCTCCACCACTCCCAGGTTAGAGGCCAGGTGCCCCCCGTTCTTGCTCACCGTTGCCACAATAGTTTCCCGAATTTCAACAGCCAACCGGTTTAATGCAGCATAACTCAGTCTGCGAAGCTCCCGAGGCTCGTGAATATGAGGTAGTTCAGGTTCATGCATCTAAAAAGAAATATATCAGGAAAAGGGAGAACATTAATACATCCTTTTTAAGCACATGGTTTTGTGCAATTAAACAAACATCCGTCCCGGAACCAGCCGCAACTATACCAGAGAACTATTCCGGATGCCCCTAAAAACATCCGGAATACCGATTATCGTTATGCGATACCTATTTATTCTTATGTCGATTCTTTCTAAGCTTCTTTTTGCGTTTATGGGTTGCAATTTTTCTTAGTTTGCGTTTTCTTCCGCAGGGCACTTCAACGTCTCCTTTAATTAAGATGAATCCGGTTTACCGGCGGTTTTTACCGCTGAATCCGGTTAGCCCAAACAGGTAAAAGCCTGTGGAGCAGGAAAGTCTATGAACTTACCGCCGCCTCAAGGCCGCGGGTTCGGTTACACGATATACCGCTTTTTTAGGCTTGTCAACCAGATAGACCCGCATCTCCCCTCAGTAACGAATTTTTGATTAAATTTTTCATACCGGTACGGACCTCTTGATAAAGCCCCTTCTCTGGGGTATGCTTTCCTCTATGAAGGTTACCAAAACATTTATCCCCACCCTGCGGGAAGTTCCCGCCGACGCGGTGATCGTTAGTCATCGCCTTATGTTTCGTTCCGGCATGCTCCGAAAGTTGGCAAACGGTCTCTT
>JAITNU010000016.1 GCA_031290325.1 Treponema sp.
TATTATAAGAAATTATATACATCTTTAAATTACTCTGTTCGTACCCCACGGTAGTTTACCGCATCAGGAACATCAGCCCTCCATATAATATTGTCTATGACAACTTCGGTTATTCAATATAACCTTATATTAATATATAGCACATTTATTTTTCTTTGTCTATAGAAATACGAAAAAAAATAAAAAAAATTGTTTCATATCCTGCATACCTCTAACCAGGGCTTTTCCCTCATGGAAAAGAGCCAGCGGCTTCTTCGACGGGCAACGAAGACTCCCGGATTTGGGCCTCAAAGATGGCCCTCATGATGCTCTATGATGCCGGGGAAGCAAGCTTCCCCCGTTTACCTTTCGCTAATCACCAAGCTTTGTGTATGCTTCATATTCTGCGGCTACATCAGGATCATGGGTGGAATCCAGGAGACTTACCACCATGGTAACGACCAGGCACACCACAAAACCGGGCAGAATTTCATACAAATCAAAGATACCGCCGGATAAGGGCTTCCAGATAAGTACCGTAATCCCGCCGGCAATCAAGCCTGCCAGGGCGCCATTCCTGCTGGTAGGTTTCCAAAAAAGCGCAAGCAACACTAAAGGCCCGAAGGTTGCGCCAAACCCTGCCCATGCGTAACTCACCAGTCCGAAAATAGAACTATTGGGATTTAAGGCAATGACAAAGGCAACTGCTGCCACCACAAAAACGGTGATGCGGCTCATCTGCAGCATTTGTTTCTCATTGGCGTTCTTCTTGATAAATCCCATAAAAATATCACGGGAAAAAGCAGAAGCTGCAACGAGCAGTTGAGAATCTGCTGTACTCATGGCAGCGGCAAGAATGCCGCAGAGGAAGATACCTCCGATAAAGGCTGGATACATTTTCATAATCGTGCGAATAAAAACAGTATCTGCGGTACCAGCATTGAGCACTTCCGGTAAGAGATACACTTTTCCAAACGCGCCGACCAGGAGGGCGGTAACAAATGCAATGATGACCCAGATCATGGCAATTCTGCGGGAAACACCCACTTCATGATTTGAACGCAATCCCATAAAGCGGACTAAAATATGGGGCATGCCAAAATAACCGAGGCCCCATGCAAGGGCTGATATAATTTCCATGGCTCCAAAATTATCGTTTGGACCGGACACAAAGGGATTCAGGAATTGAGCACCAAAGGCCGCCACTTTATCTATTGCGGTTCCCGGGCCTCCAAGCGCGATGGTACCAATGCACGTAGTAACTACCAAAGCGATGAACATAAGGGACCCTTGAATAAAATCAGTCGCACAAACCGCAAGATACCCGCCGAGCAGGGTATAGGTCAGGATAACGGCTATTCCTAACAGTAATGCAATAAAATAGGGAATGCCAAACACTGAATTAAACAATTTCGCACAGGCCACAAAACCGGAGGCCGCATAAATGGTAAAAAATATCAGGATAAAAATAACTGATACTAATGAAATCAGACGCGATTTATCCCGAAATCGATTGGTAAAAAATTCTGGAATGGTAATGGAGTCATTGCTGTGAATCGTATATTTTCGCAGGCGTTTCGCAACGAAAAGCCAGTTAAGATATGTACCAACAATAAGACCCACTGCCGTCCAAAAGGCTTCTTTCATACCCGTTAAATACGCAACTCCCGGAAGCCCCATCAAAAGCCAACCGGACATATCCGAGGCTTCGGCGCTCAGTGCGGTCATCCAGGGACCAACTCTTCGGGAACCGAGGAAAAAATCCGTTGAACTCACATTACTCTTTGCGTGCCGCCACCCAATAATAATCATGGTGCCGAGGTAACACACAAAAGCACCTACAATACCAAATGTGCTCAAATTCATACTATATTACTCCCTATATCTTGATACCAAAATTAACGCAGGCTGCCTTTGAAGCCGGTATCGCCATGTCCCTCTCAATGCTTTATTTCTAAGCCGGCCCCAGCTTTTTTCTATTTTTTTCTATAAAACAATTTGCGTACCAGATCAACTGGAATGATGGATACTGCAAAGATCACCACGATAAGCCACTGAGTCCCATTGAGTCCGTAACAGTTAAACATGCCCCGCCCAATGTACACCAACACTATCTGTACCAAGGTGATGATCCCCAGTATGTGCAGAAAGCCTTTGTTGTTGCCGATGTTGTCAAAGAGATTACGTTTATCCGTCCGGGCGTTAAAAGCGTTAAACACCGCGATAAACACAAAGAAGGCAAAGTATCCGGTATGTAAAGATACCGTTGGGAAATAGTTCCCGATAGACGGCAGAAAGAGAAATACGGAGCTTAACACAAAGGTCCACAGGGCACCGGTAAGGATAGCACCCCACATACCAGGGCTGACGATAGGCTCGTCCCGGCGCTTGGGCTTTTCGTGCATGAACCGCTTCAGCGCAGGCTCACCGCCAAAAGCGAGGGCTGCCAGGGTATCCATGATGAGGTTGATCCAGAGAATCTGGGTAATAGTGAGGGGGTTTTCCTGCCCCATAAGGAGCACCACAAAATTGATAAGCACTGCCGAGACATTGATGGTAAGCTGAAAGACGATGAACTTCCGTATGCTGTTAAAAATAGTCCGGCCATACAGAATGGCCTTGTCAATTGAGTTGAAGTTGTCGTCGAGAATGACAATGTCGCTGGCTTCTTTGGCAACTTCCGTACCGCCCCCCATGGCAAAGCCCACATCCGCCTTTTTAAGGGCCGGGGAATCGTTCACCCCGTCGCCGGTCATGCCCACCACGTAGTTGAGTTCCTGGGTGAGCCTGACCAGACGGCTCTTGTCGCTGGGAAGCGCACGGGCCACAACCTTGATCTGAGGCAACGTTGCCTTCACCTCGTCATCTGAGAGAGCTGCAAGCTCATCTGAGGTGAGTACCACATCAGCATCACCTTTTAACAAGCCCGCGTCCCGGGCAATGGCAACTGCAGTTTCCTTACGGTCCCCGGTAATCATCACCACCTGCACCCCTGCGCCCTGTACTTCCGCAATGGCGGTAACCGATTCGGGGCGCACCTCATCCCGGATCCCCATGATCCCCAGGAGAATCCAGTCGTTCTCCGGCAAGGTCTCGTTGTTTACGATTTTTTCTTCTGAAATCGCCAGGCCAAGCACCCGGATTGCCCGGCCTGCAAGTTCGTCAATTGTCGCGTTCAGCCCACTATGCCCGGAATAGGGTGTTTTGACCCCATCAGCATCGTAGTAATACTTACACTTGGCCAGTATCTTTTCCGGCGCCCCCTTGATCAGGGTAAGCGTATGATCCCCGGTAATGGTCGTTGCCGAATACTTGTTCGTACTGTTAAAAGGTATCTTCCCTGCTACCGAAGTGGCGACCGGCAGGCTCAGACCGCCGGAAAATCCGAGAATTGCCCGCTCGGTCGCGTTCCCTCCAATAGCCCGCAGCGCCGTGCCCTCGCCGGACATAACCGAATCGGTGTTTTGATGAATGGACAGGGACAGATAGGGCTTGAGACCGCCTTTTACCTCCCCATAGGTTTTATACGCAGTGCCGCTTCCATCAATAAAAGTCACCACTTCCAGGCGGCCCCTGGTGATGGTACCGGTCTTGTCGCTGAACAGAAAATTGAGGCTCCCTGCGGTCTCAATACCGGCAATCTTGCGGACCAGTACATTATCTTTCAGCATCTTCCCCATGTTCAGGGCGGAAACAATGGCGATCATCAGGGGCAACCCCTCGGGAACCGCCATGACAATGATGATGACCGCAAGCATCACCGCGTGAACCAGATCATTCACGAGGTGGGACCAGTTCCCAAGATACGCGGCAATCTGGGCGCCGTCAAAATGGTTCGCCATCACAATGCGCTGGAAGAGCATGGCAAAGGCAATAGCAAAACCGCCGATATACCCGAATTTACTGATGGCATTCGCAAGGCCGCTTAACTTCACCTTGAGGGGCGTATCCCGATCATCGTCTCCCTGAAGCTCCTTGGCGATCTGTCCGTATACCGACTTATCCCCAACCACGCTGACCTGCATGACCGCATTGCCCGAATACACCACCGCCCCTCTGAACACCTTGTATTGATTGAGGAAATCCATGGAAGAACCATCTTCAGTATAGCCCTCAGGAATGGCGATCTTGGAAGCCTCCTTGGACTCACCGTTCAGCACCGACTGATCAACCTTGATGGACCCGTCAAGCACCAGGCCGTCAGCCGGTATCTTGTCTCCCGGCTGCAGCAGCACCGCGTCATGCATCACAATGTCGTCAATCGCCAGTTCGATGATCTCATTATTCCGGTATACCTTGCATTTTATCCGGGAAGCCTCTTCCTGGAGCGTCTGAAATGCGTTTTCGTTGCGGTATTCCGAGAAGGTAGATACAAAAGTTGCCAGTAATATCGCCACCGCAATCCCCACCGGCTCATACCAGGCCACCTCGTCTGCAATCCAGCCGCTATAATACCCGACAACCAGGATAACATTGACCAACAGGGCGACGCAGAGGATCTTTATCATAGGATCCCCAAAGTTATCCTTTAACTTCTGCCAAAAGCCCTCGGTCTCGTGTTCGGTTAAACGGTTATCCCCGTGTTTTTCTTTTGAAGCCGCGGCTTCCGCGTCGCTGAGTCCAAACCGCATCATACTATGAAACCTCCCCTAGTTCACGCCAATTCTTTAGAAAAGACTATAGATTTCCGATACGTTATGTCAAGCCTTCCCAGAGTATCTTTTTTCAGTCTGCGGTAATTGACAAGGGAGGGTCCATGGTGCATAGTATACTCATCCTATGGTGCAAAATACCTGAAAATACCGGGCTTATCCTGAAATTTCAAAAGTGGGTCTTGAAAAGACCGGTAATGATAGAGTACAGTTATTAAGAAGGAATTCCTTTTTAATGAGGCGGGAGTTTTAAATTGCGGGGACGCTTGAGCGTTGCCAATAATAAAGGGAGTTATTATGGCTGATCAAAATCACCAGTTAGTCACGTTTCAGCTCGGTGAAGAGTTGTATGGAATCAATATCATGGACGTTAAGGAAATAGTCCGGGTTCAGGCTATTAGAGCGATTCCGAATGCTCCCAGTTATGTTGAGGGTATTTTCAATTTACGGAGTGAGATCATTCCCATCATCAACCTGCATAAACGATTCCATTTAAAAAAGGTCGCGGAGTCTGAGGAAGATGACCTGTTATCCGGCTTTATTATCCTGGATATTGACGGTATGAAACTGGGGATCATCATCGACCGGGTTTCCCGGGTGGTAACTATCGAAAAGCACGAGGTTCAGCCACCGCCTCAAATGGTAACCGGGATTGGAGCGGAGTATATTCAGGGGGTGGTCCGTCAGGAACGGGGGTATCTTATCATCCTGGATATCCGGGATCTCTTTAATCCCAAGGAGCTGCAGAAGATCGTCGAGCTGAACCAATAGGACCTGTCCATGATGATTGAAGTCTATTCTCCAACCATCCGCCGGAAGGAGATGGATGCGGTGCTCACTGCCATGGTGGAAGATAAGATTGGACCTGGGGAGCAGGCCCGGCTTTTGATCCAGGGGGCAAAGGAGCACCTGGGGTTTGAGTATTGTCTTGCCCTGAGGAGTCCCGCTCTTGCCCTCTTTGTGGCCCTTAAAGCCCTCAATCTTGAAGATGGGGCAGGGGTACTGATCACGACTTTGTCCCCCCGGTATTACCTGCGAGTTCTTGAGGACCTCCGGCTTGTACCGGTTTACTGCGATGTTGCCGCCGCTTCAGCCTGTATCACCCGGGAAACTATCGAGGCGGTTATACGGTCCCCCTCGGAGCAGCCTCCTCCCTGCTGCATGGTCCTGCACCATACCCTGGGGTTCCTGCCGGATATGGCGTCTATTGTTGATCTGGGGCTGCCGGTTATCGAGGATTGTTCCCGGAGCTACGGTACCGGTGCTGAAACGAGTGAGGCTTCCGGGGTGTTCACGATTTTAGGGCTTGAAGAAAGGGATATGCTCACCGCCGGAGGAGGCGCCCTGCTCTATGCGGCAAACCGGCGGGACGCATCGGTGCTGCGGAATTTCGCTGAACTTCCTGCCGAATATGGCCTGCCGGATATGAATGCCGCCATGGCCGTGGTCCAGTTCCGGGAAGGGGCTAGAAATCTTGAAAAACGCAAGGAAATTGCCCAGGTCTATATCCAGTCTGCATTGCGTACCCGGCATAAACGGTTTATGCAGCGGGACGAGGTGCCTTATAACAACTACGCTTTCCCCCTGATTCTTGAATCCGGTATGAAGGATGTGAAGGCCTATGCCAAACGCAAGGAAATTGGGGTGGAAAGCGCCTTTGAGGATACCCTCATGGGAAGCGGTATGGTGAATCAACTGCTCTGCCCGGAAAGCTACTCCCTGTCCTTGCGGACGGTTCTGTTTCCCCTGTATCCCCGGCTGAGGGTTTCGGAAATTGAACGGGTGACAAAACTGATCCTCAGCCTTCCGTGAGGAAAAAAATGGGTGGTATGGGTAACATTAAACGGGCGCTTCTGTTTGTGAACCTCCAGAAAGTGAGTGCCCAGGGTCTGGCAGATGAAAT
Source organism: Treponema sp. (assembly GCA_031290325.1). GTDB lineage: Bacteria > Spirochaetota > Spirochaetia > Treponematales > Breznakiellaceae > JAITNP01. The sequence goes on from JAITNU010000016.1 coordinate 6,535, forward strand.
CACCGAAGTCCTGGGCCGTAAAACCATTGAGGTCCGTTCCTGTACTTTTGAGAACTGGTCCGGTTTAGAGGTCAAAGGGGGCTGTGATATCGCCTTCACCCTGGGAGGAGATGGAACCGTGCTCTATGCCGCCCGTGCCATGGCCCCCAGAGGGGTTCCCATCCTCCCGATCAACCTTGGTACCCTGGGGTTTATCGCCGCAGTTCCTCCTGCTGAGTGGGCCGCGGTCTATGACCGGTGGGAGGAAGGGAAGGTTGGCTGCTCCCGGCGGCTCATGCTGGAGGTAACAGTGGAACGCCGGGGCAGGACCGTTACCCAGGGTTCCTGTTTGAACGATGCGGTCATTTCCGCATCAGGCATAGCCAAGGTGATACGTCTCCATGTGGAAAGTGACTACATGCGCCTGGGACAATACCGTTCCGATGGCCTCATTGTTGCCACCCCCACGGGTTCTACCGCGTATTCCGTGTCCGCCGGCGGGCCTATCCTCGACCCTGAGATGGAGGCCATTATCATCAACCCGATCTGTCCCTTCACCCTGTCGAATCGCCCCATCGTGATACCAGCCCGGGAAGTCCTCTTGGTGGATGTGGAGCGGGAACAGCGGAGCGGGGTCCTCTTGACCCTGGATGGCCAGATCACCGAGCCACTGGAACCGGGGGACCGGATTTCTATACGCCAGGCCCCTTACGAAGCCCAGCTTATCGCTTCGGACCGGAGCATGTTTTATGAGGCCCTCCGTACCAAGCTCTCCTGGTCTGGAGGTCCCGATGCTTGAAGAACTCAGTGTCCGTAACTATGCCCTCATCGACAGTCTCACCCTTTCCTTTGAGGGGGGTTTTAATGTCCTGAGCGGTGAGACCGGGGCGGGTAAGTCCATCATCGTGGGAGCCTTGGGGTTCTTGATGGGTGCCAAGGCGGACGCCGGGGTGATCCGGTCCGGGGCTGATGGGGCAAGCGTATCCGCGGTGGTATCCCTGGAAAAGGAAAATCAGGAGGCCCTGGACTGGCTGGCCAGCCGGGACCTTACCCTGGAAGACGGGAGGATCATCATCAGGAGAACGATGAAGTCCTCGGGCCGGGGGTCCATTGCTATCCAGAATGTACCGGTTACCCGCAGTGAATTAGGGGAATTTACCGCCTTTCTTTTTGACCTCCACGGGCAGCATACCCACGAGTCTCTCGTGCGTAAAGAAACTCACCGCCGGTATCTTGACCGTTTTGCAGGACTGGAAGCGGAAACCCTGGAATTTAACCGGATATTCCTGAGTAGTACGGAGCTCCGCAAGTGCCTTGAAGCCCAGGCCAGCTCGCTGCGGGATCGGGATACCCGTCTTGAGCTGCTGCGGTACGCGGTGGAGGAAATTGCCAAGGCCGCCCCCCGGAAAGGGGAAAGCCAGGACCTGGAACGGGAAGCCCAGAGCCTGGGGAATTTTGAAAAATTGACCGGCCATATAAACGCCGCTGCTGCAGCCTTCTTTGAGGATGAGCTTTCGGTTCTGGGTCTCAGCCGGCGGGTCTTTACTTCCCTGGAAAGCGCCGCTGCCATCGACGGGGAACTATCCGTGCTTTTTAAACGTATGGAGGACCTCTATTACGAGGCTGAGGACCTTACTGAGGAGTTGCGTTCCTATAGGCAGGGTCTGCGCTATGATCCTGAACGGCTTGAAGCGGTAGAAGCGCGGCTTGCCCTGCTCTACCGGCTCAAAAAGAAATATGGCCCTGACGAAGATGCGGTCCTGGGGTACCAGGCACGGTCGGAAGCTGAAATCGAAGCCCTTGCAGGATCCGAAGAAAACCGGGACAAGCTCAAATCGGAGCTTGCGGCCCTGGAAAAGGAGCTGGGTTCCCGTGCCGCGGCCATAAGCGCCAGGCGGACCGCTGCGGCCTGTGATTTAAGCGACCGTATCAGCGGCATCCTTGCCAATCTGGGGATGCCCCAGGCCCGGTTTTCCGTATCCGTAGAGGCCAGGGGGCCAACGCAGGCTTCGCCTCGTTACGGTCCCTGGGGCGCAGATGATGTCGTGTTCCTCATCTCCGCCAATACCGGGGAGCCGCTCAAAGAACTTTCCCGCATCGCCTCTGGGGGAGAGCTTTCCCGGATCATGCTGGCCATCAAGACCGTCCTTTCCGAGGCAGATACCCTGGAGACCCTGGTGTTTGACGAGATAGATACGGGCATCGGTGGAGCAGTTGCCCTGGCTGTGGGGGAGTACCTCGCCCGGATTGGCTCATTGAAGCAAATCTTTTGCGTTACCCATCTTGCCAGTATTGCGGTTCGTGCCGATAATCATTTAAAAGTAGCAAAAAAAATCGAAGCGGGGCGGACCATAACCGGTGTGTCATTATTACAGGGAGATGAACGGCGCCAGGAGATTGCCCGGATGCTGGCTGGAGATGCAGGGGTTGCGGCCCTGGCCCATGCAGATGCATTATTGGCAAAATACGGTCATTCCACCGAACAGATAAAGGGGGTACACCATGACAAAGGTTGTCGATGATGATCGTCAACAGTATGCAGAAAAAATCAAGATCTATCAGGAGGTGATTGAGTCGATAGTGCACTGGGAGCAGGAGATCCTCAATACCATACAGGCAGAGCCGGCGGATGCCATGCTTAAGCGCCTTACCCTGGTAGAGCAGATGCTCAACCTTACCTCATATTATCTTATTATAAATGAAGTTTCCTATTCAATGTTGCAGTTCGCGAATAAAAACGCCCTCGAAGATGGACGAAAATCCCTCAGTAAGGGCATCACCTATCTCCAAGATATGGTAACCAGCTATGTAGATGAGCCTTTTTCTGAGTATGAGGACAAAGTCGCCCCCCTGGAGCCGGTGAACCCGGCGGAGCGGTACCGTCTGATACGAAAAATGGGACTGACTATCCAGTTGCTTGAAAACGCCTACGGTGATAACACCAAATGGAAGTGGTTTTTTGTTGACCTGGAAGGCCGTTTTTCGGCAGTAACTAAAAATATTTTTGATATGAAGAATATGATAGTCAATATGGATCCCCGTTCACCCTATTATGAACCAGCGGTATACCACCTGCGCCTGATTAAGAAACTCCTGCAAAAGTCCGCCGACCGTTTCCGGGAAAAGTACGAACTTGCCACCAAGGCGCGCAATGATTTTCAAATGAGTATTAATTTCCTCAATGCCCTGCGCCGGATTCACATCCTCTTAGGTGACTCTTATGAGGCTGAGTTGCTTAAGAAGAAAGTTGATGTGTGGTCAGCTAAAATGGAAGCGGATATTAAGAATCGGACGGAAGCATAGGGGCCGGCGCACTCTTGTTGATCACGATGAAAAAGGATTAACATAAAGCGGCTATGTCACAGGTATCCCGTAAAAAACGTAAAATCAGGGGGTTTAAAACCCTGCTCCCCTACCTTGCCCGGTACCGTTGGCATTATATTGGGGGCTTTATATGCCTGGTAATGGTGGACGCCGCCCAGATGATCATCCCCCAGTTCATGCGCCAGGCAGTGGATATGATTTCTGTGGGCAGTTTCAAGTGGAGCAGTATCCTGGCCCTCTGCGGCGGTATGGTGGGGGTCATGGCAATCATCGCCCTGGGCCGCTTCTTATGGCGCTACTTTATCCACGGCGCTTCCCGGCGTATTGAAACGGAGATGCGGCAGGAAATTTTTGATCACCTTTTGACCCTGTCCTTTGATTTTTACCAGCAGAACAAAATCGGAGACCTCATGGCACGGGCGACCAATGACCTGAATGCGGTCCGTATGTCCATTGGTATGGGCCTCGTGGCCCTGGTGGACGGAACTGTTATGGCCACCTCGATCCTGATCCTCATCTTCCTGGAGGATGCCCGGACTGCCGCCTTTGCAGTGCTGCCCCTGCCGCTTATTACGGTTTTGATCCTCCTTTTCGGCAATGTGGTGGGCAAACGGTTCCAGAAGGCCCAGGAAACCTATTCTGCCATGAGCGATACGGTGCAGGAAACCTTTGCCGGCATCCGGGTGATCAAGTCCTTTGTCAAGGAATGGTGGTTCATCAAAAAATTTGCCGATACCAACGATGATTACCGGGCGGCGAACATGGCCCTGGTACAGCTCTACGGTATCTTCTTCCCCTTTATCTCCTTTCTCTCAGGACTGACCTCCCTCATCCTGCTCCTCGTGGGAGGCATCCGGGTGGTGGAAGGCTTCATGAGTCCCGGGGACCTGGTTGCCCTGTTCCGGTATTTACAAATGCTGATATGGCCGTTAATGGGCGCAGGGTTCATGGTGAACATGGTCCAGCGGGGTGCGGTGAGCCTTGAACGGGTGAACGAGGTGCTGGAGATGCAGAGCGCTATTGCTTCCCCTGCACAGCCAAAGCGCGCTCAGGGTTCCCCATCAGCTATCCTGGAAATCCGCCACCTGGAGTTTGCCTACCCCGGGGGGAAGGGGGAGACAAAAGTGCTTGAGGATATCAACCTCGTGATACCCCGGGGAACGACCCTGGGAATCCTGGGCCGCACCGGTTCGGGAAAGTCTACCTTTATCAAGACCCTCACCAGGATGGTCGATCCTCCGGCGGGGACGGTCTTTGTTGAGGGTGTTGATGTACGGGAATGGGATCTGGGGGAACTGCGGGGGCTTTTCGGTGTAACCCCCCAGGACAGCTACCTCTTCTCGGATTCCATAAAAAACAACATCGGCTATGGCCTTGACAATTCCGGCGAGCAGCTTCTCAAGAAAGCCGCCGCCCTTTCGGCCATTGACCGGGACCTGGAAGCCTTTTCACAAGGCTGGGATACCCTTATCGGGGAGCGGGGCCTTACCCTGTCAGGGGGACAGAAACAGCGGGTCGCCATTTCCCGTGCCTTAATTGGGAATACCCCGATCCTCATCCTGGACGACGCCCTTTCCGCAGTGGATGCGGAAACCGAGAAACGGGTATTGACCGGGCTACTGGAAGAACGCCGGGGGAAGACCACTATCATCGTATCTCACCGGGTTTCAACCCTCCGCAGCGCTGACCTGGTTCTGGTCCTGGATAAGGGACGCATTTCCGAGTACGGCAGTCCCCAGGAACTAGCAGCCCAGGGCGGCTTCTATGCCCGAATGGCCGCGCTACAGCAGCTCGTACAGGGGGAAGGGAATGGCTGACTATTTTGAAACCGAAGACGTGGTCAAAGGCTATGACAGCGGCATTGTTAAACGGATTCTTTCCTACTTAAAGCCCTACCGTTTCCTGGTTGTTGTTACCACCCTCACCCTGGCAGTTTCAACCCTGGGAGAACTGGCGGTCCCGGTCTTGCAGCAGCGGATCATTGATGACGCCATCCTGGCGCGTTTCCTCCTCCTCAGGACCGAGGTACTGGCAGATGCGCGGCTTGGGCAGGATACCCTTGAAAGCGTAGAAACCCTTCTGGGTAAGCGCGGGGTTTTAAGGATTGGGGATCAGTGCTTTGTGCCCCAGGATCAGGATACGAAGATTCCAGGCAAGGTTGAGGAAGAACTTCGGCAAAAAGGCATCCTGGGGGACGCCCAATGGTATGCCTTTCCCTGTACACCAGGGGAGCCTGCCTTTGAGGTCGTAAACAAGTATGGAAACTTCTTTATCCAGGGGGATACTGCCGCGGCCATCCTCACCAAGGACCTCTACACCCTGCCGGTCCGGGACAGAGCGGTGATCCGGGCACGGGATATTACTGCGCTCATCCGGGCAGTGGTGTTCCTCCTCATCATCCTGGCCCTGGTCTTTGGTTTTACCTTTATCCAGACCTGGACCACGACGCTCTTAGGCCAGTATGTCATGAAGGATATACGTCTTGCCCTGTTTAAAAAGACCGCCTCCCAATCCACCGCGTTTCTATCCCGGCATCCGGTGGGCCGCATCGTAACCCGCCTGACCGGGGACGTGGAAACTATCAATGAATTTTTCACCTCTGTGATCGTGGCCTTTCTCAAGGACCTTTCGGTCATGGCAGGGGCGCTTATCACCCTCTTTGTGCTTTCCCCCCGTCTGGCCGCAGTGGCCCTCTGCACCATGCCCCCGGCCCTGGCCATTACCGCCTATAGCCGCATCAAAGCACGGGATGCCTTTCGGCGGCAGCGTACCGCCTCCTCCCGGGTCAATTCCTATCTTTCCGAACGCCTTTCCGGTGTCGCCGTGGTACAACTCTTCCGGGGGGAAAAGCGGAGCGCCCGGGAATTCGGCGAGCGTAACCAGGAACTCCTGGACGCGAACCTGGGGGAAATGTACGTCTTTGCCACCTTCAGACCTATCGTGGAATTACTCTCCATCATCACCGTGGCGGTCATCATCGCCGTGGGGAGCAACCTCGTGCTGGGGCTTTCCCTTTCCCTGGGGGTACTCATCGCCTTTATCAATTTGACGGGGATGTTCTACGGGCCGGTGATGGATATTGCGGAAAAATACACCCTCCTGCAATCCGCCATGGCTGGAGGCGAACGGGTCTTTAAACTGCTGGATACCGATGCGCTTATCGGTGACCAGGGAACCCATCAGGTGGAAGTACGAGGGCATATTGCCTTTGAGGACGTCTATTTTTCGTATAAAGCAGGGGAAAGTATACTCAGGGGATTGAACTTTACGGTAAACCCCGGGGAAATGGCCGCCATCGTGGGGTATACCGGCGCGGGAAAAACCACCATCACCAATGTACTCGCACGGCTCTGGGATATTGATGCAGGTACCATCAGGCTTGATGGCATCCACTTAAAAGATATCCCCCTCAATGAACTGCGCCGTTCAGTGCTGCCGGTCCTCCAGGATGTGTTCTTGTTTTCCGGCACTGTGGCGGACAATATCAGACTTGGGCTTTCCCTTTCAGATGACCAGGTTGCAGAGGCCGCTCAGGCGGTGCATGCCCACGAATTTATCTCCCGGCTTCCCAATGGGTATCAGACCCTTCTCTCCGAAGGGGCGACCAATATTTCCTCTGGTCAGCGGCAGCTCATCAGCTTCGCACGAGTCATAGCCCACAATCCCGCGATTGTCATCCTGGACGAAGCCACCAGTTCCATTGATACCGAAACCGAGCATCTCATCCAACTGGGAATTCAGCGGGTCCTGGCAGGACGCACCTCTATCGTCATTGCCCACCGTCTTTCTACCATCAGGCATGCTAACCGGATCCTGGTTCTGTCCGAGGGACGGATTGTGGAGCAGGGAACCCACGAGGAGCTTATCCAGCGGAACAGCATCTATGCAGGGTTGTATAAGTTGCAATATGAGGAGAAGCAGGAGGAAGTCGAAAAGTAAGGATTTTCTCTTGACAGGAGACATTACATTTTGGTATAAAGAAGGAAGGATAATTTATGGATGAATGTTTAATTTTAGTAGATAATTCCAATGGACACAGAATAATCAAAGCGATCCTTGTAGGAACTACCCCTCCGCCAAATGATTCACTCTGGAGTGCTGCAGCATCTCAAGGTTTTGAAGTAAAAACACACAAAAAAAACTTTTCCACCGGTGAAGAAAAAGCCGTTGATACGGAATTATTGGCAAGTGGATTAAAGATAATATACAAACACCCACATCCTGCCATTCTCAAACTCCTTTCCGGGGATAGAGATTTTATTCCCCTGGTCGAGAGTGCGTATGAAGAAGGGTGGGAGACAGAATTGTGGGGGGTTTCTGCCAGTATATCCAATGAACTATCTCAAACAGTTTCAAGAGTGCAGCTTCTTGATTCCATCTTTGATCAAATTGGGAGATCAGAAAATTAGTCATGGTGTAAAAAACGCCAACTGCGCATACCGAAGCTGAGTCTCCGGAGCGCTGTTTAACAGCAAATGCTTAAAATAACAGGAATACTATGGACAGTTTTACCAACGAATTGATTGAAAAATATATAGCTTATAACAAAGACCACGATTTTGTCGTTGCCGATGGATCTGAAAAGCAGGAAGTGATTGCGATCATTGAATCCCTTATTGGGCAAATCGGTGACGATACGTCGAATGTGTTTCAGATAAAACAGGGCGCCTTACTCTGTTATCCCTGGCACCTGCTGGACATGTCACCGCCGAAAAAAGACGAGAAGTGGACAGTGAGTTTTCGCGGTAAAATCGATAGTTTCGTACTTGCGCTGAACAATCGGGGCGAGTTGCGCGGGCATCTGTACAGCGAAAAGGCGGAAGTCTACAATACGATTAAGGCATTCAAGGATGCACAGGTTGTAAAAGAAACAGAATCACCCAACCTGTCATTCCCCGTCATACTTGCGAAGAGATAAGCGTTGGATGCACGAATGACCAAAAATGAGTATTCCCGGTCTGGTAAATCATTGGAGGAGAAACAGTTTTTTTTCATATTTCTATAGACAAAGAAAAACAAATGTGCTATATGTTGATATATAGATAGCGTCATATTATAAAGATGGCGTGTATTATGCAGGCTTATAGATTCAATGTACCGCAATGGAATAATCAATTTCGATATTGAAGCAGAGATAGAAATGAAGGAGGATCAATGAGTAACGGGGACAAGGTATTTAAGTTTGTCAAAGTCGAGGATTATTTTTCGGATTACCGCCAGTGGCAGTGTCTTGGGGACGTGCAGGCATGCCGGTATGAGCCAGAGAAGAAGACTATCTCCCTCAGATTTGTGAGGGGCGAAGCCTGCGTCATGCTGGTCCAGATAGCCTCCCGCAATACGGTCCGCTTCCGCTTCGGCCCGGGGAAGAAAACGGAAGGAGAATACTCGGAGGCCAACACCCGGTCAATCATCATGGACCGCTTTCAGGACCTTGTCGCTGCGATGGCCCCCTTTACCTGTGAGTGGGACGAAAGCAGGCCGGGACAGGCGGCGTTAACGGTTAAGGACGCGGACAGCAGGGCGACACTGAAAGTGTCTATTGA
>JAITNU010000206.1 GCA_031290325.1 Treponema sp.
AAGATTAAAAATTTTCTGGAAGCGATTCATTATAAACGTCCGGTGAAGGTCATTCCCAATGGGATTGAACTTTCTCTGTTTTATGAACGCTCGGACGCTGTTATGCAGAACTCGATGGAGTTTCGGCAACGGTTCAGGATCGCGTCGGGTGATGACATGATCCTCTTTGTAGGGCGCCTGGGCCGTGAAAAAAATATCGGCGTCCTCCTCAAAAATTTCAGGGAAATTCTTATCCGGCGTCCAATGGCTAAACTCGTACTTGTTGGGGACGGCCCTGAGCGTGGTGCCTTGCAGACCTATGGTTATGAGCTGGGTATCAGCGCGTCGCTCGTGTTTACCGGTTATCTCCGCTGGCCTGACGAGATCAAATACGCTTATGCCGCCGCTGATTTGTTTATGAGCGCCTCCCACAGCGAAGTACATCCAGTTACTTTTATCGAGGCGATAGCGTCCGGCCTTCCCATTGTGGCCGCCGCTGATTTAAGCATCGCCGGTATGGTAGTCGATGGCAAAAACGGCTGGACGGTGGAGCATGACCTCCTGCTCTGGGAAAAAGCTGTCACTATTTTGAGCGATAAGGATATGAAGGCGTGGATGAGGCAGGCGTCCGAGCAGATTTCTCGAAAGTATTCAATGGAACATTTCATCAGTTCGATGCTTGTGGAATATGAGACTTATCAGAAAAAGAAGCAGAAATAAGAGAGATGGGTAGGGCTACACTTGTTTAATTCCTCTTATTTCGGGAATACCCGGATACCGATGGTGGCGATAAAGGTGGTTGATTTGGGATACATTTCCGTATCTATCACCTTATACTCGGACGCGCTACCCGAGTTGGCTTTACCGTCGATATTGGTAAAATAGGAGAACACTACCCCGGCTTCACCGAACAACTGAAACGGCATGGAGTTCTTTATACTGAAGGTATGTTCCGCCCCCAGCTTGACGATGTGAAGCCATTGATACGCCCCGTCACGGAGAAAGTATTTTCTGAGTACCGGGTCTGTGCTTCTGTTCCCCCCCAACTCGGATAAAAAAGAACTGCCGTCAACCGCGCTTTCACCATAATCGGCGCCATGGCGTATCATCTGGTATTGCAGATGCCCGGCGGTATAGGCTTCCGGCAAGGTTTCAATGCGGAACAGGAGTTCATCGGAATTAGGCGGCAGATAGTAACCGAGGCTTCTGCCGTTATTGGTATAAGATGTTTCCATAAGCGTGTCCCCATACCAGGGAACATTTTCCCGTGTATGGGTGTAGCAGTAGGGTTCTATTTTGGTATAACGCAAAGACACGGAGGTAAAGGGTAGCCAGGGGATAAAGACGTTTGTTCCCACCTGAAATGCGTACATCGCCTTGTCAAGTTCAAATATATTCTTTTCCGGGTTAATCTCGTCCAGGAAAAAGGAAAGCCAGGCGCTTGCGATGCCGGGATACTGGCCTTTTAAATTGAAGAACATAGCCATATTGTCAAAGTCACCGATGTTATCCTGATACAAAAAATTATCCATCAGCGGAAAAAGGTAACCCAGCTCAAAACGTTTCGGCCAGACAACGGTACTGCCAAAATCAAGGTGAATATAGTTTTTGTAATTGATTTCTGCCTGGGTTATGGAAAAGGCGTTTTGATTGGTATTAGCGGATACTTTGATCCCCTTCGCGTTATAATACTCAAGTACGCCGGTCAATGATGAAAAGCTGAGCCAGGAGAGAGGCGTGGCGGTGGCTTCCAGGGCCAAAAAAGGCTGGGCTGACTGATTGAGCGTCAGGCTACTGCCTTTTGACATGGCACCCCATTCCCGGTCAATTCTTCCCGCCCGGTAGGTGATATGGCCGCCAAGAAGGGAACCGCCCAGTTCGGGCATGGTGGTATACCCGATGGAAATATCATCAGGCCAGGGAAGCTGGCCGCTATTGGAAACATCACCCAATCCCCAAACAAACCCATCCCAACGTTTTTTATAGCTATAGGGAAACGAAGCAAGCGGTTCACTATAAACCGTAATCTTTTCATTGATATCAGGATTTTCAGAATCTGTATAACCTTCATAATAGGTCCAATATGTCCCAAGTTGCCTGCGGGGAGAACGCAAGACGCCGCCTGCAATATTAAAATTGTAGGAAAAATGGGCGCCTATATCTCCGTTTATAAATGCCTTTATCCAGTTATCCATTCCCAACATTCCCTCAGAATTTTGTAAGGATCCTGAAAAAATTGATTCATATTGCATACCTATGTCAGCGGACAGATGGATTTGATCATTGTTCTCAAAATAATAAGCGCCGCGTCCCCAATCCAATCCTTCCTCCGGCTTGCTGTACTGTTTCCTGACCGATTTCAGAATGAGTATTTCCTTCTCGCTTAATGTACCAAAACGCCGTGTTTCTTCGGTGTTGAGTATCTCGTCTATGATCGAAAGGACGAACGCGCTGGAATAAGGTTTCACTGCGGGTAAAGGACCGCATAAGCCCCGCAGGGCCGCCTGTTCAAGGATGTGATAAACAGGGGCGTCCACCGGTACAGACACGTAGGTCTGCGCCACAAGCGGTAAGACCGCGATGCCTATCCATAAAACTAAAAAAAATCCATTTTTTTTACTCACTATTTTCTCCATATCATATCTTCTTATTAAAATACAACGGCCACTGAAGCCGAAAATTCCATACCGTATTGCTGGTTCCCTTCCACATGATTCGCGTTAAATGCCATAGCGCCTCCGATATACCCGGTAAGGGTAAGCCAGGAGATCGGTTTCCAGGCAGCCTCAAGGCCGGAGGATAGTTTTTGCTCCGCTATGCCCGAAGGTGTACGCTCTGCCCGGGCTTCCTGACTGTGAAGCCAATCCCAGCGTATGCTATGCTCTCCCTGATTGATCAAGGTAATGTCAAAGGCAAAGCGCAGATCTGATTTTGTCAGTGTCGCCCCCAGCGTAAAAAGTATGGTATCCCTTCCTGCCGGGTGGCCTATCCAGCGGTACCAATTGGGCTTGTTCCCCATCTGGGCGAGCCGGCGCATCCAGATAAAACTGCTGAAAGGACTAGAGAGCGTATAAAGATAAGGATCGGTATAGACGAACTCCCCATAGAAAAGCGCGTTCCAGTTGTTGAAGGACTGGGTATATTCTATCCCCGCAAGGAAACCCAACTCATCGGGAGGATTATCGTGGTCGGTAAGCTCCATCGCCATAGTGAATTCATTCATCACAAATTGTCCGTAAATGGCCAGCGAAGGCAGTATCGCCCATTCAATATCAAGCGAAAACATGGAGCCGACTAAATCACCGCCTCCCTCACTCCACTTGGGATAATCCCGCCATGCGAAGAACGAATGGAATAAAGCAAAGGGATTGAGGAAGCGCAATTCCGGCGAGGTATTCCCGGCCATTATACCTTCGCTTATGCCCAGGGACACCTGCCGGAACAACCTCACATCCAGACGATGCAGGTACATATACCGCTGGGTGGTCTCGGTAAGCAACTCAGCGCCGGAAGTAAGAATATGCCCATCGGCAATAAGGCCGGTGGTAATGAGGGGCATCTGGCTGATAAACATCGAATACTTGATATTGGACGAAAAGAAGGAGAGCCGGAGAAAATCATAGTAATCTGGGGTATCGGAGAGGGCGAGGTTCCCCGTATGTCCCAACCCGTATGATACCTTGTCCCGCCCAAGCTGTAGATTCCACCACGCACTACCGGTGGCGATAAAACCACGCAGAGGCATGTTCATATCGACCTGTTCTATATCAAAAGGAACGTTGGTTCCCCCGTGAGAACCGGATTCCGCGTAATAAGTCGGGTCCTGCGTAATGATAGGTTCTACCGCAAGCTGTACCGTATCCGCGAACAGCAGGCTTATGGGTAAGGACAGAAAAGTGGGGCTTACCGGATAATCCCTGTTATAGGGTAAGTCTGTATTGGTACGGATACGGAATTCCGGCATGATTTGCAAGTGGGCGTCAAGGCTGAACAACTCGTCAGAGAAGCGAGAAGCCGGATTGAGGGCGTCATAAACCCGCCGGTACACCTTGCTTCCTGCTTCCCCGAGCTTTTCCGTGTCGATCTCATCCAGTATATGCAGCACCTCATCCCGTGACAGGGGCGGCGTAAACGACAGGAAGCTACGGCCTGATTCACGAACCAAAAAACGAAGATCGTCAAGAATGGGATCCCCTGCGGAAATTACTGTATAGGGGAGCGCTACAGAACGGGGCAAACCGGCAATGAACAACCAGATCATCATCGCGATGAAAAAGATATAACCTGTTCCTTTCCCCCGTAATAATAACTTCATTGAGTTAATATACAAATCTCACTTTGAAGTTTCAAGTGGGCGTATTGCCAGGGCGGCGGCGTTTACTCTTCATGAGGCTATAGTCCTTCATCAATACGGCGCGGTGGCTAATCAGGGCTCCGCCATTTACTTGCTCACTATCTCCAGATTGACCTGAGACTTTCGGACTTGAATCCGCAACCTTCGGACTTGAATCCGAAACCTTCGGACTTGAATCCGAAACCTACGGACTTGAATCCGACACCTTCGGACTTGAAGCCGAAACCATCGGACGTGAATCCGAAGCCTTCGGACTTGTAGGCGATCTGGAAAGAGATCAAGTTGATCTGGAGACAGATTGACTTGTCCTCTCTCCAGTACGAGTTGCATTGGTTAAAGAAACTTCGACGCTTCGAGATGAAAAGTAAATGCCGTCGCCCTG
>JAITNU010000210.1 GCA_031290325.1 Treponema sp.
AAACGCCTCCCCTATATGCCCATGCACACTATCGGTGCGTCGCTGGATATCCCCTGGAAAACCGGTTCCCTGTTGATCTCCGGCCATTACGAAACCCTGCGCTATGCCGATACCGCCAATATTACCGAACTGAATCCCTATTTTCGGGTCAATGTCAATGTCAACCAGAAGAGAGGCAAAAATCTGACGGCCTTTGGGGTTATCCGCAACATCCTGAACCAATCCTACGAGTCCTTTGACGACTACCCCATGCCGGGGCTTACCGTGACCCTGGGGATACGGATGCATTTTGAGTAGTCCAAAGCGGACTTATCTTTTTGGAATAATTTGGAATAATAAGGGAGGAACGGGATGAACATAAAAAAATGCCTTGTCTTGGTGGTTTTGATACTCAGCATTTCCACCTTATATGCTGGGGAAACGGCGAATTTTCCCCTTAATCTTACCGATGTTTTGGGAAGGCCCTTCACCCTCAAGGCCCCGCCCCAGCGTATCGTGAGTCTAAGCCCGGCAATAACGGAGATCCTCTTTGCTATTGGGGCAGGGGAACAGGTCGTGGGGGTGACGCAGTACTGCAACTACCCGGCAGAGGCCCAGGCTCGGCCCAAAGTGGGGGGATTTTCAGGGATAAGCATCAGTGTGGAGCAGATCGCCGTCCTCAAGCCCGATGTGGTGCTCCTCTCAGGGCTTATGCACGAGCGGATTATCACCCTATTGGAGCGGCTTGGCATCCCTGCCTTTGCGGTGGAACCTCTGAATTTCGAGCAGGTGTACCAGACTATCGAGACCCTGGGGCGTCTTACTGGCTATGACCAGGAGGCTGGGGAAGTAGTGGCGATCATGCAGGCTAAGATACGCCGGGCTGAAGAACGGAGCCGGGGCAAGGAGCGGCCTGCGGTATTCTGGGAACTCATTGATGAACCCCTCATGAGCGCCGGGGGCAATACCTTTATCAACGAGGCCATAAGGCTTGGGGGAGGGAGGAATATCTTCGAGGATTTACGTGAACAATACCCAGTGGTCAGCACCGAACAGGTCCTGCTCAGGCGGCCTGCCTGGATCATCGCCGGGGATGATCATGGGAGAATCATAACCCCTGATGCTTTGTCCCGGCGTCCCGGGTGGCAGCGGATTCCGGCAGTACGGGACGGCCATATCGCCCTGGTAAACGCGGATACCCTGTACCGTTATGGCCCTCGCCTTGCCGATGCGGTTCTGGCCATTTCCGAAATACTCTGGGGAAAATTATGAACTGCGAGCAGTATCCGTGATCCGGCATATAAGCGCGCCCCTTATCCTGGGCCTTTCCCTGGCCCTGGTGCTGGCCTTTTTCGGAGGCTTACTCGTCGGGTCCGTGAGGTTCAGCCCCGCGGATCTGTATTGGGCGTTTTTGTCCCTCTTCAAGGGAGCGGCTGAACCAGCTCTGGAGAGTACCACAGCCCTGGTGCTCTTCGAAATACGCCTGCCCCGGGTCCTCCTGGCTATGGCCGTGGGAGCTTCCCTCGGAGTATCCGGCGCAGCCTTTCAGGGGATCTTCCGTAACTCCCTGGCAGACCCCTACGTGATCGGTGCTTCTTCTGGAGCCGCCCTGGGTGCTGCCCTGGCAATGGTAACGGGCCTTTCCTTTTCAGGTCCCCTTGCCAGATTTGGCGTTTCCCCGGTTTCACTCTGCGCCTTTGCCGGGAGCCTCGGGGCGGTGTTTCTGGCCTTTGTCATATCCCGGAGCGTGGAAAATCCCCCCTCGGCAGTGGCCCTGCTCCTGGCCGGTACAGCCCTGGGGACTTTCTTTTCCTCCCTCCTTTCCCTCATCCTGGCGCTGAAAGACCGGGACCTGCACCGGGTCTATTACTGGCTCCTCGGCAGCCTTAACGGGGCATCCTGGCCCGAATTACCTGCCATGCTGCCGGTGATGATCATCGGGTGCCTCATCGTGTTCCTATCCCACCGGCCCCTGGACCTGCTCCTCCAAGGGGAGGAAGTGGCCGAAAGCCTGGGGGCTGATGTCAGGAAGACCCGGCTCATCATCGCCCTGGGAGCATCCCTGGCCGTAGCCGCCGCAGTTTCCGCTGCGGGGATCATCGGCTTCGTGGGCCTCATTGCCCCCCATGCAGTTCGTATGGTTACCGGTCCATCCCATAGGCGGCTCCTCCCCGCTTCGGCCCTGGCCGGGGCACTCCTCGTGGTGCTGGCAGATATAGTCGCCCGCGCCTTTGGAAGCATGGAACTACCCATCGGAGTCATCACCTCCCTGGGAGGAGCGCCCTTCTTCATCTATCTCCTGACCCGTCATGGCCGGCATCTGGGACGGTTCTGATGAAACCCCTTCAAACGCCCTTGCGGCTGGAACTGGAAAACCTCACCATAGGGTTCAGGGATAAAGTGGTATTGCAGGATATTACCCTTACGGTCAAGCCTGGGGAACTGGTTGCCCTGGCCGGTCCCAACGGGGGCGGGAAGACCACCCTCCTTAAAACCATCGGCGGCTTCATACCACCCCTGGCCGGCCAGGTGCTGCTGGACGGAAAAAACATAGACACTATGGGAAAACGGGAGAAGGCGGAGAACATCAGTTTCCTTTTTCAGAACACCACCACCCTCTGGCCCTTTACGGTAGAGGAAACTATAGCCCAGGGGCGTTTTCCCTACCGTGGCGCCTTTGGCGCCGAAACCACCGCAGACCGCTACACAGTGGAGCGGGCAATTAAGGCTGCTGGGCTTAAGGGGTTTGAGGCCCGGCCGATTACGGAACTCTCAGGGGGGGAATTCCAGCGGGTCCTCATTGCCCGTGCCATGGCCCAGGAAGCGCGGCTCCTCCTCCTGGACGAACCGGCCAATAATCTGGACCCCAAGTATCAGTTCATGATCATGAGCCTCGTCCGCTCTATGGCGGACTCCGGCATCGGTGCACTGGTGAGCATCCACGATCTTAACCTGGCAGGCTTATTTGCCGACCGTATTGCCCTGGTAACCCAGGGAACCATCGCTGCCTTGGGGAAACCCGATGAGGTACTGCGGCAAGACATTCTCAGTGAAGTCTTTGACATTCCCCTGGTGATTGCCCCCCATCCCCGGGACAACACGATCAAGACCGTATCTTTCCCTATGCCACCACCTCGTACCCCGCTTCGGTAATCGCGGCTTTCATGGTTTCCAGAGTAACCCCCTCACCGTGTTCCACCACCGCATTCTTCTTCTTGAGGTTCACCGAGGCGGACGTTACCCCCCCAATACCTGTCAAGGCTTCGGTTACATGCCGGACACAATGTTCACAGGACATCCCATCAATCTTCAATGTAGTTTTCATAAAAATCCCCTTAGTAAATCGCTGATATAACTATAATATACCTTAAATCGTCTCACCGGCAATACGCTTACTTGTGTTTAATATTCTTCAGTTTGATTCCTGGGTACTAACGGATTATTCAGGTGTCCTTCCAGGGCCTTAAAGATACGCCGCTTGACCGTCCCGGAGTTGCCGGTAAAGTCGGCAATGCGTTTCCGTATATCCCGGCGCTGGGAATGGAGACCGTAGGGGCAGGTACAGGCCGCCTTGAGGATGTCTTTTTCAGTGGCACAGGCGATTATCTGTTGTTCTTCTACATAGCCCAGGGGCCGGATGAGGCTTACCGGGTACTTTCGGTAGGCAAGGACCATGGGCATGGTGGAAAGTTCCCCTTTGGCTGTCAAATTCATGAAGAAGGTTTCGATGATGTCGTCCAGATGATGCCCCAGGGCGATCTTGTTGAAGTGGTTTTCTACCGCGTATTTGAGGAGTTCTGTCCGCCGCTGGGTGGAGCACCAGTAACAGTTCATCTTTTCCCCTGCTTTGAGCCGCCCGATGATGGGGACGAAAATATCCGTAAAGGGGATGCCCCAGGCGGCGAGCCTTTGGGCAAGAACGGATTTTTTACAGCAGCCGCAGAAGTCACTGGAAATGTGGAGCGCCGCGAGTTCGTAGTCCCGTTTCAGGGCAGGACGTATTGCCTCAAGTGCCCAGGCGAGGACCGTTGAGTCCTTCCCGCCGGAAACGGCGATGAGGATCCGGTCGTTGCGCTTCACGAGGTTCTGCTCCAGGACGGCCTTGGCAACCAGTTTCTGGACCACCGTACTTGCCCCGGCCCGGCGGAGAAAACGGTTACTCATGAAGCGGACCGGGCATAGATATCCCGGATCACCAGGCTTGCCAGGATCATGCCGGCGCTTGCGGTAACGGTGACCGCGCTTCCGTTGATCACCTTCTTGGAACTGCACCACTCAACCGGCTTGTCTTGGGCTGGATCCGCTTCCCCATCTGAACAGATCCGGGAGGAACAGAAACATTGGGCGGAACCGCAGACAGCCTCGATTTCGTCGTGCAGGGGAAGCCGCTCGGCACTGTACACCACGGTGAAATGCCCTTGAAACCCCCGCTTTCTCAAGCCTGACCGCACGAGCCGCGCCAGGGGACAACCCTGGGTCTCCCAGATATCCGCGGTTTTAAGCTGGGTGGGATCGAGCTTCCGGGCCATTCCCATGGACGCGTAAAGCCCTACCCCCGCGTGACAGGCGTACTCGATAAGGTCGAGTTTATGGGTGAGGCTGTCAATGGCATCAATGATATAGTCCGCATCTTCGATACCGAACAAAGCCGCACTCTCCTGGGAGAAAACCTTGCCAAAGGCCGTAACCCTGCATCTGGGGTTGATCTCCTCAAGCCGCGTCTTGAGCACCGCAACCTTGGAGTGCCCGACGGTACGGCTGGTGGCCTGGACTTGGCGGTTTATATTGGTAACACAGACCGTGTCCGAATCAACGATGGCAATGTTGCCGACTCCCGAACGGGCCAGGGCCTCGGCGCACCAGCTCCCCACACCGCCCACACCAAAGACGATTACCGTGGTACGGCTGAGGACTTCCATCACTTCAACACCGGTGAGGAGTGCAAGCCGATGAAACAGGGGGTTATGCATCAGGTTGACCCTCCAATCTTTATCAGGATTTTAATGTCTTGCTCCCCATGGGCATTCCTCGAAGTTCCACGGTTCCGCAGTCCCTATAGGATATTAAAATAATACCGCTCTAAATAGGCGATACGCCGTTTAGCATCGGTACAGCGGGGGCTTTGGGGATAATCCCGGATAAGACGGCGGTAGTAATCCAGGGAGGAACGTATATCCCGGACCTGACTATTGGCTTCAAGCACTTGACCGTAAAGCCACCAGGCTTCATCACTCCCCAAGGGGTACTGTTCCCGGAACTGTTCCAGCAAGGAAAGGGCTTCCGGGATCTTTCCGGCCTCCTGAGCTTCCCTGGCCTGTTGCAAATAATTAAGCAGGAGGGTATTCACCAAAGGCTGCGGGGTGGTTTCGGGGGGTATAGCGGCCGGCGTTGCTTGGGGTGGTACATCCGCTGATGGCGGAGATTCCGCTGGTGGTGTAACCCGCTGCGGCGCTATTGCGGCAGGGGTGGGCGCAGCCGGGAGCGTTACCGGAGGCTTAGACGAGGGCGTGGAAGGGTCTTCAGGGAGCGCAGGCCAGCGAGGTTCCGCAATAACCCGGCCGTGGTCAACAGGGGCCTTAAACAAACCGTTCCCCGAAGGCTCGGCAGCATCGCTTACTATCACCTGCACATAATCATTTACGATATAATCCTGTAGAAAGTCCTGTTTATAAAATTTAAGCCCATAGGTTCCTGCCCCTCCGGCCTGGAAAATGAAGCTCTGTCCCTCATTATCAAGCCGTCTTGAATCATAGTCGATACCCCGCTGGGAATTCATTTCACCCAGATACACCCAGCCGGCACCCCGGAAGGGTATCTCCACCTGCTGGCCAACCACCGCCTGGACTATCCGTGAATAGGAAATGGCCTCTTTTGGTTCCAGGTCAGGGAAGGGCTGAGACGACACCGGAGGGGTCTCAAAAACAAAGAACCCTGCCATTAACCACAGGAGGCAGCGTTTTTTCATAAAACCTTTCATCATGGAACACCTTCCATAAGTTCATCAATTGCGGTTTTTATCCTATTCCGCCATACATCAGGATCCGTAGTCGCAGGATCCGTCCAGAAAGGCCGGATATCCTCGGAAGTCCAGGATTCCTTCGGCTTCCGGTCCACCAGGACCCCTGGGATAAAATCCGGTTCATCCGGGAGAAAGAGTTCCTCCGCAGGAATGGCCAAGGGCTGAAAGGCATTGGCCAGGTTTCTGGAGGACGCCGATACGGTACCACGGCGCTGATTTATCATCGACACTATCGTGATAAGACCTAAAAGCAGGAGGATACATCCGGCGAAACCGAAGAGGATCGGTTTCCACCGGTTTGGCGGCCTCTGATTATGCAGCCTATCCGCCGCTTGTACCAGGAAATTTTTAATCGTTGTTTCTATTGTAGTGAACCATGATGGCATACCTTTATTATAGCATAATCGGGATACAATGGAAAAGGGGATAAAACGACAAAACTATCTCATGCCGCAATTTTAATACATAAAACGGTAGCAGTATCGTCATTTTTTTCGCGGTATTTCAACAAGCGTCGGCACTTTGTAGGTAAATTTTCCTTAATTTTCTCATTTTTTCTCCTCTATCCGCTTGACATAAATGTTAGCTTTATCTAACCTATGATTACGTTAGTCAAGGCTAACATTTATATAAGGAGTAAGAAAATGAATGATTCTGAAAAAGTGCTGCTTGTGTATTCAAGCAAGACCGGGAATACCCGTAAGGTGGCCGAGGGGATCGCGCAGGGGCTGGGAGAGGTGGCGCGAATTATACCCATAGAGGATGTGCCAGATGAAGGCGCGCCGGTGATGCTGCTGGGGTTTTGGGTTGATAAGGGGACCGCCGACGCGAAGAGCCTCGCCTATATCCGCAAGCTGGAAGGGCGTAAGGTCGGGCTGTTCGGGACGCTGGGAGCGTACGCTGATTCGGAACACGCACGGGAAACTGCCGAAACGATGAAAGCGCTTGTGTCGGAGAAAAATACCTGCCTGGGTTGTTTTTTGTGTCAGGGAAAAATCGATCTGGCGTTGACAGAACAATTCAAGCAACTGCCTCCAGGTCATCCCCATGCAATGGACGAGGAGCGGATGAAGCGTCATCTGGAGGCGGCCAAACACCCGGATCAGGCGGATATAGAGGCGGCGCTGGCCGCGTGTAAAGCAATGCTCGAAGCGGCAAGGGCATGAGCACTTGTTATTCACGGTTCTTTCGATGTATTGCGCGGGTTCTCGTTCCGGCGCTTCTTGCGGTTCTTGCTTCCTGTGCGCCCAAGGCTGTTGACACCGGGCCTGCCAGGGAAACTGAACCAGACGACTCCGGGACAAATACTGCCGTGGAGACCTACTGGTCGCTTGTTGCAGAGGACGGCGTTGAATATGTGGCCGACAAACAGGGGAACCGCGTTCTGGTTGCCGAATACCGGCGTATCATTGTGATTTCTCCGGGTGCAGTAGAAACGTTTTACCTGCTGGGCGCGGAAAGCGCAATCGCCGCCATTCCTGAAAGCCGCGAGGGGATCTGGCCCCAGGAAAAAACCGGGGCGTTAAAAAAAATTGGGAACGCGGCGCGGCCCGATCTTGAGGGGGTTATCGCTTTAGAGCCGGACCTGATCCTGGGCAACGCGATGAACGCGGCGTTTATCAGCGATCTTGTTTCCCGGGGATACCATGCGCTTATTCACGGCGCAGATTCGATAGACGATATTTTTACCACAACGCTGCTACTGGGAACGCTTACCGGAAAACGCACGGAAGCGGAGGCGTTGGTCGCGGAAAAAGAAGCGATCCTTGCCGCGCTTGCCGAATCGCTGGGAACAGAGGGAACCCCGTTAAAAGGGGCGTTTCTGTACTCGGTAAATCCGGTCATGGCCTTTACCGAACACTCGCTCCCCGGGGAGATACTCACCCTGCTCGACACCGAAAACATCGCCGCAGGGCTTCCGACGGAACAGCCTATCCTTTCGTCCGAGTACCTGCTTGCCGAAAATCCTGACTTTCTTTTTGGGGCCATGTCCATTACCAGTGCGGATGATATTCTTGGGGCCGATTCGGTGATACGAAACACCCGTGCGGGCATGGAGGGTAATATCAGCGTTATTCCTTCGGCGATGTTCCTGCGGCCTTCGCTCCGTCTTGTGGACAGTCTGGTTGCGCTTAACGAACAATTGCGCCATCTGCGATAGTAGCGGATGCTACAAATGTAGTGATAGCGCTTTCCAGAAAGGCCAAAAATCAATGGCTTTCTCAAAACTGAAGTTTTGGGAAAGCTATTTTAAATATAGAACAACTCCTTACCGCAGCGAAAACACTACCGCAACCGAAAAGCTCATTTCCTCATCCGGCATCTCCGGGGGGAAGGGCGGATAGGGCTTTCCTGACCGCTTCCAGAGCGGAAGCGTTGTTCGTACCGGG
Organism: Treponema sp.; assembly: GCA_031290325.1. Lineage (GTDB taxonomy): Bacteria > Spirochaetota > Spirochaetia > Treponematales > Breznakiellaceae > JAITNP01. The sequence continues at coordinate 8,389 of JAITNU010000210.1, forward strand.
ATTTTCGTTCCAGCGCAGGTTCCCCCACAAGCCTCCCGTTCCGGGTTAATACAAACCGTACTATTACCGTCCCTTCCTGTTCCTGCCGCCGCGCCTGATAAGGATACTCCTTGCGGCTGTCGATAAGGGAGCGGACTTTTCCGGCGTAACGGTTTATTGCGTCCTCCCGGCGGGACCATTGCGGGGGAAAGGCAGCGGGAATGTCCGCGACGGAGGGTTCCCCCAGGGCGGAAGTCCCGGTCAGGGATGGCTCGTTTGCCGCTGCCTGATCCGGGACAATGACGGCAACTTCGGGGATGGCGTTTTCCTCCGGCGGGGTGTTGTCCTTCGCCGGAGGCGGCGGCGCAGGGTGCGGCGGCGTGGGGGCCGGGGGCAGAATCTCAGGTTCGAGAACATCCAGATTGAACAGGTTTAGTATTCGGAGTTCCGGATCCGGCGCCGGGGTGACCGGTTTCGCGGGAATTCCGGGAACCAACAGAAACACTGCTCCGTGGAAGAATACCGAAAAGCATATCGCAAGAACAAAAACGTAACGACTTCTATTCATCTAAGGTAAAACATCATCAACGCTATTTCTTAAGGTCCGCGACGGCCGCATCGCCGCCGGCCTGCCGGACACAATCCTCAACCGCAGCAAGAATTCCATTGCTGGTGAGGGTGGCCCCGCTAACAACATCAACCGACAATGTTTGGTACAGAGCTATGTATGAAGGAATACGGGATAACGCGATTGCCACTTCGTCACGGTCAGTGGATTCTTTATGCTGAATAACCGTAACGTTCTTGATTGCGTTCGCGCTAAACAGAACGGACAAGGTAACAGTATCTCTACCCTGGGCTTCCGCAGTATAGGTGCCGGGCTTAAAAACACCGGATTGCGGCTCAGGCTCCGACCCCGTTGATGTATCGCAGCCACCGATAATCATTATGAGCGGCAGGACAATCAAGAAAATACCCTTAAGGAATGGTTGCGTAAGTAATTTCATATATTCTACTGTTTCCTTTTTTTACTGAAGCTATGGAATCAAGAAATTTTATCTGAACCTTGGAATAAGATGTTCCGTCCGCGTGTTTTACGATATAGACCTGCTGGGTAAGGTTATAGACTGGGGGCATGGTCGAAAGGTCCGCAATATAGTATTGCTTTTGATTATAGCTATAGCCCGTCAGGGGATTTGCCTCCGTACCGTCTCCCTCGCTGTATCCCACATAGCTTATCACGTTAAGACGGCTTAACGTGGGCGACCCCATATCCGCCGCAGGGGACGTATACTGGGC
>JAITNU010000034.1 GCA_031290325.1 Treponema sp.
TTTTAATACGACTGAATAGTTACCAATTTAGAATTGCTCCATAAAGCAACGCGCCGCTTGATGCGACGCGTTACCTTTTTTTGCGAGTTTTCACCCGCTTACTATCTTGGACAAGCGGACACCGCTTGACGCCATTGCCCTATGGCAAGGTTACTTTGGTGTACGCCGTACCTCCGATAGTTACATTTCTATTATCATCGGGATCAATGCTGTACGTAGTAGTAGCTCCACCAGTCCACTGGATAAGCGGGGTCGCAGCGGTACCCGTTAACGTATATGACCGTCGAGTCCATTCGGTTGTTCCAATACATGAATACACCTCGCCGCTCTGCCTGATTACCAGCAAAATACTGTCGGTCTCAGCCCCCTGAACCCTATACCAGATACCATAGGGTGCGGTACCGGTTGTTCCCTCGGCTCTGGTTAGCGTTATATCTGTAGGGGCATTGGTGGTGGGGTCCAGGACATAGCTTCCCTGTATTACCAGGTTGCTTCCCGTAACCGCGTAATCATAGTTCTGACTGGCCCCGCCTACGGCGGGGACTATCGGAATTTTGCCGGTATCCACATTGATGGTCCCAGCGGGATCCATGCCGTTTCCGATAGTGTAATACGCCACAGTATTCGTGAAGACGTATAGATCATTGACTGTGTTGTTTGCTGCCCCCGTTCTCCACGAGCCAACCAGGGGATTAGCAGCAGCTGCCGCAGTCGGCGTTACAGTCACCGCAAAGTTCCCACTATTGGCAGGGTTGGGAGTAACCATGGTCATGCCTGGTACTGAAAATACCCCTGCCGCCACACCGTCAAACGTCCAGCCATTTTGGGCGGTTAGTGTTATCGTTGCCGTATAGGCCGTATTGGCGACAAATGTAGCGGCCATAGGCGCCCAGGTTACCACGCCGCTATACTGCGCATGGTTAATCGCCGTCGGCTGCGCGGCTCCGGCACTCGCCGTTAACGTTATAGCAAAGGCGTTAACCATCGCTGGGCCGCCGCTGCTACCACCGCCATCATCATCAGCCGGGCATCCGACAAAGAAAAATAACCCGAATACCAGCATAAGGCTGAGTATTCCCGTCAAGAACTTCTTGTTGTGCATAATTCCATCTCCTATTTGTGGAATAAATTGTTGATGCAGAAAGCGTTACCCGCTGCCGAAAAGCCGTTGCGTTTAACACCAGTCTGCTTTCTATATAAAACGCCCCAGGGCGTGTTATATCCCGTTCCGGTCAAGGCTTTTCACACTCCGCGCCACCTTCGTTACCGGTTGGCCATAAGCCGGCTCGGAACTGTCGGTCGCCGGCTGCATACCCCAAAAAAGGGACTTCTTAGCCGAATTTTCCGCAGTTTGCGCAAGATGAACGCAGGTGAGGAAATCGGCCTGGTTTTCCGGGCTTAATTGCCGGAAAATGTGAACCGTCTCTACTTGTTTGTTTCGCATAATCACCTCTTTACGGTTTGTTTCAATCCACGCACCCGCATGGAGCGCGACCAAGCACCTTTCTTCACAGGAGGTTTAATACCCCGCCGCGGTGAGGACTCTTTATTAAACCTTCGATAAAATTATATCTAAACTTTAATAATTCGTCAAGAACTTTATTAAGTAATTGATATTTTTTCTTGTAAAGTGATTAAGAATTTGATATTATTAGGATTGTGAGTGAAGGAACGATCCTCGATAGAATACGGGCCATTCGTAAGACCCTGGATATCAATCAAAGTGAATTTGCCAAACGAATCGGTTTAACTCAGACGTCCATGTCCATGATTGAGATAGGAAAAAGCAATCTCACCGAAAAACATATCAAAATGATATGTACGACTTTTAATGTTCAGGAAAAATGGCTACGAAGCGGGAACGGTGAAATGTTCGGTTCCCCCTCTCCTTATGAAAAAGAGCTGGTCGATATTCTTGGACAATTAACTGATGATACGCAAGAATTTTTATTGGATATGGCAAGAAATCTTTTAAAAAGACAGGAAAAATCCTAGGCGGAGAAACATCCTCCGCGCTAAAACAATGACTCGAATCATCTGAAGGACTGCTGCAATACCGCCAGTAAATCCGCCTTTTCAGGCTTTATCGTAGAGTTTGCGATGTTCTTTGCCTGGAATGCTTTTTCAGCATAGCCTTCGAGGGCCGCAGCATCCACTTTTTCCCGTGGACCTAAGAGTATGTCAAGGCGTGCGGAAAAATCCTCAAGGCTCCCCAGGTCCAGGGCGGCGAGGATTTCCCCAATCCGGTTTGTGCCCTGGGCCTTTTCTTTTTCCGCGACGAACCGCAGATACGCCCCCAGGAGCAGTCCGTTGGCCCTGCCGTGGTCGATGTGCTTATGATAGGTCAGTTGATACCCCATGGCATGGACCGCGGTGGTGCCTGTATTGGCGATGACCATGCCCCCCAGGGTGGAGGCCCAGAGCAGCTTTTGGCGGACCTCTTTACCGGGATTATTCCCTGCTATAGGCCCGAAACATTCGGCAATCGCCCTGATGCTTGCCTTGGCCAGGGGATCGCTTATCACCGAGGAGCGGACCGCCAGCATGCCTTCCACCGCATGGGACAGGGCGTCAATGGCCGTATTGACGGTAACCACCTGCGGGAGGCTGCTCATGTATTTGGCATCCAGAAAGGCGAACCGGGGGAACAGGGCAGGGGAGGCCACCGAGGTCTTGGTCTGAGCCGCGTCGTTGGTCAGAATGGCGTTGGGGGTTACCTCTGAGCCGGTGCCTGCGGTGGTGGGAATTGCCACAATGGGCAGGGCCGACGTGAAGGTGGTACTGAAGATCGCCGGTTTTGCTATGGGATTAACCGCAAGCGCAGCAGCAACCTTGGCCGCGTCCATGGGAGAGCCTCCTCCAATGGCCACGAGAAAGTCGCACCCTCCACACAGGTCGGCAGCTTCAAAGGCACAGTCCACCGTGGGATTACTCATCACCTTATCAAACAGGCAATAAGACTGCCCATTCGCCTCCAGTGTCTTGACCAGATCCCCAAGGGCACCGTTCTGTTTGGCTGAATGTCTTCCCGTTACTATCAGGGCCTTTTTCCCCAGCTCGTTTAAAAGCCCCCGATTCCCGGAAAGACAATCATCACCCATCAGAATCCTGGTAGGCATACAGTAGTTTATATTCATTTTGACTGATTGTTCAGACATAGTCCTGGTATATACTTATTGTAGATTAATATCAAGTGACTTGTTAAAGGGCTTGACCATAATCCCGCTATAATCTACAATCTTAAAATTTGTGGATTTATATGATGAATAATGTGGATAATAAAGGTGGCTTCTCTCCCCCGTATGGAGCGCTCAGGAGTTGCTGAAAAATCCGTAGCATAAAAATATACGGTTATTTTCGTGACCGGCGTCACAACTCCCGATATTGTGATAAGGGGGCGCAGGTGGGTAAGCCCGTTAATGCGGAAATCCTGCGGAGACCAGTCTTTGAAACAAGGTATGGGGCATAGTATGATTGAGGTTGAAGGGAACAGAAAATTTGAACAGGTATTTTTCCCAATTTATATTGTCTTAGCGGTTGTTATTTCCTGCATCGCAGGATTAACGATATATGCTCAGTATGATACCTATATTACCAGCAGTTACTATAAGACCCTTGCAGAGGTAACTGAGCTCGTGGAACACCAGTTCCCCCTGTTGACGGATCCCCAAAGGCTTGAGGGGCTGCTGCGGGAAGATTCGGATGTCTATTGGGATATACAACGGACCGTACAAAACATTCAGGCTTCCTGCGGCCTGCGCTCTGTTTTTGTCTGGCAGAGAAAAGAGGATGGCTGGCATTTCCTGCTTTCTTCTGACTATCCCCGGGGGACGCCGCTGGAAAAAATACTTGAGCTTCATAAGGAATATATACCGGTACGGGAACAGGCGTATCAGAGTAAAACGATGATCCTCACGGTAAAGCCGGTGACCAACCAGTGGGGTACCTTTATGTCCGTGTTCCGTCCGCTTATCAAAGACGGAGAGGTTGCGTGCATCCTGGGGGCGGCTATTGATATCTCGTCGGTAAAATCCCTGCACGCCCAGGCGATATATGCGATCCTCGGGGCGTTTCTGGTGTCCCTGGTCATATCCGTGATTTTTGCCCTGATAAGCCGCCGCATAATAAACCGCCTTGAAGGGATGATCCGCAGGCGTTCCGATGAACTTGAAGCCCAGACCAAACTGGCGAATGAGGCGTCTCAGGCGAAAAGCCGGTTTCTGGCGAACATGAGCCATGAGATCCGTACTCCTATGAACGCCATCATCGGGTTGAGTGATCTCATACGTACCGATAACCTGGACAGTACCCAGCGTGCGTACTTTGAGAATATTAAGAAGATGTCCAATTCATTATTGCACAGTATTAATGATATTCTGGATTTTTCAAAAGTCGATGCCGGGAAGATAGGCGCAGAAAAACTTGAGCAGTCGGCCATTGAAACCTGTTTGGCAGAACAAGGTTCAGGAAACGGGCCTGATGCGGTCCCTGTTGAAGCGATGAAAACCCTGGAAGCGGAACTGAATAGCGTACTCGACGTATTACACCAGACCACGACCGACGCGGCAGAACCAGTGATGGAGCGCGAAATAGGATCAGATGAAAACCACAGGGAGTTCAAAATTTTAGCGGTTGATGATGATCGTGCGAATGTAAGTATCCTCCACCGGATTTTATCCCCTGAATATACAGTGCTCACCGCCAACTCAGGGGAGCGTGCATTGAAATACGCTGTGGAGGAGCAGCCGGATATTATTTTATTGGACATTATCCTGCCTGATATGAATGGATTTGATATACTGGTCAAACTCAAAGAAAACCCCCTAACCAGGGAAATCCCGGTGATCATCATCTCAGGATTGAACAGTGAACAGGATGAAGAAAAGGGACTATGCCTGAGTGCGGTGGATTATATTACCAAACCCTTTAACAACACCATTGTCAGGGCGCGGATCAAGACCCATATCGACATCATAAGTCACCGCCGGGTCATTGAGAAGTTGAGCCTCATCGATCCACTGACAGATATTCCGAACCGCCGTGCATTTAACGACCGCATCCAGATGGAATGGAAGCGGGCCATCAGAGAGAAAAATCCCCTGTCTTTTTTGATGATAGACCTGGATAATTTCAAACACTATAACGATACCTATGGACATCTCCAGGGGGATCGCTTACTCAAAACCGTGGCCCAGATCTTTGTAGATTCTGCAAAGCGTCCTGCAGACATGAGCATCCGTTGGGGCGGAGAAGAATTCGCCGTGCTGCTGCCCCATACGGATCTCAAAGCTGCCCACATAATCGCGGAAAGAATCCGATCCAGAGTGGAATCGACACAGGTACCCATTACCGGGGGAACGCTTATGACGTCCATCACCCTAAGCATTGGCTTGGCCTCTATAGTTCCCACCCAGGATTCCTCGATAAATGATTTTATTGCACTGGCAGATAAGTACCTCTATCAGGCAAAAGACACAGGGAAAAACAGAATCTGTTCTATAGAAACTACCGAATATCCTTGAATTGGCTTCGATTGACCATATCCTGCCGTTTATGGTCATAAAAATCCTATAAATTTATTCTGATCTTACTCAAAGGTGCCTTGACAAAATTATCAAAAAGATTAATAATTATTTTCATAATGATTCAACCTATCGGTCACCGAAGGTCTTTTCAGAACGTATATTTCCATTTCGGCTTTGAACCGGAATATAGTCTGGTTTCAATGAATTTTTGGGCAGAAAAAACGGGGGTGGTTGTTCTATGGGCGGATAATACAAGCGTTGTATATAGATATGTAATATCCCCCCCCACCCCCCCCCCCCCCCCTATACATACAGAACATACATAGTCTGTTCTCTAACAGGCGGGGGTATTTTTACGCCTTTTTATTGAGGGTCTATTGAAAAAATATCCTAGTATTCATATAGGAATACTAGGATATATATTATTATTGGAGGTTTGTCTATGAAAAACATGAAACTATTTTTGGCAGGTATGCTACTCTCTCTTTTTGCGATATCGGCTTTTGCCCAGCAGGATTCCCTTCCGATGGATCAGGCTATCAGCAGTTCTATGAGTACCCTGCTCATGCGCCTGCCGGAACAGACTAAGGTCGCGATCTTGAACTTCACCGCTCCCAATGCCGCTGTTTCGGATTACATCATCGAAGAATTGATTGCCTTCATTGTCAACAACAGTACACACACCGTGGTTGACCGGCAAAACCTGGAGACGCTGCAACGAGAGATGAATTTCCAGCTCTCCGGCGAAGTTGATGACACAACTGCTCAGAGTATTGGCAAGAAAGTGGGGGCCAATACCATTGTTTCAGGCTCCCTCACGCCGCTGGGCAAAGGCTATCGTCTGCGGCTTCGCGCTATCAACGTTGAGACTGCCGAG
>JAITNU010000158.1 GCA_031290325.1 Treponema sp.
GGTATGACATAGAAAGCATAATTTGCTTTTTTTGTGTGTACCGATCTTTAATCTTTAACTCCACATTCCACCTCTATTAAACTTCTATACTTACAGTATGATATACCCTTTTGTATCCATATTAAGTTCATTTTAAGTTCATTAGATAATATATAACACTTTTATTTTCTTTTATCAAGTAATTTGAAAAATATTTTTGCATTTTTTTATCCCAAAGATGCATAAGACAAAATAGTGTTTTGTTATAAAATTATGTTGTATATTTTTGTGGCTTCATTGATACGAAACTTGACAAATGCTGCACTGCCGTTTAGAGTAACACTATGCAGAAAGGGTTATTGCAAGCGGTGGTTTTTGATTTTGGTAAGGTGATTTCTCTGCCCCCGGCTGAAGGGATCATGGCGGAACTTGCCGCCATTGCAGGGCTTCCTGTCGCAACCTTAGATGCCCTGGCGTGGAAGCACCGGGGGGAGTATGACCGGGGTACGGTTTCGGGAACGGAATACTATCGGGGGATGCTTGCCTCTGTCGGGGTGTCTGTGGAGGATGAAGCCCTCGAAACAATAGTTCGTCTTGATTTGAACAGTTGGAAAGGGATAAATCCCGGTACGGTGCGGCTCATGGAAGATGTTAAGGCCGCAGGATACCGGCTGGGGGTTCTTTCCAATATGCCCCATGATTTTCTGGCCTGGGCACGGGACTCTATCCCGGTGTTCCGGCTGCTTGATGCAGGTATCTTTTCCTGTGAGGTGGGTTCCATTAAGCCGGAGGCGGCTATCTACGAAGCCCTGGTTGCGGCTTTGGCATGTAAGCCCGGGGACCTGGTATTTTTCGATGATATGCAGGTCAATGTTGATAGGGCGGTGCACCTGGGAATGCATAGTTTTTTATGGCAAAATCCCGAGAACGCCCGGATGGTATTACAACAGGCAGGTATCACGGTATAAGGAGCTTGTTATGGCATTATTCAAAACGATTATAGATTTTTCCCTTCTTGTGGTCATTATGATGATAGGTACGCCCATTGGATTGTTGATTTTTTTCCTCAGACTCCTGGGCCTTAAAAAACCTATGTCCGTGGTGATATATAGGATAGCCCAGGTCTGGTCATGGCTGCTCATCGCCTGTATCGGCTGCCGTCTTACCGTTCTGGGAAGGGAACATATCCCCAAAAAGGGAGGTCTCTGTTTTGTCAGCAACCACGGGAGTATCGTTGATATCCTCTTCCTCCTTGCCTTGGTCGGTAGACCGGTGGGATTTATCGCGAAAAAAGAACTGGCCCTGATTCCTTTTCTGAATCTCTGGATTTTCCTCCTGGGAGGGCTCTTTATTGATCGGAAAGACATACGCCAGGCCCTGAGTACCATTAATACCGGCATAAACCGGCTTAAAGCAGGAAATGGGATGATCATCTTTCCCGAAGGGACCCGGAGTAAGGGCCAGGGACTGCTCCCCTTCCATCCAGGTTCACTGAAACTTGCCACCAAGTCGGGAGTCCCCATTGTTCCTGTGGCCATCATCGGCAGCTATGATGTCTTTGAGAAGACCCACCGCGCCCAGGCTGTTCCGGTTAAGGTGGTCTTTAGCAAGCCCATTAACACCGCAGACCTTCCTATGGAAGAACGGAAGCAACAGCTTGCGGACCTGGTCCGTGGGGTGATTGCAGAGGCTATGCAAGGGTGAGGGGTACCACGAATATTATTCGTGGTACCAGCTCCTTATTCCAGTCGCTCGAAGTCGTCCACACCGTGCTTGCAGAGGGGGCACAGGAAGTCAGGTGGCAGTTCGTCGCCTTCGTAGATGTAGCCGCAGATCTTGCAGATCCAGCCTTTCTTCTTTTCCCGGGTAAAAGCCGGTTTCGGCTTGACGTTGTCGAAGTAGTACTGGTAGGTGAGGGACGGCGTGTTGTCCAGAACTGCCGCTTCTGTAATATCGGCGGTAAAGAGGACGTGGGTGCCGTAGTCGGTGGAACTTATCACCTTTGCGGAAAAGAATGCGTTCGTCCCTTCGCTTGAGTAGACCAAACCGTTGATACTCCGCTTGAGGGTGACAGGGCTTCCTGTCAGCTTATCCGTATCCCGGCCGCTCTGGAACCCGAAATGCTGAAACACCTTAAACACCGCATCTGTTGTCAATACCGATACGTTGAAGATACCGGTGTTGAGGATCATGTCGCAGGTATAGTTCTTTTTGATCACCGCTATGTTGATACGCTTAGGCGTGTCAGTGAGCTGAACCGCGGAATTGATGATACACGCATTGTCCTTTGCGCCGTCCTTTGCCGAGAGGAGGAAGAGACCGTAACTCAGCTTGAAGAAGGCCGCAGGTTCTACCGCAGCGGACTGAACATCGTGGGCAGCAATGGCGCTCTTAGGCATAGAGGCGACGATACTGTCGGCAAGGGCGTTGAGCCCTGCGAGGATTGAGTCCTTTACCGATGAGTTTATCGTTACCGTATCCCCTAAGATGGTGATGTTTTCCATGGACGAAAAAAGTTCCCGCATCAGACCGCCGGAAGCAGGCGCCCACGAACCGTTTTCGATGAGTGCTACGGTCCGGTTCTTGAGCTGATGCTCCTTGATATCGAACAGGGCTTCTTCCATCTTGACGAAGATGTTGGCGTTGTAGGTTGTGGCGGCAAACACGATATGGCTGCACCGGAAGGCTTCGCTGACAATCACCGAGGAGTCGGTCACCGAGACATCGTAGACCACGATGCGGCGCACGCCCCGGTCGGCCAGGGCGCCTGCGAGGATGTTCGCGGCGTTTTCCGTGTTCCCGTACACCGTATTATAGACGATCATCACCGCGTTATCCTCAGGCGTATAGGTTGCCCAACGCTGGTACTTTTCCAGGAAGAAACCGAAGTCTTTGCGCCAAATCGGGCCGTGGAGCGGGCAGACCATCGCTATGTCGAGTTTCGCCGCCTTTTCGAGGAGCATCTGCACCTGATCACCGTACTTACCCACGATGTTGGTATAGTACCGGCGTGCGTCGTCAAGCCATCCATGCTCAAAGTCGAGTTCATCCGCAAAGATGTTACCAGGCAGCGCACCAAAAGTACCGAAGGCATCCGCCGAATAGAGGATCTTGTCGGTCGTATCGTAGGTGACCATCACCTCCGGCCAGTGCACCATCGGAGCCATCACAAAGGCAAAGGTGTGTGCGCCGGTTGAGAGGGTCCCGCCATCTCCCACCATAACGATACGGCTGTCAATATCAAAGGTGAAGAAGTTTTTGATCATTACCCGGGTCTTTTCGTTACACACGATCTTGAGTTTGGGATAACGGAGCACCAGTTCCGGCAGTTGGGCGCAGTGATCCGGTTCCATGTGGTTGATGATCACATAATCCAAAGGCCGGTCTTTCAGTACGTGGGCGATATTTTCAAAGAAAAGGCCGCTAATAGCCTTGTCAACCGTATCGAGGAGGACCGTCTTCTCGTCCAGCACGAGGTATGCGTTGTACGATACACCTCGCGGAATATGGTAGACCCCCTCAAACAGCGCGAGCCGCCGATCATTTCCGCCGACCCAGAACAGATTCTGTTTGATTTCTTTTACCTGATACATAATTGCTCCTTATTGCTACACGCTTTAATGCCGCGTATAGTACATACCAAAGACGGCAGAAGTTAAGCCTTCTGCCGTCAGACTCTCAGTCGATGATTTCCATCAAGTGGCCGCAGCACAAGGGGATCTCGTCGCCCTTTTTAAGCTGAACTGTCTTGTTGCAGGTCTTACAATAGACCGTACAGTCCTCTTCTACAAGCTCCGGCTTATAAGAGATATTATTCTTATCACTCATAATTACCTCCAAAATAATAATAATAATAACTATTATTAAATATATGCAGCTCATAGAAGGATGTCAAGAGCGCGATTTTTTAATCAATATAAACACATATAAATTTAAAAAAAACACAGAATAGCGCCAAGAAATGAAACTGTTCTGTGTGATTACGATTTTGCGGTTTACGCAGAAAAAGCCCCTTATCAGCACTGAGTTTCCAAAACATCTGCCACTATGTCGCGGTTGATGCTGTTGTTATCCGCCATTTCAAACATGATCTTCCTTACCGTTTCCCGGTCCAGAGGCGCATGGTAGGGACGTTCCTCGGTCAGCGCCTGATAGATGTCAATGCAGGCCAGCAACTGGGACTCGAAGCTGAGGCGGTTCTTGGAAATCCCATAAGGATAGCCGGTACCGTCGAGTTTTTCATGGTGGTTGGATGCCCATTCGGCAACGTCTTCCAAGCCGGTGATACGCTCCAGTACCTGCCGGGTGTAGAAGGTATGAACCTTGATGACCTCAAATTCCGCCGAGGTCAAGCGGCCTGGTTTATCTAAAATCGCGTTGGGTACCACCAGCTTACCCACATCGTGGAGATGCGCCGCGAGGACCAGTTTGATTTTCCGGTCCTCATCAAATTGATAAAAATCCGCCATAATGCCGGATTTTTCCGCGATTCCCTGGGAGTGCATCCCGGTGAAGGGGGACTTTTCATCAATGATTTTGCTGATAATCCCGGCGATGGGCAGCAATTCCTGCAAGGTCAGGTACATGGAATAGATGGGCATACGGTGGGACAGCTCAGTCTCAATGAAGAGGTTGTCCAGGGACAGCCAGAAACTCATGGGGGCGCTTAACTCCGCAAAGGCCTCGTACAGTTCAGGGGAAAACCAAGTGCCCTTCCAGTCCACGACCTGCCGGGCCACATCGAACCTATCATGTCCGGTACTGTATAGAATTTCGACCCTGTCCGCCACATGGATGATCTGGGACAAAAGGGGGATATCTCCGCCCTGCAAGCCGAAATAGCCGCTGCCATCATAGTTCTCATGATGATATTGGATGATGCCGGTACGGGGCCGTAAGAACGGGAAGGGCTTCATATTGGCCTCT
>JAITNU010000159.1 GCA_031290325.1 Treponema sp.
ATTCTGATGACCACCCTGACCACCATTCTGGGACTCGTGCCCATGGCCTTCTTCCCCGGGGAAGGGTCGGAACTGGTAGGGCCCATCGGAAAGACCGTTCTGGGGGGCCTGTCCTTCGGCACCCTGATGACCCTGTTCCTGATGCCCACGGTGTACTGTATCATGAACAAGCACTCCGACGAGCGGAGAGAGCGGGCCGAAGCCCGCCGTGACCGGATCGCCGCCGGGCTTTCCCGGAAGCAGGCGAAGAAAGAGGAGCGCGGCAAAGATCAGGGCGCCGCGTCTCTTGGGGAGGTTCTCTAATGCTGCGGATCGAAATAATCGCCAACCACTCGGTGGAAGAAAACATCCTTGAAGCCTTTGCCCGGGAGCAGGTTGGCAAGTTCTACACCAAGTACCCCAGCGTATTCGGGGTCGGTTCCTCCGGCCCCCGCATGGGGGATGCGATATGGCCTGAAGAGAACTTCTCCTTGGTGGTCTGGTGTGAGGAAGAGGAGGCCCACGGCATTGAGCGGGCCATAGCCGCGGTGAAGCAGCGTTTCCCTGATGAAGGGATTAAGCTCTTCTGCCTGCGTGAAGCACCTCCGGTGAAGGCACCGGTAAGCGTACCGCTTTCAACGGCGGGAGCACCTGCAGGAACACTACCAGACACGATAGGAGGAGCACCTGCAGGAATAGACCCGACATGGGGAGCATCAGCAGGAACACTGCCAGGCACGATAGGAGGAGTGCCTGCAGGAGTACCGACGCCAGGAACCCTGCCAAGTGTGCCGGCGGCATTACCAACAGCAGGGCAGGGCCTGGGAACCGCGCCCTACAGGGCAGCCGCCCCCGGCATGGAAGCGGAGAACAGCTAGGCAGACCCATGCGAGACTTTATCAAACGGGCCTTAAAAAAACTCCCCAAGATGACGGCGGAACAGACCCAGGACCTCCTCATTTCAGCGGCCACCGAAATCGACCGCCTGGAAACCGTGCTGGATTCCCTGGCCCAGGGGATCCTCGTGTGCGACCCGAATCATAACCTCGTCCTGGCCAATAAATACGCCGAACGTTTCCTCCCCATCACCCACCATGACCAGGGCGATGAACCCCTCTGGTCCGTGGTCCGGGAGGAAGGGGTGGCGGCCTTCCTTGAAACCACCCTCCTCACCGGCGACCGCGTCGAAGACCGGGAGTTTGCCGTGGAGGTAAAGGGCATCGAACGCCTCCTGAGCATCAGTGTCCTGCCCCTGGTCCGGGACCACCAGGTCTCAGGGTCCCTCATCTACATCGAAGATATCACCGAAAAGCGGAGCAAAGCAGCTCAGTTGCGGCGTATGGAAAGCCTAGCCAGCCTCACTACCCTCGCCGCCGGCGTAGCCCATGAAATCAAGAATCCCCTGGGTTCTCTGTCCATCCACATCCAGTTGATTCAGAAAACCCTGGCCGCCCAGGGACCAGGGCACGCCCTCCTGGACACCTACCTCGGCGTGGTGAACGAAGAAATCGACCGCCTTAACCACATCGTGGTGGATTTCCTCTTTGCCGTACGGCCCATGAACATGGACCTCCATGAAGGGAACCTCAACACCCTCATAGAGGAACTCACCGGCTTTGTCTCCTTCGAGCTGGAAGCAGCCCACATCACCTGCACCCTGGACCTGGCAGTACAGCTCCCCCTCATCGAGTTTGATGAACGGTGCATGAAACAAGCCCTTCTCAACCTCATCAAAAACGCCATCACTGCCATGCCCCAGGGCGGCGCCCTGAGCATCAAAACCGAAGCCCAGGACACCGCCCTCAGCATCAGCATCACCGATACTGGCTCAGGTATCCCCGAAGCCCACCTGTCCAAAATATTCGAGCCGTATTTTACCACCACCGAAACCGGCTCAGGGCTCGGCCTCACCCTGGTCTACAAGATCATCCGGGAACACCAGGGGGAAATCACCGTGAAATCCCGGGAAGGAACCGGTGCCTGCTTCCGCATCCTCCTGCCTATCCCCCAGAAAGAACGGCGCCTCATCAGCTACGGAGGCCCCCATGGGCATTAAACTCCTCGTGGTGGATGATGAAAAGAACATCAGGGAAGGACTCGCCGCCGCCCTGGAACTGGACGGCTACACCGTGGAAACCGCAGCCGCCGGAGATGCCGCGTGGAAACGCTTTCAGAAAGGGGACATTGACCTGGTCATCACCGACCTCCGCATGACCGGGCTCAACGGCACCGAGCTGCTCAAACGCATCAACGCCGAAACCCCGGGCATCCCCGTCATCGTCCTCACTGGCCACGGCACCGTGGAGACCGCCGTAGAAGCCATGCGCCAGGGGGCCTACGATTTCCTCACCAAACCCCTCAACCTGGACCGTCTCTCCCTCCTGGTGAAGCGGGCACTCAAGAGCCGGGAGCTGGAACTGCAGCACCGCCGCATGGAAGAGGAACTTGCCAAGCACAAACCCTTTGAAACCATCATCGGCACCAGCGCGCCCATGCGCCGCGTCTTTGACACCATCAGCCGTGTGGCCCCCGCCAAAGCCTCAGTGCTCATCACCGGCGAGTCCGGCGTAGGCAAAGAACTGGTGGCCGACGCCTTGCATGAGCTGTCCCCCCGCAAGGGCAAACCCCTCATCAAAGTCCACTGCGCAGCCCTGGCCGCCAGCCTCCTGGAAAGTGAACTTTTTGGCCATGAGAAAGGCAGCTTTACCGGCGCCGCCAGCCGGAAGCGGGGCCGTTTCGAGCTTGCCCATGAGGGAACCCTGTTCCTGGACGAAATCGGGGAAATCGATCAGAACCTCCAGATAAAACTCCTGCGGGTCCTCCAGGAAAAGCGTTTCGAGCGGGTGGGCGGGGAAGAATCCATAGAGACCGACGTGCGGATAGTGGCGGCTACGAACAAGGACTTAAAAGCGGAGATAGAGCAGGGGAATTTCCGGGAAGACCTCTATTTCCGGCTCAACGTCGTGACTATCCTCGTCCCCCCCTTGCGGGAACGGAAAGATGACCTCCCTCTGCTCATCACCTCGTTTTTAAAGGAGTTTGCCCAGGAAAACGGCAAGCCCGTGGACAGCATTGATGACAAGGCCCGTGCCGCCCTGTATGCCTACGACTGGCCCGGCAACGTCCGGGAACTGCGGAACTGCATGGAAAGCGCCGTGGTCATGGCCAAGGGGCAGGTCATTACCGAGGCGGACCTACCCCCCACCCTGCGGACCCAGCACGAAGAGGGCTGGATACGCATCCCCCTGGGCGCCACTCTGGCGGAAGGAGAGCAGATCATCCTGCGGGATACCTTGTCCATGCTCAAGGGGAATAAGAGCAGAACCGCTGCGGTACTTGGCATCGGCCGCAAGACCCTGCAGCGAAAACTAGCCACCTTGCAGGAAGGGAAGTAGGCAGTTCGATATTTTTGCCATCTGCCAGGGGAAACCCAGGCTTTTGCAGCGGGCACAGGTATCGGTTACTTCTCTTTACTTAATCGTCCCGACCTTGAGGAACCCCGCGTTAAGCCCCCCGCAGCGGACCCCCCAGGCAATCGCCTCCTGGAGCGCAGCTCCCTCCCCCAGGGCAGCGGCAAATCCTGCGGTAAAGGCATCCCCGGAACCGGTGGTATTGACCGGTTTGACCCGTTCAAAGGAATATTCCCCGAAATTACCCGGTTCGGCGTACCACACCGAATCGCTGCCCCTGGTCAAGAGGATACGGAAGTGATATTTTTCGCACAGATCAAGGCATAGTTCCTGGATACGTTTTTTTATATCATCAAGACACATTGTGATGAGCCGGTTACCGGTAACAAGCTCTGGGGCAAACGTTCCCGCAAATTCAAAGAGGTTGGGTTTAATGATATCAGGGCTGAATGTAAGGCTGTTTACCAGGTCCCTGCCCCGGAGGTCAAGGATCACGGCGTGTCCTGTTTCCTTTGCCTGGCGGACCATGGAGGGTATCAGGGAGGGGGAAAAGCCTGGGGCCATGGTTCCGGAAATGATGACCCCCTCATACCCGGGGAGGAGTCGCGTATAGGCTTCGAGGAGCCGCGTTTCGGTTTCACCCTCCACCGGCTCGGCTTCCTCAACCAGTTCGGTAATGCTTTCATCCGCGTCGTTGATCAGGGTATAACAAAAACGGATGGGACTCCTGCTCTCCACCCATTCAAGGGCCACCCCGTCCTGTTCACAGAGGTCCAGAAACAGGGGCCGCAGACTGCCGCCAAGCTGGGTCAGGTGGAGACAAGGTTTCCCCAGTTGGGTCAAAACCCGGCTCACATTCACCCCTTTACCAGAGGCATCCACCTGATGGGTGCCGGTCCGGTTCACCGTATCCGGTATCAGGGCGGAAAAGCACAGGGTTTTTTGCAGGGTTGGGTTCATACAAACCGTAAGAAAGGTGGATATACTCATATCAATTCCATTATATTGTACATACAAGGCAGCTATGGTACAATAGGGGAGAGGAGTGAATAATGGCGGGGTACACAAGACCAAGCTGGGATGAATACTTTATGGAGGTCTGCGATGCTATTTCTAAACGGGCGACCTGCGACCGGGGGCGTTCAGGCTGCGTCATTGCCAAGGACAATCAGATTCTCGTAACCGGCTATGTGGGCGCCCCTGCGGGACTGCCCCATTGCGACGAAGTGGGGCATCAGCTTAAAAAAATGCTCCACGAGGATGGGAGTGTTACCACCCATTGCGTGCGCACCGTCCATGCGGAACAAAACGCCCTCTGCCAGGCGGCGAAACGGGGCATTGCCATAGTAGGGGCCACCTTGTACTGCCGGATGACCCCGTGCAGGACCTGTGCCATGCTCATCATTAACTGCGGCATTGTCCGGGTGGTTTGCCAGCGGCGTTACCATGTCGCCGGTGATTCAGAGGCCATGTTTGAAAAAGCTGGCATCATCCTTGAATATATCCACAATGAGACCGAGGAGTATGCGCATCAATAGAGGGGTCCCTTATTCCAGCTCCAGGGTGAGGCGGTATTTAAGGTAAATTGCTTCCAGGGTTTGCTGAGGCCCTGGAGTTACGCTCCGTTTACGGAACTGGGCGGCGTCCCGGCGATTGACATAAAAATCATAAATGGTCCGGGGGTCGGTGCTGCTTATCATCCCATAGGCGGGCTGGTTCCCCAGGAAGGAGCGGACCTCATCATACCCCACGGCGGAGATGCCAAAGCGGGCCAGCCGGGAACGTACATTGAGGATATCTTCATAGGAAAGGCCGAACAGAAATTCCTCCAAGGCCCATCGGGTTTCATTATGATTGATCTCGGCTACCAGAAATTCCTGCCAATCCTGCCCTAGATCCATTGAAATACGGAACAATTCACTGGTGCCGTCCATAGTTCCAAAACAGGGAGGCGCCGTGTCCCGGGCTATCCAGAGGGACTCCAGGGCCGGGAAATGGTGGATGATCTGGGAGTCCTGGCCGCTATCCCAGAGGGAAATCAGGTCATTGGCGAGCCGTATTTTGGTATCATGGGAAAAGACCGGGTCCCTCAGGCAGGAAAAATAGACCTCCTCGACCATAAGGGTACAAATAATGGTAAAGATAATGCGGTGCAGCGGTGTATGGAACTCATGGATATCCCGGACCAGCATGGAAACCAGGGAAAAGGCGTGAAATTTGGCCACCAGGAAGCTGCGGACCGCCACAACCCTGGTGGGAATATGGAGCAGGTGGGAAGCGGAGGCCGGCTCGCAGAGGGACGCAATCAAACTTTCCTCTCCCCGTTGTTTCCCCTGCATAATTTGGGTTTCCCGTACCGAAGGATAGTGGGAAATCGCGTCTCCCATCCGTTGCAGGCACCGAAACCGTTCCCGTACCAGGTAGCTTTCTTCGGGGAATTTCGTATCAAGATATGCCTCAATCTCGCCAATCAGGCGTATTTCATGTTCTTTGAGAACAATCAAAGCTGATTTTTTGGGGGGAATTGCAGGCATGGTCGGTATTGAAAGAACCATATCTATAACCCTATTGCTCCTGGAATGAGAAATCAAGGCAATTTTCCTATTTTTCCATTATTTTTGAGCATCAGACCCTATTGACCAACTCGGTTCATCAGAATATACTGAATAATAAGCACATTCGGGGGTGCACCGGTTTCGACTGGTACGATTCGGGGTGCAGGCTGCAGGTGGAGTGCCGAGCTCCTAACATTCGGCAACAATTTAACTGCCGACTATGACAGTTACGCTCTCGCTG
>JAITNU010000026.1 GCA_031290325.1 Treponema sp.
GCATCCCAGCTTTTATCTCCTGAAGGGTGCCTATACCCACAAACACCGCAACATAGACCTGCAACGGATATGCTGGGATATCCGGATCCGAAAATACCACCATATCCGGCGATTTTTCATTCATCGTAACCGTTAAAAATTGTTTCCCTTCCCGATACGGATTATAGCCGCTGATATGCGATAGGGTTACGGATTCCGGTTTTGTAGAATCATCGGTATAGTTTCCGGTTACCTCAAGACCGCTGATGTCCAGGGCCTCCCCGCGGGCATAGAGCGTGTTTTTCAGGGAATGGGTAATCTCTATTGACTTCAAGTATGCGAAGGCGCCATTATCCTCAACCGCTTTAAAGACGGGATTTTGGCAGCTTGCAAAGAAGAAGCTCATCAGGATTATGGCTGTACTTGGAAAAAATGGATTTTTCATCGTCCTGTTCCTAAAACCGGCATCCAACCCGGGCGCCGGCGCCCCAGATAAAGGGGTATCCGCTCTTGATAAAGGGTTCCACATAGTAATCCCCTCCCAGGAAGGGATACCGGAACCCTGCGGTCAGGCCCCCCAGTATATGGGGCTTGGTCTCGGAAGCCTCTATCACAAGGCTTACCCCCAGATCAGCCTGGATAAAAAAGCCCCCTCCCTTGAAACCGAAATCCTTAAAATACCAGCGACCGAAAACCTCCGGTTCTATGACGGTAAAAATACCGAAATCGTCGCTTATGGTTAAGGTTACCCCATTGACGATGTATTTGAAAATCTGAAAATCAAGGCTCACCGAACGGCCCAGGGCATATCCGTCACGGGTGTTCATATTCGTTTCCAGGCCAATCCCGATTCGTAAGGTCTCTGCCCCTGGCGCCGTAACGAGGAACAACAACAGACAGAAAACGATACTCCCTTTTTTGATATGCCTCATCCAGAATCCCCCCGTGCTCATGGTATATTTCATGAGCCGTCATCTCTTATCATAAAACCAAGACCTGGTTCCGTCAAGAATTGGTTGGTGGCCCGCACCTGGTTCATACCACCAAATCCACGAAATCCGCAGGAATGTAGCGTCCTAAGACCTGGGGATCGAGGACCAGTTGCATGCCCCGGGCCCCGGCGCTGATGGCAATGGTCTCAAACAACACCGCGGTTTCATCAATATAGGTGGGGAATTGTTTTTTCATGCCAATAGGGGAACACCCGCCCCGGATATAGCCGGTTACCTCCAAAAGGGCTTTCTGGGGGATGAGGTCGATCTTCTTTTCCCCCATGATATGGGCTGTTTTCTTTAAATCCAATTCGCAGGCAACGGGAATACAGCATACCCCATAAGCGCCTGAAACACCCTGCAATACCAGGGTTTTAAACACCTGTTCCGGGGGGATGTCCAGAAGCCGGGCAGCATGGACACCAGAGAGGTCCTGGGGATCCACCGGGTATTCTTTGACCCCATAGGCGATTCCCGCAGCATCCAAAAGCCGGAGGGCATTAGTTTTTTGCATAATAAGACTCCATAATAAATTTCTCCTTATTGACGAAAATTAATCCTAGTGTTATGATACCTTATGTCTGAAAGTCGTACAAATATCAGATATAATACCATTGCGCGGGCGCATATTCATGACATTTCTGATGCTGATGCGTTAGTAAAAGATATCAGCATTACCGGCTGCTGCATAGAATACACCATGTTGGTGGATATAACCCTCAATAGCCAGTATACCATCCAGATTATACCTGAACCTGCCTCTAAAATAGGTAAATTTGAGATGGTGGTTGAATCCCGTTGGATCCGAACCGGGGAATACTCCTGCGATTATGGTTTTATTATTACAGCCTCCCCCAAGGGAAAAAGCTTCCAAAGGTATGTTGATTATCTTACCTGGCGTTCTATTTTGCTATGACCTGTACCCCGCTTCATGGCCGGGTTTATGAGGCGATTACAGGGTTTGAAGCCCATTTGCAGGGGGAACTGAGGGTTGCGGCATCCTGGGGTACGCTGTATCATGCTGAACCCCAGGATGTTTTTTGGTATCAGAATATATGGCTCAAGCCCTTCCAGGTTGAATTCACCTCAATTTCCGAGGCTGTGGCGGTGTTGCGGGGTATTCAGCGGAATTGGTGGCCAGTGTTATTCACCCAATTCCGGCGGGGCGCTTTAATTCGTTCCCAATTGCCGCCCCTTGCCCTCAAACCCCGGTGTTTTCCCTGGCTGCTTCCCGATGCGTCCATGGGAGGCTGGACTTTGCTTGATGCCCATACCATGGTAGCCTCCGCATCCTGTTCCAGCCCCTTTCCCGGGGGGCTCATTGAATTTGAGGAAGATAAATGGGGACCTCCAAGCCGGGCCTACCTCAAGCTCTGGGAAGCCCTGGTCCACTGCCGGAACTGGCCGGGACCAGGGGAACGCTGTCTGGACGCAGGGGCGAGTCCTGGGGGCTGGACCTGGGCCTTGGCCCGGTTGGGGGCGGATATCATGGCGGTGGACCGTGCGCCCCTGGAAGAGCGGGTCCAGGCTATGCCAGGGGTACGTTTCGTATCCCATGATGCCTTTACCCTCAAGCCCGAGGATGTTGGGCCTCTGGATTGGCTTTTTTGTGATGTGATCTGCTATCCTCCGCGCCTGTACGACTGGATTGAAAAGTGGCTTACCTCGGGGTTGTGTACCAACTTCATCTGTACGATTAAGATGCAGGGCCTGCCGGATTATGAGACCACCCGGCGTTTCGCGGCCATCCCCGGCAGTACCGTGGTGCATCTCCACCACAACAAACATGAATTGACCTGGATGAAGGTAGCGCCCCGGGCCACTATTCTGCCTGGACCTTTATCATAATCCGTTCCGACTCAGCCTGCATGAGGATGAAGAGCGTTGATGCCTCAAAGGGAACGGAGAAGCGGTACTCCTCTTCCTCGTTGAGACTGAAGAATATCCGCTGGGTCGCTATGGGGCTTTCAACCCCGGCTTTCTTTTCCCCTGCCGATACCTGGGGACGTATCGCCATATCCACCATGCCGGTATACACCGGCATATCGGTTTTGAACAGGCTTGTTTTGATGGTCTTATGGATCACGATAAAGGTGGCTCCTTCAAAACGCATGGCCTCTACCTTCAGGATGTTTCCCCCCAGGGCGGAGGTATCCTTCCGGTCACTGAGGATCGATACCATGATCATAAAAATACTCAGGGTGATAATAGAAACCAACAGAAAAGCATGGGACCTGGTGGCGGTGAGGGTCTTGAATAAACCTGGCCGTTTTTGCCCATTGGGGTTGTTGAGTTCCCGGACTGCCGGGGACGCTCGTTCCAGACGGTGGTCCCGGGAATAATGAAAGACTATTTCATGGTTAATGACCGGTGCCTTGGGTGTATCATCCTTCATAGGGCTATCCTCCTGGCGTTTGAATGGTATTATTACAGCCATAAAGGTACATCTCCTAACAATTTATCGGTCCGCCACCAGACCAACTTTACGTCCCAATCGGTAACCAGCAGAGCCGATAAAATCCCCTCTTTCGAAAGATCAAAGGCGTTGAACTGCAATTCCTCATGGTCTACCTGGATAAATCCCTGGTACTCCTGGGAATCAGCGGCTAAGATCAGCAGGGAATACCCTTGCTCCACCGGAAAGGACAGAAATATCCGCCCCTTCTGGATAATCCCCAGCAGGGAATAGAGCATCTTGAGGGGTACCTTCCGGCCATTTTCATTAACCGTGTACTCAAAGAAGGGAACTTCGATGGTGCGGTCATAGGAACCATCTTCCACATTCATAACCCAGATAACCGAACTATCTGGCTCATTCCCCGACCGGGTGTTGGTGGACTCATCGTAGGTATCCCGGTAATAATCCACCTTGACATAGAGCTTCCGCTCATCCGGGGCTGGGGCAATACTATCCAGGGACGCAAATACCACATCCTTCCGATCCGCGGGCACGGGAATGGCGTCGTTCCGCAGGGTAACCAGGTACATAGACATCCCGTCGCCGTCAAACCAGTAGATGTTCCACCCTGTGGGCAGGCGGCATATCACCGCGAGTTCATCCTCAACCGAGGTATACAGTCCTTCAATGCGGGGGAAGGGGCTTCCTCCAACGCCTTCCTGGCCCAGATATTCCACAAAGTGTCCATCCCCATCAAAATGCAGAATCACACTACTCAGGAGGGCCTTACTCTCGGCGTCAAATCCATGTCGTTCATAGGGAAGCTGGTCCTCAGCATAGATATGTTTCCGGGAATCCACCGCGACGTTCCCCGGCTCCTGGAGCGGATAGGAAATGGCCCAGCGGGTTACGACTTCACCAGGCTGCATGGTCCGCAAGGTCAGGGGCACGGGATTCGTTTCTTCATTATAAATCATAAAGAGGATATCCCCAAAGGAATTATACCTGACGATTTTTTGCCCATTGCCGTCGGTAATATAAAAAAAACCATCCCGCATGGCAAGATCCGTTCTGGCTATGCCCTGGTCCCCCTCAAGGTTATACAGGGCGATTTGATCCTCCATACGTCCTATCTCCCGGGTAAAGCGAATTTCCCTGGTAATGGAGGCAACCGCTTCCCGGGAACACCCTATAAAAAGGGGAAAAAAAGCTAAAACAAGGGACCAGCGCCTCATGAGAGCCTTTCTTTTAAAAGGGGCAGCAACTGACGATCCGAGCCTGCAAAATCCAGTTCTTCAAGAGCTTCCAGCCCAGCCCAGCGCCATTCGGTATGTTCCGCAAGGGTAAAATCGTGGGCCTCAAAATAAACCTGATAGGCATACAAGTGGCGGGTCCCGCGATGTTCAAACGAGATGGTCCCCAAAAGCGGCCCAGTGGTAATGGGAACCCCCAGTTCTTCAGTATATTCCCGGATGAGGGCCTCCTCGTCGGTTTCCCCAGGCTCCACTTTACCTCCGGGAAATTCCCATTTCTCCCCCATATCCCCTCCGGGCCTCCGCCGGGCAATGAAGAGTTTTCCCTGTTCCACCGTAATGCCCGCGACGGATCGGCCTGTTGTACCCATATTCTACCCTCCTAAAGAAGCAGCGCCTGGGGGAACAAAAAATGCAGCGCCGCTGACCCTAAAACCAAAAAACCTATCCATTTTTTGTTAAAATTCAGGAACCCTTCGATTTTACGAGCAGTCTCCGAATCCATAGTACTTTTTTTCCGGTAATATTCAAAAATCAGCATAAAGCCGGCGGCTAATCCTGCGGAAGCGGGGAAAATATCCCCCAGCACCGGTACATCCCCTTGAACTGTCGACAAGAGCTTTAATAAACCGGTAACCAGGGTCAGGACCCCGATCACCAGGCGGTTCGTATCATTATAAAAGGCCCCCTGCCTTTCAGGTTTACCTGGATCGCGGATCAAGATATAAGCTGCCACCCCATTAAAGAGGATTGACATAAAATAAATCTGAACCATAGATTCATTATATTCTGTTTTTCTTGATAAGAAAAGGCTGCTGGAAGCGATTATAGCGGAGTAACTCTTGACGCTTATGATTTTATCCGTAAAATAAAGAGAAATGGTGCCAGTTTTTTTTGATAATATTGTTTCGCTTTTCTCTAAGAACAAGGAAGATCCTGAACTAGAGAAGAAAAGATTATTAAAGCATCTCAGACGGGATCTAAGCCAAAGTAAATTTAATAAATTTTATAAGCTGCGGTCCGAAGAGCTTGAGCCGGTGGCGGCTAAGTTTTTTTATGATATGTATAAAATCGTGTCAAGCGCCCAGCTTTTCATGCAGAATTCCGCCCAATCGACGCTGCTCAAAGAGACCACTATCGAAGTCTTTATGGAGCAAGAACTCCTTGCGGCCAAGGAGCGGCTTTCCCCCCAGGCCATTGAGGAACGGGCTAAAACAGTGTCCCCCCAGGAACTCTCCCGTCAGGTAAAGAAGGAACTCGCCACCTTTGTTGCTGCCTTCGATACGGTCCTCATGGATACCATAGACCAGTCTTATAACCTGATCCTGATCTTCATCCACTTTGTAAGCTTCAATTTCTACGCCTTGTTAAAAAAATTCGATCCCAAGCTGACCGAACACAATTTCAACTATCAGCCCCAGTTTACCCATATCAAGGCAGCATCGGTTATCGAAAGCATCAAGGATTTCCTGGAAATAGCCTACCCTGTTGAGACGGACCAGGATTGGCAAACTGTCCGCAAGGTGCTCAAGACCTACAAAGGGGATGTGGATGTGCTTAATTTTGATCAATGGCGTAAACTCCTCAATCGCCTCCAGGAGGTACAGAAAACCAGTATCCTGGTACTCATCGTGCGGTACGTTGGCAAGGACCCTATCTGGCAATCGAAGCCGAATATCCCCAGTGAACACATTGCGGAAACCTATCTTGAAACAATGCGTTTCGAGGTGGAGGAGAGTATCGATAAGATCGTCAATGCCCAGCGGAACGCTAAGATAGCCGCAGTTGCCAAAACCATCTTCGGGGTTGTCAATATTACCAGGCTCACCTATTATACCGACCGGGAAAATGAGATATATATCAAGAAAAACCTGGGGGGCTTTACCTACATCGCGCCTATGAACTATTTAAAGGCCTTTATCCTGGATTATTATAAGAAGGACATACGGGAGCTTTGTGAGCTTTTCTTAATCCGGGGGCAATGGACCACCCGTGATCTATCCAAGCAAATGTCCGATAAGTTTTATGAGATCATGGAGATCTCCGAACGGCTCCTGAGTTTTGATGGGGCCCTGGGGAATGACGGGCTTCATGGCGGCCGGCTGCGGATCGCGATGTTGAAGTCCGACCGGGATAAGAGCCAGCTCAAACTGATTACCGGTATCCTGAACGTGGTCAATGAAGAAGCCCGGCGTATCCTTATTGAAGTCACCAAGTCCCTCGTCGTGGTGGGAAAGTACCTCAAAACTATCCTTGATGATTACCAGAAGAACCCCCATACCCTCCTTATAAACTG
The DNA here is from genome assembly GCA_031290325.1 of Treponema sp. Taxonomy (GTDB): domain Bacteria; phylum Spirochaetota; class Spirochaetia; order Treponematales; family Breznakiellaceae; genus JAITNP01. The sequence goes on from JAITNU010000026.1 coordinate 6,919, forward strand.
GCAAGAACTGGAATCGGTTTCGGATATCCCCATTGACCAGCAGCTCGTCAATGCCTACAAACGGATCTACAATTTTGTCCAGATGATGCAGCTTTTTATGCAACCCAGTGGAGAATGATGCGTCCTTTTGAGGTCGTTTCCCCCTTCAGCCCCGCAGGAGATCAGGGGGAGGCCATTGCGGCCCTGGTTGCAGGCATCACCGGGGGGGATCAATACCAGACCCTCCAGGGGGTAACCGGTTCGGGGAAGACCTTCACCATGGCCAAGCTCATCGAGGCGGCCCAACAGCCTACCCTCATTGTAAGCCACAACAAGACCCTGGCGGCCCAGCTCTTCCGGGAGTTCCGGGGCTTCTTTCCCCATAATGCCGTGGAATACTTCGTCTCCTATTACGATTACTATCAGCCCGAAGCCTACGTTGCCAGCCGGGACCTCTACATCGAAAAAGACGCTTCTATTAATGAAGAGATTGAACGGATGCGGCTTTCAGCCACCCGGAGCCTCATGGAACGGGAAGATGTGATCATCGTGGCCACTGTATCCTGTATCTACGGCCTGGCGACCCCGGAGGTGTACCGGAAGATGACCGCTATCTTTGCACGGGGGGACACTATCGACGTGGACGCCCTGATGCGGCGCTTCGTGGAACTCCAGTACGAGCGGAACGACGCGGTCCTGGAACGGGGCAGGTTTCGCCGCCGGGGGGATACGCTGGAGATTTTCCCTGCCTACCTTGAGGATGCCTACCGGGTTGACCTGGACTGGAACCAGGTGGAACGGATCCGGCGCTTTAACCCAGTGTCCGGGGAGCTCTTTGAGGAGCTTGACCGGGCCATGATATACCCGGCCAAACAGTTCGTCATGCCCCAGGACATGGTTAAGGATGCCCTGGTAACGATTAAGCAGGAACTGGCAGAACGTTACGAATTCCTCAAAACCGCGGGACAGTTCATAGAAGCGGAACGGCTCAAGACCCGTGTGGAGTACGATATCGAGATGCTCACTGAGATGGGCTATTGCCCAGGCATTGAGAACTACTCCGCTCCCATTTCAGGACGGAAGCGGGGGGATGCTCCTGACACCCTCATCGACTATTTGCCCAAGCGGCACCTCACCTTCATCGACGAAAGCCACGTTACCCTCCCCCAAATCGGCGCCATGTACGCCGGGGACCGGAGCCGCAAGCAGAGCCTTGTGGATTACGGTTTCCGTCTCCCCTGTGCCCTGGACAACCGGCCCCTGCGGTACGATGAGTTTACCCAGCGGCTGGACAAGACTATCTTCGTTTCCGCAACCCCTGGGAAGACCGAAATCGACCAATCAACGCGGGTGGTGCAGCAGCTCATCCGGCCCACCGGGCTGCTTGACCCGGAGCTTGAGGTCCGTTCCAGCGAGGGCCAGATGGAAGATATCTACGCCGAAGTCTGCCACCGCACCGCTGCCGGGGAGCGCTCCCTCATCCTCACCCTTACCAAGAAAATGGCGGAGGACCTCACCACCTACCTTTCAGGGCTGGGCCTCAAGGTACGGTACATCCACAGCGAAGTGGAGACCATTGAGCGGGTGGAAATTCTCACCCAGCTCCGCCAGGGGGCCTTTGATGTGCTGGTAGGGATCAACCTCCTCCGGGAAGGGATCGATTTGCCGGAGGTATCCTTCATCGCGATCCTTGATGCGGACAAGATCGGCTTTCTCAGGTCCCTCACGAGCCTCATTCAGATCATAGGCCGGGCCGCCCGGAATGCTGCGGGGAAGGTGATCATGTACGCCGACCGTATGAGCGACGCCATGAGCGCTGCCATTGCCGAGACCGAGCGGCGCCGTACTATTCAGATGGCCTACAACGCGGCCCACGGCATCACCCCCATGACCATACAGAAGGCCATTGCGGACATTCTGGTGCGTCATGCAGCAGAGGAGCAGGACGCTGCCGCCACCTCCATTGAGGTGCTCAAAAACTCCTACAATATCCTGGTTCCCGCCCAACGGAAGCAGCTTGTGGCAGCCCTGAACGCGGAAATGCTGGAACACGCCAAGAAGCTGGAGTTTGAGCAGGCTGCGGTCATCAGGGACGAGATCCAGCGGATCAGCGAGTTGGGCAAGGTATGATTGGTGTGGAATTGGGTGATTTTTTCCTGTCAAGTAGTAGACAAAGCGCTATAGCCCTATCGCGGAAAAGGGGGCTGCCCGGTTCAGTACCTGGGCGACGCACCGGTGTTCCGGGAGGAGGAGGCTGGGATCCGCTTCCAGCATGGTAAAGGCGTCGGTACGGGCCTGGGCAAGGGAGGCAACGTCCCGGACCGGATCGGCCAGCCCAAGGGTGAGGTAACCGGATTGTTCGATACCCCCAAGGTGGCCGGGGCCCGGACCGACGCATTTCCCATCCTGTAATCTGATCCGGAGCTACAGGCGCCGTAACACCGCCGGGTTGCGGAGGTACTCAGCCGGGCGTCTCCATTTTCGAGGGTAAGCTTGTAAGGCTTATTGAGCTGAATATATAAAAGGGGTTTTTATGAAGGAGTCGAAAAAGAGGCCGGAGGATTCCCGGCAAGGTTCTGCGGAAAAAAAGGGTCCCTCCTTGAGGGTCCAGTTCGTCGTCATTTTTACCATCTTTGTTATTACCCTCTGTACCGTGACCACCATTATTTCCCTGCGGCAAACCATCGGAGTGGCGGTCATGATTTTTGGGCAGCAG
>JAITNU010000064.1 GCA_031290325.1 Treponema sp.
TAGTCTTCAATTCCACACTCCCTCTATTAAACTGCTCTCTTGAACTTCTCTTTTGAAAATACCACCTTTCCAAATGAAAAACAAGAATCAAACCTTACCAAAACTGACAACAAAACGCCTGTTTTTGCTTTCCGGCATTTTTTACAAGACCACACCGCTTATAGTATGATATATCATTCTGTATTAGTTTGAGTTCCTTTTACTAATATAACACTTTTATTTTTTTTATCAAGCAATTTGAAAAAAAAGTCTGCATTTTTATTTATTTTTTTGTAACGTTAGACCGCGAAGGCGTAAAAGATGAAAATAGTGTTGTATTTTTCTTTTATAGCCATAGAATGGTGGACCGGACTTTATACGGAAAACCACAAACCACACGAACCGTTTTTCGTGTGGTTTGTGGGAAAGTTCTTGGAATACTATGCTACCGTTTGGACCCAATATCCTGGTTCCACTTGTCCAGGAGGCGGTTCTTGTTCACCGCATCACCGTCCCAGATCATGTTCTGTTTGACGGTCTTGATCTGATCCAGGGCAAGGGCCAGGGGATGTTTCTCTGCGCCGTTGGCGACCAGGACGAGGTACCATTGGGTAAAGAGTTTCTGGGCGTTTTTGGACGAGAGGATCCAGTCGTACAAGCGCCGGGCAGGAACCTGATCCTTACCGCCTCTGATGATGGACATAGACGCCAGTTCATAGCCGGTGCCCTCTGCAGGGGCGCTGATCTCCACATTGGCCCCTTCTGCCTTGAGTTTGACCTGATCGTGGGCATAGCCGATGGCGATGGGAATTTCACCGGTGGCCACACTCTTGCCTGGGGCAGAACCTGAACGGGCATATTGATCGATGTTGGCGTCCAGGTTCTTAAGGTACTCAAAGGCGGCGGCTTCGTTACCGTTGTTTAAGGTCCTGATGGTGGTGATCACATTGTAGGCGGTACCAGAGATGTTGGGGTTCGCCATACGAATCTGGCCCTTGTATGCGGGTTTTAAAAGATCAGCCCAGGTTTTAGGTGGGGTAAGCCCCAGGGCCTTGGCCCGATCCAGGTTGGTAACAAAGGTGAGGGGTCCTACATAGAGGCCGATCCAGTAATTCTGGGGATCCTTGAATTCGGCCCTCGTATTGGTGGCAAACCGTGACAGATAAGGGATGGTCAGATTCTTCGATTTGGCGGTGATATGGTCCAGCCCCACGCCGCCGACCCAGATGGACGCCTGGGGATTGGCCGCTTCCGCTTCCATCCGGGCCACTGCCTCGCCCCCTGAGAGGCGCACAAAGTTGACCGTTATACCGGTGTCCTTCTTGAATTCTTCAAAGAGGGCCTTGGCGAGGGGTTCCTCCAGGGTTGTATAGGCGGAGACCGTCTGCGCCCATGCCATAGATGCTCCGAGGAGCAAGACCAAAACCACGGTACATAACCGTTTCATAATAAAACCTCCTGCATTAAAATGCATTATTACGATCATTATACGCTATATCCACGCTTTAAGGAACCAGATTGGGGCACTCGGTGGAGGGAACTCCCCCTTCTTTCCCCTATCCCTTTTCCTTATAGATATGGATGATTTGTTCTTCCAGATAAAGCAATGAGCCTTGGTCGATCTCGTATCGGTAATAGATGGGGGTATGGTTCTCGGCATAGTGATTGAGGAGCGATTCTTCCTCCGAGGATGCAAAGAGGGTGTAATTGGGGGGTAAAATCAGGCGGTCACATTCCTGGAGCAAGCGGCTGATGTGGCTGTTATTTTCAAAGTAGGCCACTTGGATGGGTTTATCCAGGCGGCAATACTCCTCACAGGTTCTGAGGATCACCTGGGCAAAACGAAGGCTGGCGCAGATGACTCCGAGCCTGGTCTCCGGGGGGATGGCGGCAAGGTCCAGGGCAGTACCGATGGCAATGGCCATCACCAGGCGTACCGGTTCCCTGCCGGGGCTCATCTTTTCACGAAGTTCCTCATAATGGGTTGGAGTGGTAACCACAATGTCCACCTCTGGGTCAAAGCGTTTTGGTATATGCAGGACGTTTGCGAGGAGGTATTCATGGACCTCGGTGTGGGGGAATTGCAAAATCTGGTAGCACATCACCGAAAGCGCCTCTGGGGAACAGTCCACCGCTGCCACCTGTACCTGTATGATCTGGTGTTCCCGTTCCCGTATTTTCAGGTCAAGGAAAATGCGGATATCTTTGAGGGAAAAAGATAGCTCCTGCATCTTGTCCAGCAGGGCGTCAATGGCCTGTAATGCCTGATTTTTAGAACCACTGGAAGCATCCGCGTCCTTGGCATCGCATACAAACGTACCGCTCCCCCGGGTCTTCTTGATGAGTCCCGCCAGTTCCAGTATATCATAGGCATGCTTGATGGTGCCGTGGGATATACTGGTTTCCACTGCGAGATCCCGCACCGTTGGCAGTTGATAGCCTGGAGGCATGACCCCGGAGGCGATATGATCGGTTATCTGATCCACGATTTGCCGGTAAATCGGCATCTTGCTTGAAGTATCAACGGTTATTTGCATTTTTGTATCCTATACTATAAATTGAGAAATTGATACATAACAATGTATTATAAACCATTTATAAAATAAAAAGATATAGTTTTTTAAAAAGAAGTGTTTGACTAAATTTTTTAGACCCATTATAATAAGAGATAGCCCTCTATAAATACGTGTTGGTAGTATTTTTGGGTTTATCTTTTGATCTTATCGAGGAGGAAATTCCAGATGACAAATGCAATGCTTACCCAATTAATGTATTGTTTTTGTGTACTCAGTGCTCTGCTTCTGCTGGGGACCTTGTTGCGGGGACTCATTCCTGCATTCAGAAAGCTGTTTTTGCCGGCATCGGTAATCGGCGGCTTTATTGGCCTCTTAATTGGACCGGTGATTTGGCAGGGCGGGGGTATTCCCTTTCCCAAGGAATGGATCGCCACATGGACGAACCTGCCGGGGATCCTTATTGTTCCTGTGGTGGCCTGTACACCCCTGGGCATGAAGTTCGGACAAGCCGGGAAATCTGGCGGGAAGTCATCGGCGGAGATCATCAAGACCTTCGCCATCATCTTTGGGATAAGTATCGTCCAGATCATTCTGGGGATTTTGGTGCGGGAACTGTTCGTCCACATAATCCCGGGGCTGAATCTCTATGCCCCCTTTGGCTTTGAGCTGACCGAGGGCTTTTCCGGCGGCCACGGTACTGCAGGGGTTATCGGCAACCATTATAAGAGCCTGAACCTGCCCTATTGGGAAGTGGCCCAGGGGGTGACCACTACCACCGCCACCTTCGGCCTTATCGGAGGCATGATCATCGGCATCATCGCCATTAACGTGGCGGCCAGGACCGGGAAAACCACGATCCTCACCAGGCCGGGGGACATCCCTGAAGACATGGCCAAGGGCTTCCAGCGGGACCCTGCGAAGCAGAAGAGCATGGGCCAGGAGACTACGATGAGTTCTTCTATAGAATCTCTCACCTTTCACATGGCAGTCATCCTCCTGGGCTGCGGGATCGCGTATGTGGTGATGAACCTGACGAGGTTCTACAAGATACCCCTGATCAGTTCCATCCCCATTTGGGCTTATGCCATAGTGGTGATGTTTGGGGTGAACTTCGTCATCCAGAAGCTGGGGCTGGGCAGTCTGGTGGATACCAAAACCAAGTCCCGGATCGCCGGTATCTGTTCGGACTACGCCATCACCGCGGCCATTGCCAGTATGCCGATACGGGCGGTAATGCAGTACATCGTACCCATTATGACCTTGGTCGTCCTGGGCTATATCGTGAGCTTCATCTGTGCGTTCGGCCTGACCCGCCTCTTCTTCTCTGACTACCAGTTCGAGCGGGGGATCTCCATCTGGGGCACGGTCAGCGGCGTGTTCCTCACCGGCCTGATGCTCCTCAAGATCTGCGATCCTGATTACAAGCTGCCGGTGCTGAACGATTTCTCCGTAGGCTTCTCCATGACCTCGGTTACGGCATTCATACTCCTCACGCCAACGGTGGGTATGATGCTCAATCACGGTTTCTTTGCCAACCTCGCGTTCCAGGGGGGCATCCTGGCCATTGTCCTGATAGTCCTTATAAGTGCCAGCCAGGTTTCCAAGCGCTTGGGAAAGCAGGGTCATAAAGGAGTTGTGTGATGAACAAATCAGAGCTTGCAAGTTTCCTGGATAGAAGCCGGGATGTTTTGATCGGTCTTTCCGACAAGCTATGGGATTATGCGGAAACGGCCTTTGAAGAATGGAAGTCCGCCGCGGCCATCAAGGAGTTCCTTGCCGGGCAGGGGTTCACCATTGAAGACAAATCAGGGGGCCTTGACACTGCTTTTTGCGCGGTCTATGGGAGCGGGAAGCCGGTTATCGGTATTCTCGCCGAATACGATGCCCTTTCCGGGATGAGCCAGCAACCTGGTTCTGCAGTCCCGGAGGCCCTGACCCCGGGGGGTAATGGCCACGGCTGCGGGCATAATCTCCTGGGGGCAGGCGCTGTGGGAGCGGCCTTGGGGGTAAAGGAATACCTCGGGGCGAACAAAACGCCGGGAACGGTGAAGCTCTTCGGGTGCCCCGGTGAGGAAGGGGGCTCGGGCAAGGCTTTCATGGCCCGGGAAGGGGTCTTTGACGGTATTGACGTGGCCTTTTCCTGGCATCCCATGGCAGTAAACGCCCTTTTGGATCTGAGTCTCCTGGCAAACTACCAGGTCCTCTACAAGTTCCGGGGCAAAGCGGCCCATGCGGCCGCAGCTCCTCATCTGGGCCGCAGTGCCCTGGACGCGGTGGAACTGATGAACGTGGGGGTGAACTTCCTGCGGGAGCATGTGATCCAGGAAGCGCGGATTCACTATGCCATCACCAATACCGGGGGCTTTTCTCCCAATGTGGTGCAGCCTGTCGCGGAAGTGCTCTACCTCATCAGGGCTCCCAAAACGCCCCAGGTAGAGGAAATCTACCGGCGGATCAACAAGATCGCCCAGGGCGCGGCGCTGATGACCGAAACTGAGGTGGATATCGAATTTATCAAGGCCTGCGCCAACGTGGTGCCCAACAAGACCCTCTCCAGGGTCCTGTACGATAACCTGAGCACAGAGCAGCTTCCGGTTTATACGGCAGAAGAACGAGCCTTTGCTGACGCCATAGCCCCTACCTGTACCAAGTCCCGTGAGGCGGAACTCAGTCAGTGGATAGGTCCTGTTGAGGAAGACCTTCGGGTTTACACCCAACGGCTTGAAGGCAAAACCCTCTGCGACCTGGTCATGCCCTTCTACGAAACCGCTGCCGACCGGATTTTGCCCGGATCTTCGGATGTGGGGGATGTAAGCTGGAACGTACCCACAGGCCAGGTAGTAACCTCCTGTTACGTCCTGGGTACCCCGGAACACTCCTGGCAGCTCGTCTCTCAAGGTAGAACCGCTATTGGCCACAAGGGTATGCTCCTGGCGGCCAAGGTGATCGCCGGTGCCTGTGTGGATGTGCTTGAAAACCCGGAACTGGTTCAGAAAGCGCGGACCGAGTTGGATAGACGATTAGGAGGTCATCCTTACCAGAGCGCTATTCCCAAAACGGTAAAGCCCCGGGCCATAAGCAAGCTGTAGACCCCTTGCATACGGGCCCTTTATTAAGGTTGAATGAAGTCATGACTGCTGAACAGAAAACCAATGTCGCCCTGTTTCTTGATATGGCCGGGGATTATCTCCGGGACGGGTATAAACGGCCCTCACGAAAATATAGCTTTTCCGGGGATCAGGTAAGCCCGATCTGTTCAGATGCCGTGCTCACCGAGCCGCCGGTCCCCGCTTCCGGGGAAACCGGTGGCTCTGCTTTGGAGGGGCCTGGGGTGGAAGATTCCCTGGAGGCGGTGGCTGCCGAGGTCCGCGGCTGTACCGCCTGCCCCCTGTGCGCCACCCGCACTATGGCGGTACCCGGGGAAGGGGTGAGCCGGCCCCTGGTCCTGGTGGTGGGAGAAGGGCCGGGGGCTGATGAGGATGCCTCAGGCCGGCCCTTTGTGGGAAAGGCGGGGCAGCTCCTGGACAAGATGCTCGCTGCCATAGGGCTTTCCCGGGAACAGAATTGTTTTATCGCCAATGTGGTAAAATGCCGGCCCCCAGGCAACCGGGACCCCCTGCCGGAAGAAATCGCCCCCTGTGCTGCCTTCTTGAACCGTCAGATACGGCTCTTAGGCCCCACGGTTATTCTCTGTACCGGGAAGGTTGCTACCCAGGCCCTCCTCAAGACTGACGAGGGTATCGGCAAACTCAGGGGGCGGTTTATCGACTATGGGGGTATTCCCCTGCTTCCCACCTACCATCCCAGTGGCATTTTGCACAATGAATCCCTCAAGCGTCCTGTGTGGGAGGACTTAAAGCTGCTCAGGACCACACTTATGGATCGGGATGAAACCTATATCAATTGATAATCCTGTGCCGGCTCCTGCCTATCTGGACTTGATCTTTGATATTCCCGTTCATCAGGTCTTCACCTACCGGATAGACGACAAAGGAGCGGGGTGTCTGGGAAAACGGGCCATAGCGCCTTTGGGAAGGCGGGAGGCCCTGGGGTATATCATTGGGGAACGGGCTGAAGCTCCCCAGACTGAGGCGGAAATCAAGATGGTACGCCGGGTTGTTGATAGGGAACCTATCTTTGACCATCGGGATATTGGGCTTGCAGAATGGATGGCCGGCTTCTACCTCTGCGGAATAGGCCAGGCCCTGGCGGCTATGATCCCTTCGGGGAGACGATCCGGGGCCTATTCGGCCTTTTCCGATGCGGGGTTGAGCGGAACCCTGCCGATCCTTTCAGAGGAACAGGAGCGGGCCTTAGCAGCCATCATCGCCTCGATGTCGCCAACTGCTTCCCCGAGGTCGTCCATGTTTTATCTCTACGGCATCACCGGTTCAGGAAAGACCGAGGTCTTCCTCCGGGTGGCAGAGCATATCCTCAAGGCAGGGCAGTCGGTCATCTACTTAGTCCCGGAGATATCCCTGACCCACCAGACTGCGGAGACCATTGAGAACCGATTCGGTTCGATAGCCGCAACTATCCATTCGGGGATGAGTCCCAGCACCCGGCTCACCGAATGGATGCGGATTCGCCGGGGGGAGGTACGCATCGTGGTGGGTCCCCGGAGCGCCGTGTTTGCCCCGATGCGGGACCTGGGTCTCATCATCATTGATGAGGAACATGAAGGGGCCTATAAATCGGGGAATACCCCCCGCTACCATGCCCGGCAGGTGGCCATGCACCGCTGTTCCTCAGAAGGGGCGCGGCTGGTCATGGGATCGGCGACCCCTTCGGCAGAAGCCTGGAAGTTCATGCAGGATGGGGCCATCACCAGGCTCAACCTGACCCGCCGGCTTTCAGGAGGCGGTACCCCGGAGATTATCCCGGTGAGCCTTGAACATACCTCCGGCTGCCTCACCGGTGAATTGAAAGAAGAGATCCGTAAGACCGCCCAGTTGGGACGGCAAACCATACTTTTTCTTAACCGCCGGGGTTTCGCCTATTTCTACCATTGCCGGGCCTGCGGTTACGAACTCACCTGCCGCCACTGTTCGGTATCCCTGACCTACCACAAAACCAAGGGCCGGGCGATTTGCCATTACTGCGGGTATTCCACGGTTCCCCCCACGGTGTGTCCCCAATGCGGGTCCCTGGAAGCGGGGTATACCGGGTTTGGCACAGAGATGATCGAGGAGGATATCCGCCGGACCTTCCCGGACCTTCGTATCCGCCGGGCGGACGCGGATACCACCACTCAAAAGGGGAGCCTGAAGGAGACCCTGGATGTCTTTAGGGCCGGAGGCTTTGACATACTCCTGGGGACCCAGATGGTTGCCAAAGGGCTTAACTTTCCCGGAGTACGCCTCGTGGGGGTGGTCCTGGCAGATACCGGGCTGCACCTGCCGGATTTCCGGGCTGCGGAACGGACCTTTTCTCTTATTGTCCAGGTTGCAGGCCGTGCAGGCCGGTACTTCCCCGATGGTAAGGTCATTGTTCAGACCCTGCGTCCTCATGATCCGGCCATCACCCAGGCCTGTGCCCTGGATGTGGAGGGCTTTTTTACCACGGAACTGGCCCAGCGGGAAGTCCTGGGGTTTCCCCCTTATTCGCGGCTTATCCGCTTTACCGCCCGTTCCCGGGATGAAGAGCGGGCGGATAATGTTATAGGCCGCATCGCAGCCCTGGCCTCCCCGCTGCTCCCCCAGGATGCGGATGTTCTTGGCCCTGCCGAGTGTCCTATCGGTATCATTGCGGGGAATTACCGGCGTCAGCTCATCCTGCGGGGGAGATCCATGGGGAGCCTTCACGCCGCGGCCCGTGCTATGCTTGCCCGGTATGACAAGGCCAGGGATAGCCGGGTCTATGTTGAGGTTGATGTGGATCCGGTAAGTTTGCTCTAAAGGCGGGCACATCCTATTGACAAGATGATTAAAATCTATTTTAATAGATAAATATTTACCCATCGGTCAGAACCGCGGGTACTAAGGGAGCAGGAGAGGATGAAAGTCCGGACAAGTGTTAAACCAATTTGTGATAAATGTAAGGTGATTAAACGGAACGGCATTGTACGGATCGTTTGTCAGAATCCTAAGCATAAACAAAGGCAAGGGTAGGAGTTCCTATGGCGCGTATAGCGGGGGTTGACCTCCCCAATAAGCATGTAAACATTGCCCTGACCTATATTTTTGGGATTGGCAGGTCCAGTGCGGATGAAATTTGTGTCAAGGCTAAGATAGACCCCCAGCGGCTTATCAATGACCTTTCTTCGGAGGAGCTGAATGGACTTAGGCAGCTTATTGAGAACGAGTATAAGGTGGAAGGCCGGTTACGGACCGAAATTGCCCTTAATATCAAGCGGCTGATGGATATTGGGTGTTACCGGGGGTTACGGCACCGTAAGGGGCTTCCCCTTCGGGGACAGCGGACCCGGACCAACGCCCGTACCCGTAAGGGCAAAAAGAAGACTGTTGCCGGCAAGAAGAAATAAGCGGAGGATAGCGTGGCGGCTAATACAACAAAAAAACGGAAAGAAAAAAAATCCGTTTACGAGGGGAACGTATATATTCAGGCTACGTTCAATAACACGATAGTTACCATCACCGATATTATGGGAAACACCGTTTCCTGGGCCAGTTCCGGAGGGCTTAACTTCAGAGGGGCCAAGAAATCAACCCCCTTTGCGGCGCAGACCGTTACCGAAACCGCGGCTCAGAAGGCCATGCAGGTTGGGCTGCGGGAGGTGCATGTCTACGTCAAGGGACCGGGTATCGGCAGGGAATCGGCGATTCGTCAACTGGGGGCTTTGGGTATCAAGGTAAAATCGATCAACGATGTTACGCCGATTCCCCACAACGGTTGCCGGCCTCGCAAGACCAGGCGTATTTAAGGAGGGGAAGAAGAATATGGCACGATATACTGGACCTGTATGCCGTTTGTGTCGGGCGGAGCAGAAAAAGCTGATGCTCAAGGGCGGACGTTGCAGAAGTGATAAGTGTCCGATTAACAAGAGGCGACCTGCCCCGGGGAAAGACCCCAAGGCGCGGCCGGGGAAACGCTCGGATTATGGCATTCAGCTCCGGGAAAAGCAGAAACTCAAGAGAATATACGGTATGCAGGAAAAGCAGTTCGGGCTTTTCTTTGAACGAGCCTTGCGGATGACCGGTATTACCGGTGAAAATCTGTTTGTGCTCCTGGAACGTCGGCTGGACAATGTGGTGTACCGGATGCGTTTCGCCGTGAGCCGCAGCCAGGCGCGCCAGATTGTGATCCACGGCCATGTTACCGTGAATGGGAAGCGGGTCAATGTGCCCTCCTTCCTGGTCAAGACCGAGGACGTGGTGGCAATTGAGGAGTCCAGCAAGAATCTCGTTGTTATCAAAGACGCGTTAAAGGAATATGGTAAGTCCGGGGTCATGCCCTGGTTGCAGCTTGATCCCGATGGCATGAAAGGGACCTTCCTCAACGCTCCCCGCCGGAGCGATATAACTGATCTTGCGGACATCAAAGAACAGATGATTGTCGAATACTATTCTAAATAAGGAGTCTCCATGGCCCGTAAGAACCTCCTTAAAGGATTCAAACGCCCTAAGGGTATCACCTTTGAGCATGGTGAACTTCGCTCGAACTATGGCAGGTTCACAGCAGCTCCGTTTGAACCGGGATTCGGGACAACGGTGGGTAATACTTTACGCCGGGTGCTCCTTTCCTCAATTCAGGGGTACGCGATTACCGCAGTTAAGATTGTCTCCTACGATAGCGAAGGGGTCGCTCATACTGTTTCCAGTGAATTTGAGACGATACCCAATATCGTTGAAGATACCCTTGAAGTTATCAACAACCTCAAGCAAATCCGGCTGCGGCTTCCCAATAATGTGGAGCAGGATGTACTCCTCTATGAATGGTCAGGCAGAATGGAGGTCAAGAGTGATGATTTTGTCCGGACTGGACAGGTCGAGGTCTTGAGCACTGGACAGCATATCATGACCCTCATGGATAATGCCCGCCTTGAGTTTGAGGTTCAGATTGATCTTAACCGCGGGTATGTCCCTTCGGAAGTCAATGAGCATTACATCGAAGTGATTGGTACCATTCCCATGGACGCGATTTTTACCCCTGTAAAAAAGGTGAAATTCGCCGTCGAGCCGACCCGGGTCGGCCAGCGCAGCGATTATGATAAGCTGGTGCTTGAGGTGTGGACCGATGGAACCATTCAGCCGGTGGATGCTGTGGCTGAGGCCGCAAAGATAGCCAAGGAGCATTTCTCAACCTTTATCAACTTCGATGAAAACAACCTGGGCTTAGATGAGGATTTTGACGAAGACGATGAACGGATCCGTCAAATTCTCAACACCCCGGTTGAGGAACTGGAACTGTCGGTCCGTTCCTCAAACTGTCTTAAAAACGCCAATATTAAGTCCATCGGCGAATTGATCCGGAAGACCGAAGATGATATTACCAAAACTCGTAATTTTGGGAAGAAGTCACTCCAGGAGATCAAGGAAAAACTCAGGGAGTGGAACCTGAGTCTCGGAATGACCGACCTCAGCGTGCTCAAGAACACGGTAAAAATCACCTCTCAACAAAAGGAAGAAAAGGAAGAAGAAGATGAAACATAAAAGAGGCTTTAATCCCCTTGAACGGATGCAAGCGCACCGGAAAGCCCTTCATCGTAATATGGTTACCTCCTTATTCAAGTACGAGCGGATCAGAACCACCAAGGCGAAGGCCCTGGAGATCCGCCGGAGTGCTGAAAAGCTGATAACCCGCGCAAAGGTTGATTCGGTTCATAACCGGCGTATTGCCATCAGCCGTCTCTATGATGAAGGGACCGTGGCAAAGCTGTTTAACGACATTGGCCCCCGGATGAAGGAACGGGCCGGCGGGTACACGAGGATTATAAAACTCGGAGAACGCCTTGGGGATGCCTCGGAGATCGTTATTCTTGAATTGGTTGATTATAAGCTTGATACCGAGGATGCTTCGGATAAGAAAGCAAAGAGGGCTGCCAAAAAGTCTTCGGGAAAAGAGAAAAAAGGCGCTGAAAAAGCGCGGGCTGTTGAAACCGCTTAAATTAAAGGGAGAACGCTATGTCTAAAGCGCATCGAGGCAAAGGAATCCGGGAACTGGTCTCCCGGGGACGGGGGGCCTGCCCGGTCTGTAAACGGACCAACGTGAAAATTCTGTATGAACAGGACGCAGGAGGGGCAAAGCTTACAATTTGCAAGACCTGCAAGGCCGCAATTAAACACGGAAAGAAAACCATAGCCAACGCGTAACCCCATGGAAGAAACGCTTGCCTTATTAGAAGCATCCAGCGCCATGTTGGAAGGGCATTTTTTGCTCTCTTCAGGACACCATGCGGATCGGTATTTTCAGTGTGCCCGGCTTTTGCAGTACCCTGCGAGGGCCGCCGCAGCCTTGGCACCTATCGTGGAACAGGTGAAGGCCGATATTAAGGCGGGGATCCTGGAACTGGACGCGGTGGTGGGACCTGCCTTGGGAGGCATCCTCGTGGCCTATGAACTAGGCCGCCAGTTGGGGCTTCCAGGCTTCTTTACTGAGCGTGATGAGCAGGGGCTTATGTCCCTCCGCCGGGGCTTTGAAGTTACCAAAGGAATGCGGATCCTCATTGCCGAGGATGTGATTACCACTACTAAATCTTCTGAGGAATGTGCGAAAGTGCTGGAAGCTCAGGGGGCTGTGGTGAGCGCCCTCGCCTGTATCGTGGATCGCCGGGCAGCGGGGGTGAGCGTTTCCCATCCGCTGTATGCGGCGTGCCGGGTAGATGTGGCAAACTGGGAGGCTGCTTCCTGTGAACTCTGCAAAAAGGGGATACCCCTGATCAAGCCGGGATCGCGGAAATAGCAAGCCCTCTGTAGCTCATAATTGGAAGAATTGTTACCACGAATACATGAATAACGGGTATCCTTTTATTCGTGCTATTTGTGGTTTTTTCTTTTTTATGCAGTATTCTGAGGGAGACTGAAGTCCGCTGGGGATTCCATAACGTCCCCAAAAACCATTGGCGACATTTTTTAAACCATAGGCTATTTGTTGAAACCCACGAGAAACCTTGATAATACACGCATCAGGATTTTTTTGGGTTATTTGTTATGGAAGACAACATAAACGGGAATAATATCCGTATATTATTCAGTAAAAATTTAAAGCGACTCCGCACCTTGCATAATGTTTCCCAATTCACCTTGGCAAATGAGGCGGGTCTGACTCATAATTTCATTAATGACATTGAAAATTGCAGGAAATGGGTATCCCCGGATACCATTGCTAAACTCGCCGCCGTACTACAGGTGGAAGCCTATCAATTTTTCCTTCCCGACAACAGAGCCGATGAACCGACGGATAGTTTTTTCTCGGTATACCTTGACAATTTTTCCGATTCCCTGCAAAGGATGGTTGGTGAGTTGAAAAGCCACTATCTGCAGGATCAAGAAGAATGATCCCGATAGATATCAGTCGTGGGCTATCGTGAGGGCTTCGACCTGGTCTTTCAAGGCTATGGGAAGTGCCACCGTCTTGAACCGGGACTTTTCCCCGGAGCACAGCGTTACTGCCTTCTTGGGGCAGCCCAGCCGCTTTGCCAGGAATGTACAGAGTTCGGCATTGGCTTTGCCGTCCTCTGCGGCGGCGGCGATCTTGATCCGCAGGCGGCCTTCTCGTACATCGAGTACCTGGGATGCTGATGATCCTGGCAGGGCCTTGATATCGAGATAGACCTGGTTTCCGGCAATTCTGATACATGCTGCCATGGTCTCAGCGTCCTTTTTTGGGGGGTTTATAGGAAGCCAGCCAGCGGGGGACGCCGATCTTCCATTCAAAAGAGTAGCCATCTTGGGCAAGGGGCCGCAGGACCAGGTTCGCCAGGGCTGCGGCGCGGAAACACAAGGATGGGGCTTCTGGTAAGGCCGCTTCGGTGAAGATCTGCTGCCCCAGGAGGGCGGCGCAGAGAACCAAGCGGGGGAAGGGGTACACCAGGGTATCCGGGGGAAAGGCTGAATACGGCGGGGCCGGCAGGTCCAGTACCGGGCCGAAGATAGCGGGACCGCTGCTCATTGCAGGCGGCCCTGGGTCCGCTGCTGTATCCGCAGCTGGTTCTGATGGAAAGGCGATAGCCTCAGCCGGCCCTGTGGCTATTTTTCCGTCTCCTCCGTCAATAACGCTTAATCCCCGGAGGCTCAGGGCCAGGGCTTTCAGTTCCGGGGCGGTGTAGGGCCGGGACACGATGGCTAGGGGGGCGGCGCCGGGAAAGGAGAAGGCACCGGCAAGGCCGGCGGCAAAAAGACGACGGCGGTAGGTTCTGAAGGTGAGGCCCTGGTCCCGGTGGGGGATGAGGATGATGAAACGTCTGCATTGATCGGTTTTCAAAAGAATGCTTCCATGTTAGAATAATATCCACGGTTCAAGTATATAGGTTCTAGTATATAAAGGAATGATGATGAAATATAAGACCAAACTGCTGGCGGATCGTTTTACCGCGATTCTTTCCCAATGGCCGGGGGTAGAGTGTATCTCCCTGAACGAGGCTGCCCTCTCGAATACGCTGGACCCTTATTTCGCCCTGATCCTGGATGTGTTTTATGCTGGCCCCATCCCCAACGCGGAAGCACGGTACCCCTTATACGGTGAGGATGTGGCGGCCTTTGAAAGCGCCAGGAGCGGTAAGGATCGGTTCCTCATTGGGAATATGCCGGTCCGGCTGGAATATAAGTCAATCCAGCAGATTGATGAAGTGGTGTCTATCGCGGATACGAAGCTCGAATTCCTCTGGCTTATCAAGGACGCAGGGACCTACGGTTACTATCGGCTGACCCAGGGGGACCTCCTGTTTTGCCGGAATGACTGGATTCATGGGATCAGGGAGCGGCTGCTCAAGTTGGGAGATGGCTTTTGGCAGCAGATGCGGGAGGCCAACCAGTCCAAGATGGAGCATCTTTTAAGTGATCTGGGGGCAGCTTTTATCCAGGGGGATGATTTTAATTACTGCATTTCCGCGGCGTTTTTTATCAAGACCGCCTGCCTTACCCTGTTCTGTATCAACCACCGGTTTGAGCCATCCCATCGGGCCTATCATAAACAGGTACTTGAACTACCGGTGTTACCTGCCTCATTCCACACCCATTTTGAAGCCTTTATCCGAAATGATGCGGAAATGACGGTGAAGCGGAAGTATTCCCTTGCCCAGATTATCGCCCGGGGAATTATCGCCCTCTAGGAGGTTCGGGAGCTCAGTATGAAAATATGGTTTGTAATACGGGTATTCGCAATGCTGGCAGGTACGCCCCTGTTGACAGCGTCCTGTGGGGGGGAAAACGCCCCGGTGGTCTTTCCCTTTTCCACGAATTACCCGGTGGAGGTGACGACCCTGTTATATGCCCTGTCCCCGAATGCGGCTCAGGGGCTTATCCCTCTGGCCCAGCCGCAGTCCCTGGAATACGTGTTTAAGAATCCCCTCAAGGTTCTGGATGATTATTCCCTGGAACTGGCCTATGGTGTCCGGGTGCTGGAAAAGGACCAGGGAAAAAAAAATGAAAAAAAAACGGGCAAAGCAGTTGTACCCTCTCTGCAGGATCTGGCAGCCCGGTATCAGTTGGTACTTGCCATAGATGGAGATGCCACCTGGGAGCTGCCCTTGGATCTGTCCTTTCTGGGCATCGAGGATACCCGGCCTCAGTTGAGTTATGCGGTGCCGCTGAACACCGCTCTACTGGGAAAATTCAGTATCACTTGGGCCGGCCTGGAGGTGGAGCAGGCCGGTTCCGCAACGGGGGGCGCCGGGCTTGAGGACCTGGTCTTTGAACTTGATGCCATCAGTCTGGTAACCCGCTGGTATGGGTTCGACCAGGAGGGGCGGCGCCATTTCGTTACCCCCTTTGTCTATCAGGAACAAACCAAGACCGGTGTGGCGCTGATCCTCAATCCTCCTGCTGCCTACCGGAATGGCGGGGCCGTGGAATTGCGGATCCGGGGGCTGGAACGTGCGGCTCAGGCCATGATGGGGCAGGTTCGGTTTGAGTATGCTGGTTCCGCTACAAAGGAACTGTTCATTCCCGCAGGGGCGGTACCCGCCATACCCTACCCGGTCATCATTACCCCTGGCAGTGGGATCCATGGGGTGAAACTCCTCCCCGTAGAGTCCCGGGATTTTCCTGGGACCCCCATTCCCGCAGATCCGGGCCTGATTCTGGATTATCCCCAGACATCCTGGCGGGCGCCAGCCTACGAGGTGTTCCAGTGGGAGGATTTTCCTTCGGTTCTTATCTTTGATACCCGGAGTTACGAAGTCCAGGACCGGCTCTTTAAGCGGCTGGCCTTTTACACAGAAAAGCGCGGATTCCGGGGCAGGCTCGCCGAGGACGAGGAAATCGCCGGCCTGCACGGATGGAACGCCCATGATTACCGGGCTGAGGATCTGGCCGCCTTTTTCGAGGCTGCCCGGCTGGCGAATTTTCCCTTACTGAAGGAGGAGCAGGAACTGGAGGATATCCTCTTCAGCTCCGGGATCATCCAGCGTACCGAAAATGCGGCGATTCGGCCTGGTACCGGGGCGGTCATCTCCATATCCCGGGAATCCCCGGCCTATCTCCGGTCCCAGTTCATGGTCCACGAGGGGTTTCACGGTATTTTCTTTATTGACCCTGAGTTCCGGGCCTTCAGCCGCCGTCGCTGGGAAAATCTGCCGTCCGTGGGCAAACGCTTCATCCTCTCTTTTTTTGATTATCAGCAGTATGACATAAAGGATGAATACTTAACGATCAATGAATTTATGGCCCATTGTTTGCAGCAATCGGTGTCCCAATCGGCCAAGTACTTTGGGGAAACCTTAGCCGCCCGGATCGACGCCTCTTCCTGGCGCCGCACAGTGCTGCCCCCCAAAGACGAAGCTACCGGTTCCTGGCCGGAGCTTACCCGGATCTTCCGTATTGAGGCAGAGGCCTTCTCAGCCTATGTCACCCAACGCTGGGGACTCGCCGCAGGCAGGATCCGCCAGGTAACGGTGCGGTAGCTTTAATAGATCCCCTGGGAATCCAGACGCCTGAGTTCCAGGCGGGCGTTGAGATAATCCGGGTTGAGCGCCAGGGCCTCTTCAAGGGCCTGACGGCTCTCCTGCTGCCGGCCCAGGGCGCGCAGGCAATGGCCTATTCTGAACTGTATCTTTGCGGCTGCTTCGGTGTCGCTGGTGCGTACCAGGGAAGCGGCGGTTTTGTAAAAGTCCAGGGCTGCTGCAGTGGAACGGCGGGATTCCAGAATCCAGGCGATGTTGGCAGGAACCTGCCAGGCCGTGGAAAGGGGGCGAATCGCATCCAGGCGTTGCTGCCCCTCTTCAAGGTGGCCTTCCCTGACCAGGCGCAGTCCCTCGTGCAGGTCAACCCAGGGGCCGCTGATGTGGTGGTACCCCGCGTTTTTGAGAAGCAAGGCGGTTTCATCGTATTGCCGCTGGAAATCAAAGAAATAAGCCCCCCATTGGTACAGCCGCGGGTCTTCAGGGTACTGGCCCAGGAGTAGCCAGGTTTCGCCAACGGTCTTTGCCAGGGACCAGGTATCTCTCCGGCGCCGGAGGAGTTCCAGGTCTAAGAGGGGACTATGCCGGGACTGCTCCTGTTCAAGCAGGGCAATGCTCTGGGGCGTATCGAGCAGGCGGGTATACCGGATGATTACGTACTCGTAGTACGATGAGCTTTGGACTTCCTGAACACCGGTTTCCCTGAAGATCCGTTCGAGGTAGGACCGCTCCTCCTTTGGGTCCGGTGCGGTAACTGCAAGGTTGTAAAGACTCCGGGTCTTGGAAACATCGGACTGGAGCTTTCCTGCTTGTTCAGGGGAAACCAGAATGGTCCATATATTCCGGGCGTTGGAAATGTGATTGGAAAGCCAGAGGGCATCGGCCTGGCGAACCATGCTGGTTTCATCGGGGAATTGGGAGAAAAGCCGGGCTGCCCGGAGGGGATCGCCGTAATCATAGAAGAACTCCGCCGCAAAACGGCGGATAGGTTCCTGTGCAGTACCGGCAGACGGGGACAAGAGACCGTTGAGTTGGGTCGTTACCCCTGCTATATCCTTATCAAGCACCCTGAGTACCATCAAATTAATGGTTAAATCAGATGCCACCTCCCCGGGCAGGGTCGCAGAAAAAAGCACTTCTTTATTGGGAATCAACGCGGCCCTGGTGGGATCGGCCAGGGTCCCTGTAAGGATATAGACCCCTAAGGCAAGGGAGCTCAGGGTGGATAAACGGGAGGCATAGCCGGTGAGCTGTGCCGCGGTTTCCTCGTGTACCGGCGCGTTTCCCATGAGCAAGGACTCTACAGCAACAGCGGCCAGCGGCTCAGAAACGGGGAAGGCTGCGGCAGCTTCCTGGGCCAGTTGCTGGTATTGGGGGAGGAACCGGAGGTCCTTTTGCGCCAGGAGCCTTCGGCGCTTTAAAACAGAAAGATGGGATTCAACCCCCACGGCTTGTTTCCCAAGGAGATTGAGGGTGGCATTGAGCATTGCGGTCTGTTCAGGAGCATCCCGCATCAGGGTGTCAAAATCTTGCAGTCCCTGGTACAAGGAATTGCCGGTCTGGGCCGTGCTGGCAACGCCCCGTCCCTTGGACGAGAAGAACAACAGGCAGAGGACAATAGCCAGGGCAAGTACCAGGCCGACGATGCAGATCACCCGGAGAAAGGGTGATTTAGAAGTTTCAGGCTCCATGGGGAAGGTCCTTATGAATGGCCTTGCGGATACTGTCAAGGACACCGTTTATGAACCGGTATGAATTCCCGGTACCGTATTCCTGGGATATACCGATTGCCTCATTGATGACGATGGAGGGGGCGATCTCATCCTGATACATGAGGGTATAGGTACTTATTCTGAGGATGGCAAGGTCAACCCGGTTCAACCGGGAAAAATCCCAGTTTTGTACATGGGATTGAATCATGGCATCCACGGTCTTGATGTTTTCGATAGTACCGATGATCAAAAGCCGGGAAAAATCCGCGATGCCCTTATCCAGTGCCGCACGCTTTTCACTTTCCAGCCAGGAAAAATCCACCACATCTCCCACGGAAACGCCTGCTGCATCCCAACAATAGAGGGCCTGCAAAGCAAGGATCCTGCCTTTTCTGCGTGATGCCATGCTCTCTTACCTTACCATTTAAGGTTGTTTTCAAAAACCTGGAAAGGATTCCCGGTCCGCAGTTCAGTTACCAGTTCCTGGGTAGCCTGTTCAATAACCGCCTGCTGCCGTTCCTGGAGCATCGTATTACCGATGTAGGCTTTCACGGTCATACTCGTACCCAACTGGAACACATCATCCAGTTCAAGGGCTTTCTGTGTATAGGTTTCGGTAATCTTGATGATTTGATAGCCCCGCGCCCCTTCGAGGAGCTTTGACACCTCCCCCTGTTTCAAACTGAAGGCGGTGTTCAGAAAATCTTGTCCGACCACCCGCAGGGCTTCGGGATTCCGGGGCAGGTAGCCGCCGTCTCCCGCCTGATAGCCTGAATTGGGCACCTGTCCCCGGACCACGGCCTCATCGAATTTACTGGGATTAGAACCTATCTCCCGGATGAGCCGGTCCGCCAGTTCCCGTGCCTTGGCCTTGGCATCCGCCCCAAAGGGGACCTGGATCATGGAGAACCGCACCGTTTCGGGCCGGACAAACTGGGTCTTGTAAAGGGTATAGGTATTAAGAATATCTGCGTCGCTGGGGATCTTGACTGCGGTAAAAAGACTCTGTTTCTTAGACATGAGATATTTCTGGGTTATCATCTGTCTGCGGAGCTGATCCCTGAAAGCCGGCATTTCCAGACCCGTCTCATTGCGGAGCGCAAGGGCAAATTCCGCATCCGTGGGCTGTCGTCCGGTATTCTGGACCAGGGCAGATCGGATCTCCTGGAGCTGCTGATTTATCTCATTATCGCCTACACTTATCTTATCCCGTTCCGCCGCCTGGAGCGCAAGTTTCTCATTGATCATAACGTCCAGCACCTGCCGTCGTTCCTCAACACTTAAGGTTCTGCCGGCCTGTTTTTCCATACGCTCCACTTCGGTCCGGTACTGCTTTACGGTAATCGGTTCGCTTTTGGTTAAGCGTACAATAGCGGCAGGCTGCAGATCAGATTGGGCAACCCCCAGGGCCGTCATGGTAAACCATAAAAAAAGAACATGCACAAATCGTTTCATATAACCCTCATAAAACCCATTGTAAGATATAATTAAAGTCAATACTAGTGATGCTATTCCAGTACTGCCCGTATCCGGCGGACTCCGGCGGAAGAGGATTGCTCCTTCTGTATCCTGAAGGTCCCCATGCTGCCGATATGCTCCACATGCGGGCCGCCACAGACTTCCCGGGAAAAATCCCCGATGCTGTAGACCTTGACCTGGGACTCGTACTTTTCTCCGAACAGGGCAATGGCCCCGGATGCGGTGGCCTCGTCCAGGCTCATCACCCCCATAGTAACCGGCAGGTCCCGCCGGATCTGCTCATTCACTATAGCCTGAACCTGCTCAAGTTCATCCCTGGTCATAGGGGCGTCATGGGAGAAGTCGAAGCGCATCCGTTCTGCGGTGATGTTGGACCCTTTCTGGGCAACATGTGCCCCCAGGACCATGCGGAGGGCCTTGTGTAAGAGGTGGGTGGCAGTGTGGTACTTGACGGACATCTCCCCCTGGTCCACCAGACCACCCTTAAAGACCTGCTCATTTCCTGCACGGGAAAGCTCCTGGTGCTTCTTAAAGGCTTCGTCGAATTCAGCCCGGTTAATGGTGAGACCCTGTTCTGTTGCCAGTTCCCGGGTAAGCTCAATGGGGAAGCCGTACGTATCGTAGAGCTTGAAGGCAAGCCGGCCTGACATGATCTTCCGGGGGTCTTTGAGCAGGTTGGGGAGGAGTTTCTCGAATTCATGCTCCCCCTTTTGGAGGGTTTCCAGAAACTTTTGCTCTTCTTTATCCAGTTCTTCTATAATATACCCCTGGTGTTCCGCGAGTTCCGGGTAGGGACCGCTCATCTGGTCAACGATGACCTGGGCAATAGGGGACAGCACCAGTCCTGTAATGCCGAGTTTACGGCCATGCCGGACTGCCCGGCGTATGAGCCGGCGCAACACATAGCCGGCCCCCACATTGGAGGGACTTACCGCCTTGGGGTCTCCCAGGATAAAGGTCGATGCCCGGACATGGTCGCAGATAATCCGCACTGACTTGTCCTTTTCCCCATCAGACCCATAGGTATAGGCCGCGGCCTTTTCCACAGCCTTGATGATAGGGGAAAAAATCTCCGTATCGTAGACCGATTGCCTGCCCTTCAGTATGGTAACGGTCCGTTCAATGCCCATGCCCGTATCCACGCACTTCCGGGCCAGGGGCTCATAGACACCCTCAGCGGTTTTATTGTACTGCATGAACACGTCGTTCCAGTTTTCGAGCCATTTCCCGCAGGAACATCCCGGGGCGCAGTCCGGGCCGCACGGCGCTTTTTCCATATCAATGAACATTTCCGAGTCAGGACCGCAGGGACCGGTGGTACCCGCAGGGCCCCACCAGTTATCCGCACGGGGCCGGTAGCTAATCCGGTCTTCCGGGATGCCCAGCCGTTTCCAAACCATGGCGGATTCCTCATCCCGGGGTACCGTTGCATCCCCTTCAAACACCGTAACCCCCAGCCGTTCCAGGGGAATCCCCAGCCATTGAGGGGAGGTGAGGAATTCAAAACTCATCTCAATGGCCCCTTCCTTGAAATAATCCCCCAGGGACCAGTTACCGAGCATCTCAAAAAAGGTGAGGTGACTGGCATCCCCTACCGCATCAATATCCCCAGTACGGATACACTTCTGATAATCCACGAGCCGCGTTCCCGCAGGATGCTCCTGCCCCAGGAGGTAGGGCACCAGGGGATGCATTCCAGCGGTGGTAAAGAGCACGGTAGGGTCATTATCAGGCAGCAGAGACTTACCCTGAATCTGGGCATGGGCCTTGGATTTGAAGAATTCCAGGTATTTTAAGCGAAGTTCATCAGCATTCATGGAAAAATAGTAGAGACCCAGGGCGATCTCGTCAAGGGTCTCTTTAAGGACAAAACAGCGCTGGCGCGGTACTTTTCCAGGTTTGCCGAAACCGGTATAGTATGGCCATAGGAGTACCAATGAACGATAGTTCCCAACATGATACCTCGATAAACACCCCTCATGACGCCGCGTTGACCGTAACCCTCAAGGACCGGGAAATCACCCTTGTGGGAACCGCCCATGTTTCCCGGGAAAGTATTAAAGAAGTAAGCCAGGTAATCCGGGAACGTAAACCTGATGTGGTTTGCGTCGAGCTGGATGAGGGCCGGTACCAGTCCATGTCCGAACAAGCGGTCTGGGAAAAACTGGATGTGGCCAAAGTTTTTAAGGAAGGCAAGGGCTTTCTCCTCATTGCCAACCTGATGTTGTCCAGCTTTCAGCGCCGTTTAGGAGCGGACCTGGGGGTAAAACCAGGGGAAGAAATGAAAACCGCCATTGAAACCGCGAAGGAACTGGGCATTCCCTACAGCCTCTGCGACCGGGAAGTACAGTTGACCCTCCGCCGGGCCTGGGCGCGCTGTGGCTTGTGGAGCAAATGCAAGCTCCTCAGTTCCCTCTTATCCAGCGCCTTGAGCACCGAAAAGTTAAGCGTCCAGGAGATTGAGAACCTTAAAGACCACAGTGAACTTGACGGCATGATGTCCGAATTGGCCGAATACCTTCCCGGGGTTAAAGAGACCCTCATCGACGAGCGGGACCGGTACCTCGCCGCTAAAATATGGACCTGTAAGCGGCCAACCGCAGATCAGCCGCTACTCAGACAAGTGGCCGTTATCGGGGCAGGGCACCTCCTGGGCATCAAGGCCCACCTTGAGAAACTGGCTGCAGGAGAAGGGACAGAGGATGTCTCGGAGCTGGATATCATCCCCCCCCCGGGGAACCTCGCAAAAGCCGTGACCTGGCTGCTACCGGTACTCATCGTTGCCCTCATTGTGATGGGCTTTATCCGTTCCGGCGCTGATCTGAGCCTCTCCATGCTCCTCCGCTGGCTCCTCCTCAATGGCTCTCTCGCCGCCCTGGGAACCCTCATTGCCCTGGGGCATCCCCTCTCCATTATCGTATCCTTTTTCGGCGCCCCTATTGGGACCATCAGCCCCTTCATCGGTGTAGGTCTCTTTTCAGGGATCACTGAAGTAAGCCTCCGAAAACCCCGGGTGGAGGATACCCAAACCATTCCCGAAGACCTGACGAACATCAGGGGGATATACCGGAACCGTATCACCAAGGCCCTGCTGGTGTTTTTTCTATCCTCCCTGGGCGGGGCTATCGGGAACTTCATCTCGATTCCCTCCCTGGCAAGCCTCTTGGTGAAGTAGCATGACGATTTGGTTTGCCACCGGAAACCCCCACAAGCAGCGGGAACTTCAGGCCATTCTATCTGGTCATTGTATCAAAACACCTGCCGAAGCTGGCATTGATTTTAATCCTGATGAAACAGGGACTTCATTTCTGGAAAACGCCCTGATCAAGGCGCGGGCTCTGTACCAGTTGGTGGGGGAGCCGGTTATTGCCGACGATTCGGGGCTATGTGTAGACGCCCTGGGTGGACGGCCGGGCATCTATTCTGCCCGGTATCGCGGCTCTGAGCACGCCGGCACCGAAGCTACAGAAACGCCGGAACGCAACGCCCTGCTGCTCCACGAACTGGGGGACAGCCCCCAGCGGAGCGCCCGCTTTGTCTGCGCCATGGTCCTGCTGTTAAGCGAAGACCGCTTCTTTGTTGTCCAGGAAACCCTGGAAGGGGAAATCATCCGAAGTGAACGGGGATGCAGCGGCTTTGGTTACGACCCCATACTCGCGATCCCCGCCCTGGGTCGCACGGTGGCTGAACTATCGCCGGAAGAAAAGAACCGCTTGAGCCACCGTGGTAAGGCGGGACAGCATATCGCCGGCATACTCGCCGGTATGTAGCAAAGGTTATCGCCCCTCGCGGATAACCTTAACGCTGCTATCAAACGCCTCATCATCAATGGAGATAACACTCTTGGGAATCTTTACGCTCGTTAGTTGATTGCTCCCAAACGCCCTCCCTCCTATGGAGGTAACACTGTTTGGAATCGTTACGCTCGTCAGTTGATTCTCATAAAACGCATATCTTCCTATGGAGGTAACACTGTTTGGAATCGTTATGCTCGTCAGTTGATTATAAGCAAACGCCTCTGATCCTATGGAGGTAACACTGTTTGGAATTGTTACGCTCATCAGTTGATTGCGCTCAAACGCATAACTTCCTATGGAGGTAACACTGTTTGGAATCGTTACGCTTGTCAGTTGATTCTTATAAAACGCATACTCTCCGATGGAGATAACACTGTTTGGAATCGTTACGTTCGTCAGTTGATTGCTCTCAAACGCCCTCCCTCCGATAGAGATAACACTGTTTGGAATCGTTACACTCGTCAGTTGATTGCTCCTAAACGCATAACTTCCGATGGTGGTAACGGGAAGCTCATTTATCTTGTCCGGGATACGGACATCCTTCACGCTTCCCCTGTAACCGATAATAGTTACCGCCCCGTTCTTAACCCCTGTCCTGAAATCATCCGCGTCCTGCCCAAACAGCGCAAAAGCCGAAAACACAAAACATACCAGAAACACCCCTGTCTTTTTCATTGTTACCCTCCTAATGTAAAAAAAAATATTGAACGCCTGCCGCTGATCCGGCAGGCGTTGATACCCTTACAGGATCACTGTCCGGCCATAGACCCCGCTCACCCTTGGCATTTTCCCGGCACGCGGTACACCCGCTTGCCCCGTTCGGATTCGGTGTAGTCGAAGCTGGTGCGTTTGGAAAACGAAGTATTTATCTGAGCAAGTGCCAGAGACTTGTTTTCCAGGGTAAATAACTTATGTGCTAAGGAAAATAGCATGTAGACTGGGCAAATAAAAAATAATTTTTGCAAAAAAGAGGGAAAAAGCCCTCAAAGGGCTTGACAAAATCAATTGTGGCTATAAAATTGCTGTTGGCTGTTGGCTGTTGGCTGTTGGCTGTTGGCTGTTGGCTGTTGGCTGTTGGCTGTTGGCTGTTGGCTGTTGGCTGTTGGCTGTTGGCTGTTGGCTGTTGGCT
>JAITNU010000010.1 GCA_031290325.1 Treponema sp.
TGAAGAATATGCGGAGGGCTGGCGCTTGGCCTGCGGCGTCAAGACGGATGCGGAACTCACGGTTCTGGTACCGGACATTGCACAGGCATATAAAAGCCGCATGAAGGTAACGGCCCTCAGTGAACCCCGGGAACGGGCGGCTTTTGAGGCCTTGCAGCGGGAACTTGAGGATATGGGCTTCCATGGGGATAGCGGACTTGAGCCGGTAACGGTTCATCTCAAGCAGCCGGCTTTGGACGATGCCATGGCGGACCAGGAGCGGCTGCTCCGGACTATCGCGACGCAAACCGGCAAAGCGGCGGGCATCAGCTTCTTTGCGCTGCGGAAACTGCCCAAGGTGCTGCGGGAATCGGATTTTTCATGTATCGGTGTACTCAGGAAAGGCCCAGAGGACCTCATCATGGATGTGTTTCCTGTTCCGGGCGACGATGCGAAAACAGCCCCTGTGGTCCCCGGTCTTGCCATTGATATTGGGACTACCACTGTTGTTATGGTGTTGACAGACCTCAAAACCGGGACGCTACTGGCTGCCGGTTCTTCGGGGAATGGCCAGATCCGCTATGGGGCGGATGTGATCAGCCGCATCATACAGAGCACCCGGCCCGGCGGCATTGAGCGGTTACGGCGGGCAGTGGTGGACGAATGTATCGTACCCCTCATCAAGGGGGTCTGCGATACCGCAGGTATTCTGCCAGAGCAGATCTACCGGGTGGTGGTGGCGGGCAACACCACCATGAGCCACTTATTCACCGGCATCTCCGCAAAGTATTTGCGGCTTGAGCCTTATGTGCCGGCCTTTTTTCAGTCCTCCTCGTTCCGGGGCGCGGACCTGGGTATAGGGGTACATCCTGATGCGGAAGTGATACTGGCCCCCAACATCGGCAGCTACGTGGGCGGCGACATCACCGCCGGGGTCTTTTCTTCCATGATTTTCAAGAAAAGCTCTTTTTCCCTCTTCATAGACCTGGGAACCAACGGAGAACTGGTCTTTGGAAACCAGGAATTTCTCATCTCCTGCGCCTGTTCCGCCGGACCTGCCTTTGAAGGAGGAGATATTAGTTGCGGTATGCGTGCCACCGACGGCGCCATTGAAGCCTGCGCCATTGATGAAGAAACCATGGAGCCTCGTCCAACAATCATTGGCCCTGTGGGTCAAAAACCGGTGGGTATCTGCGGTTCCGGACTTATCGACATCATCGGGGAACTCTTCCGCTGCGACATCATCAACGCCAAGGGGAAATTCATCCGCGAGGGAAAGCGGATTCAGCGGGATACATGGGGCATCGGTAGCTATATGGTGGCCTTTGCATCAGAAACGGAAAGCGGCCGGGACCTTGCTTTGAATGAAGTGGACATCGACAACTTCATCCGCGCTAAAGGGGCGATCTTCTCTGCCATCAGGACCATGCTCATCATGGTGGACTTTACTATGGATGCCATTGAGGAGGTCTATGTGGCCGGCGGCATTGGCAGCGGTATCAATGTGGAACGGGCAATCCGTATCGGTATGCTCCCGAACCTGCCGCTTGAGAAATTCCACTATATCGGCAACACCTCCCTGACCGGGGCCTACGCCATGGTGAACTCCCGGAAGGTCTGCGACAAAGTGACGAAAATCAGCCAGGGAATGACCTACCTTGAACTTTCCTCACATCCAGGGTATATGGACGAATTCGTGGCGGCTTGTTTCCTGCCCCACACCAACGGAGCGTTATTTGAGTAACATGGATAATACGGTTCGAAAAAACCAGAAGGACGAGGTGCCCCTTACCTATTACCGGGGCATCTATAAAACCCTTGACCCTGAAGCAATTGCCTGGCGTTGCGGCATTACCTTTAACGCGGAAGCGTCGGTCTTTTCATTGCGCATCATGGGCACGGAGTACCGCGTAACGTTCCCGGATTTCCAGATCCAGGATCGATCCGGTGCGGTTGTACAAAGTGCTGCTGAAAACATTCTTATCCTCCATTATCTCTGTGAAGGAAAACACGCTGAGACTACGGGGAAGCAGCTTTCGTACCACGATATACCCTGGGGTGAGGTGTACTACCGCAACTTTGAAGGGCGCTGTCTCAAGCGTTTCGCCTACACCTTTGGCAATGATCCGGCGGCTTTGCGGCGGATCATGGAGAAGGGCCTCTGTGCGGAACCTCTGGGCAAGGGAGATGCGGGGTACCGCTTTGAATTTATGAGCGGCCTGTACATGAGTCTGTTACTCTGGGCCGGGGACGATGAGTTCCCGCCCTCCTCTCAGATGCTCTTCGATGATAACTTCGTATTTGCCTTTACCGCTGAGGACATTGCCGTGGTAGGAGAGGTGGTTATTGGACGGCTGAAGGGTATGCGGGCAGCGGGGAACTGATGCTTTGAAGAATGTACCGCCAGAAGGAATCTGAATTGTGCTTCGTGCCGTTCGTTCGCTACGAACTCTTCGGCAGTTTTATTGCCTGTATATTTCTCCAAGAAGGCTTCCTGTACAGAAACTTGTGGAGCATAAAAATGCATAATTAGATTGGTGGTATCTTTCGCTCCATGGGCAGATCTGCTATACTGAAAGTATGGAGCAGTTGCGGGGTATCGCGTTTATAGGGGGAGCAGGGCCGCAGCCTGAACAGTGCGGATCCCTCAGTGGAGGGGCGGACCTCATCGTTGCCGCTGATTCGGGGCTTGTCGCGGCGGAAGCGGCGGGGATATGGCCGGACTGGATCCTGGGGGATATGGATTCCCTGGATGATCCGGGACGGCTGGACAAATATCCGCCAGAACGGGTCCTCCGCTATGCCGTGGATAAGGACTATACCGATACGGAACTGGCGCTCCGGCTCCTCTGGGAAAAGGGCGCCTGTGAAACCTGGCTTATCGGTGGCGGCGGTGGCAGGACAGACCACTTGTTCGCCCTCCGTTCCCTCTTTGAGCGGGAACAATGCCCGGACCGCTGGCTCACCGGGGCTGAGGATATACGCTGCCTCTTCATGCAGCACGAACTCCGCTGCACCCTGCCGCCTGAAAGCCTGGTGTCGGTCTTTCCCCTGGGGCCGGGGCCTTGGAACGTGGAAAGCCAGGGGCTTAAGTGGCCCCTGAACGGATTAACCTGGGATCGAGGCTTTTTTGGGATCAGTAATATCAGTCTGACAGGGGCCTTTTCGATGTATGCTCATGCAGGGCGTTTTTTAGTGATCCTTCCGCTTACTGTGGTTTAATAAAAATCCGTACACACAGCGCTTAATCGTTCAAGTACTTTCTGATGCTCAAGGGGTTTTACAATAAAATTCTTTGCCCCCATAAGAATCGCTTTTTTTACGAGATCTTCTTTTCCCAGGGCACTGACCATGACCACTTTGGCGTTTTTATCCATGGCCATGAGTTTTTCAAGGGCCGTAATGCCATCCATCTTAGGCATCGTAATATCCAGGGTTACGAGATCGACATTGGGCCGTAATACTTCATAAAGATCCAAGCCCTCTCCCCCGTTGGCTGCGGTCCCCACGATTTCAAATCCCGCGCTGCTCAGAATATGACTGAGTTGTTTTACAATAAACATTGAATCATCTATCACTAGGACTTTTATTGGAGTCCCATCCATCTTTCTTCCGTACATATATTTATATCGGCTTCCTTTTGTTTCTTGTAAGTTTTAGATTATACCTAAAGGTCAATCCCCGCGGCTTTGCGGAAGCGGGCTACTGTTGCCGCCGCGATGGGTCTGGCCCGTTCCGCTCCCTGTGCGAGGGTGGCGTCAAGTTTTTCAGGATCCCCCATGATTGCCTCAAAACGGTTCCGCAGAGGGGTGAGTTCCCGGTTGATGACCTGGAACAGTTCCTCTTTGGCCTCCCCCCAGCCCATACCCCCTTCCTGGTAGCGCCGCGCTAAGGCCCCTTGTTCCTCCCTGGTGGCAAAGAGTTTGTAGAGAAGGAAAATTTGAGATGTTTCCGGGTCCTTGGGTTCCTCCACGACCTGGGAGTTGGTAAGGATCCGCATGATGAGCTTACGGAGCTGTTTTTCCGGGGCAAAGAGGGGGATGGTATTGCCGTAGCTCTTGCTCATCTTCCTGCCGTCCAAGCCCGGCACCACTGCCACGGTATTTTGTACCACCGCCTGGGGCACTTTGAGGAGTTCCTGTTTATAGTTGAAATTAACTGCCCCGGCTATATCCTGGGCCATTTCCACATGCTGAACCTGGTCTTTGCCCACGGGAACCACATCTGAATCAAAGAGGAGGATATCCGCTGCCATCAGTACCGGATAGGTAAAGAGTCCCATGTTGACCCCTGCGTCGGGATCGTCCTTTTTTTCGGTGTTTTCCTGTACTGCCGCCTTGTAAGCATGGGCACGGTTCATAAGCCCCTTACTGGTAAAAGCCATCAGCATGGTGGTAAGCTCGAAGGTCTCCGGGATGGAGCTTTGGCGGTAAAAGATCACTGCTTCGGGGTCAAGTCCTGCTGCAAGCCAGCCGGCCGCCACCTCCCGGATATTGGCGGATAGTTCCCGGGGGTCCTTGATGGTGTTGAGGGCATGATAATCGGCGATAAAATAACGGGCATCGTACTCCCTGGTCAGTTCCAGGGCCGGCTTTATGGCCCCGAAATAGTTGCCGATATGGAGTATCCCCGTGGGCTTAATCCCAGTGAGGGCGATTTTCTTCATAATGGACATACTGTACCGGGAAACAGGGGGGATTGTAAAGCGTGGGATACCTATCTTGAACGCAAATCTATCCTGCGTTTTGCCCCTTGACTAAACCACCTTGTTTCTATATAAAGAAACATATCAGGTTACTGTTTCTCTATATAGTAACATATAACTTTTAAGAGGATAATTATGACGTACCAGCCTGAACTGGAACAGATACAATCGCTTGCTCAGTGCTACCGGACCGTACCGGTTGCCTTGTCCCTGCCCGCCGGTTCGAGAACCCCGATAGAGACCTTTCGGGTCCTCAAGAACCTGAGCCGTCAGTGCTTCATCCTGGAAAGCCTTGAGGACCCTGGTCAACGGGGGCGCTATACTTTTCTGGGCTATGACCCCAAACTGGAACTTACCTGTACCAACGGGTCCCTCAGTATCAAAAATGGAACCGATCTGCGCCTTATCACCGATGATCCCGGCTCGTACATCAAACAGATCATCGAAGAAAACAAAGGCCCCCGGCTGCCGGGACTACCGCCCTTTACCGGGGGCCTTGTGGGGTACTTTTCCTATGACTACATCAAGTATAGTGAGCGCAGCTTGAACCTGGACGCCGAGGACCAGGAGCATTTCAAGGACGTGGACCTCATGCTCTTTGATAAGGTCATTGCCTACGATCACCTGGAAGGGCAGATTATCCTCATGGTCACTATCAAGACCGACGGGGTGGAGGAAAACTACAACCGGGGGGTGACCGAACTGGACCATATTGCCCGGCTCGTTGCAGAGGGGACCCCTGCAACGATGAAGCCCCTCAAAATCCTTTCCCCTTTCCATGCCCTCTTTGACCTGGATCGCTACTGCGGTATGGTTCAAAAGGCCAAGGAATACATCCGCGAGGGGGACATCTTCCAGGTGGTCTTATCCAACCGGCTGGAGGCGGATGTTGAGGGCAGCCTCTTTGACACCTACCGGATTCTCAGGACCACGAACCCCTCACCCTACATGTTTTACTTTTCCAGCGACGATATCGAAATCGCCGGTGCCTCCCCGGAAACCCTGGTGAAGCTGAGGGAGGGGGAACTCTTCTCCTTTCCCCTGGCAGGCACCCGGCCCCGGGGCAGGACTCAGGAGGAGGACGCGATCCTGGAACGGGAACTTCTCGCCGATCCCAAGGAACTGGCGGAACACAACATGCTCGTGGACCTGGGGCGGAACGACATCGGGAAGATCAGCCGATTCGGTTCGGTATCCGTTGAAAAGTACCTGTCCATAGAGCGGTTCTCCCATGTGATGCACATCGGCTCCACGGTACGGGGTCTCCTCCGGGAGGGGAAGAACGCCATTGACGCCATTGATGCAGTGCTCCCGGCAGGTACACTTTCAGGGGCGCCGAAAATCCGGGCCTGTGAGATCATCAACGAACTGGAAAACAACAAACGGGGGATCTACGGCGGCGCCATCGGGTACCTTGCCTTTTCAGGGGACATGGATACCTGCATCGCCATTCGCATTGCCTTTAAGAAAAACGCCAGGGTCTTTGTCCGTTCCGGTGCGGGGATCGTGGCGGACAGTGTCCCGGAAAAAGAAGCCCAGGAATGTGATAACAAGATGCAGGCAGTGCTTAACGCCCTCAAACAAGGCAGCTATCAGGAGGATGCTCATGATTTTACTCATCGATAACTACGACAGTTTTTCCTATAACCTCTACCAGCTCATTGGGGCCATCAATCCTGATATCAAGGTGGTCCGTAACGACGAATTAACCCTGGCGGATATCGTGGTACTCAGGCCCAGACACATCGTGATTTCCCCGGGACCGGGGAAACCGGCGGACGCGGGGATCTGCGAGGCAGTGGTTTCCGCCTTTGCAAGACAAATTCCGCTTCTGGGGGTGTGTCTGGGGCATCAGGCCATCTGCGAAGCCTTTGGCGCAACAGTATCCTACGCGAAAACCCTGATGCACGGTAAAGCCTCGACCATCACGGTTGATACCGGTTGCCCCCTCTTTGCCGGGCTTCCCCGTACTATCCAGGGTGCCCGGTACCACTCCCTTGCGGCAACCAGCATCCCGGAGTGTCTCCTGGTTACCGCCCAGACCGAAGACGGCGAGGTGATGGGGGTACAGCACCGCGACCACGCGGTGTATGGGGTGCAGTTTCACCCTGAATCAATCTTAACTCCCGAGGGAAAGCGAATTCTCTCGAACTTTTTAGGACTCACCGGGCTTTAGGGAAGGGGGTAACACGCTGATTGGGACGAGGGCTGCTCCTCCCAGAAACCCAAGGATCCGTTCCAGCAGCGCATCATAGGTGTCCACACAGGGAATATCCTGATATGCTGCCCTGATGGAGGGGGGTGCTCTGAAAAGACAGCCCTTGTCGGCCTCATGGATCATGGCTAAATCGTTGAAGGAATCACCAGCGGCAAAAATTTCCACGTTGAGGGATTTTAAAGCCTTCACCGCCTGCTTTTTGCCGTCTTTCTGACGGAGCCGGTACCCGGTGATAGTTCCATCCGGGGCAGTTACCAGGCTGTTGCAGAAGAGCGTTGGGTAGCCCAGTTTTGCCATGAGGGGCTGGGCAAATTCCTTATATGTATCGGAAAGGATGATAAGCTCCGTTCGGGCTTTCAGGGCTTTGATAAATTCCACCGCCCCTTCCAGGGGTTCCATTGTACCAATGACCTGCTTCATATCCCCTAGTTTAAGACCCCGCTGCCCCAGCAGCTCAATGCGAAACCGCATCAAGGTATCATAATCTGGTTCATCCCGGGTGGTCCGCCGTAATTCACTGATCCCCGTGGCCTCGGCAAAGGCTATCCAGATTTCAGGAATCAGAACCCCTTCAAGATCAAGACATACTAAATGCATACGTATTCCCTTAATGAAGTGTCGAAAAAAGCCGCGACCTTTTTCGACACGTATTTTGAACCGGTTTTTTACACCTTGGCGATGATGGATGCCAGTTCAGGGTTCTTGACTAACTCTTCCTTAAGCCCCGCAGCCCGGCTTTTGTTCACATAGTCCTTGCTCTGGAAGGAATAGGTGAACTTGGTATGCACATCGTAGGTACCCTTCATGAGGGCAAAGGCATCTTCGGTCATGACCAGTTCCTCATCTGTGGGGATGATGAATATGGGGATACTGGATTCGGGCTTTGAAATGAGGGTCTCGGTGTTCCGGGTATGGGCGAGATTGTTCTTCGCCGGATCATAGACAATACCGATACTTTCAAGTCCATCGAGGAACAACTGCCGCATAAAGGTGCCAAACTCCCCAACCCCGGCGGTAAAGACCAGGGCATCCACCCGGCCCAGGGCCGCACGGTAGGCGCCGATGTACTTCTTAACCCGGTAGGCTTCCATGTTCTGGGAGAGGATCGCCCGCTTATCCCCCTTGAGGGCCGCAGCCTGAATGTCCCGGCGATCCGCATATTGACCGGTAATACCCAGAAGCCCGGACTTCTTATTGAGAGCCGTTTCCATTTCCGCGGCGCTCATGCCGGTTTTCCGCATCACATAGAAGGGCGTGGCCATGTCCGCATCCCCTGCACGGGTTCCCATGACCAGTCCTTCCAGAGGAGTAATACCCATAGACGTATCAAAAGAACAACCATCTTTGACCGCATTAATGGAAGAACCATTCCCGATGTGGGCGATGATGAGGTTCGTCTTAAAGGGGTCCTTGCCTAAAAGCACTGCCGCCCGTTTGGCGGTGTAGAGGAAAGAAGTCCCGTGGAACCCGTAGCGGCGAACCGCGTACTGCTCGTACCATTCGTAGGGCATGGCGTAGAGGAAGGACTCAGGGGGCATAGTCTGGTGCCAGGCCGTATCCATGACAGCGCAATGGGGCACATTGGGGAGCACCTTCTTGGCCGCCTCAATACCCATGATATTGGCAGGGTTGTGGAGAGGCCCCAAGTCCTTGACCTCGTTGAAAGCCTTCATTGCCGCATCATCCACGATAACCGACTTGGTAAACTTGTCCCCCCCGTGGAGTACCCGGTGCCCCACGGCCTTAATCACGCTCATGTCGGTGATGACCCCCTTTTCCGGGTCCGTAAGGGTTTTGATGATGAGGTCTACCGCATCGGTGTGGGTGGGGCAGTTGTGGTTGAGGGTATATTTGGGCTTCCCCTTCACCTCATGGGTAATAAAAGAGTCCCCCAGGGTAACCTTTTCCACAACCCCAACGGCCAGGACATCCTTGTTGTCCCAGTCATAGACCTGATACTTAGCGGATGATGAACCGCAGTTTAATGTCAGAATAACCATAAAAAACCTCCATAGGAATAAAAAACAAGTATACCATACTATAACAGTTCTGTCCTGCCTGCGGCCTTAATTTTTTCTACAATTTCCTTAACTTCCTGGGTTGCCCCCTTTTTGGCAATCAGCACTGTTGGGGCAGCGCCGTCCTTCCCTGAACGGACCACCACGATCAGGTCCTCGACGCCGCAGAGGGCCACCGGTATATCGGAATCCACAAAGCACCCGCGGACTCCCCTTCCCGAACAATATACCTCCGCACCGGTATCCCCCACCAGTTGGCTATATTCATCCCAGCTTCCCACATCACGCCATTCAAAATCAGCGGCCACCATGACGGTCTGCTCACTCTTTTCGGCTATCGCGTAATCAAAGGAAATATTTTTTGCCTCTCGATATGCTGCTGGTAAGCCCGGCCAATCCCCAAGGATCCGTAATCCCTGGGTTACGGTGTAGGATGATTCCGCCGGGGCCTCCAGGTGTTTGAAGGGACCAATCACCTCCGGGGCATGATCGGCAAATTCCCTGAGCATGAAGCGGGAAGAAAAGGCAAACATCCCGGAATTCCAGTAAAAATGGCCCTGGGCCAGGAATGCTTCGGCCTGCTGCCGGTCCGGTTTTTCCCGGAACGAGGCAACCCTCCATACTACCGGTTCACGGGATCCAGGCTGCCGGGAAAGGGGCTCCGCCACTTCGATATACCCATACCCTGTCGAAGGTCCCTGAGGAGGAATACCGAAAACCGCCAGCTTACCTTGGTGGATAAAGGCAGCAGCCACATCGGCTTTGAAAACTGCTACAGGCTGAATGATATGATCGCTCGTGAGCACCAGCATGTTCCGTTCCTGCCCAAAAACCAGATCAGCGTACATGACCCCACAGGCTATGGCCGCGGCAGTGTTCTTTGCCGCCGGTTCGGGGATAAGGACGCAACGCCGCCGCTCCTCAACTGCAAGGTGTCCGCAGGTCTCAATGATATGGGGTACATGGTCTTTCCCGGCAATGATAATGACCTCCCCACTTGTACCGATCACTGCCAAGGCCCGTGCCAGAGCCTCACTAAAAAAAGTAGGTTCCCCGGCATTTTTTTCCGGGCCTTTCCCGGCAATGGGCAGGAACTGCTTGGGCCGGTTTGATCGGCTCGCCGGCCACAGTCGCGTTCCCGACCCGCCTGCCATAATAATACAATCAGTAATCATGGTCTTAGTATATCCTCTTGATGATCGAAACACAAGGATTCAACAAGCAAGGAGGGACTGGTGTTGGAAAAATTTTACAGCTTAGGGTGCTGCGTGTCAAGAGTATATCAACAAATTAATGGGGAAAAAACGTACTGTACAAAAAAATATAATAAAAATGCTTGATAAATTAAATAAAAGTGATATATTGAATTCATACGGATAGAGACTGGTACATCATACTGTAAGTATGAGAAGTTTATTAAAAGAAGGGTGGAATTGAAGACTACTATGGACATGGCGCAAAATGAGATATCTATCGGTATCTATCCATACATGAGTCCCAGGGCAGACCTCACCCAAAAAAC
>JAITNU010000031.1 GCA_031290325.1 Treponema sp.
AGTTCCCCCGTGCCGTTGAGTTCATGCCAGGGAATCTGGTAAATATCAATGGGCGGCCGCACCAGGCGGAGGTTCCGCATATCATTAAAACGCCTGACCCGTTCGGGTATTTTTTCATCCGCAGCGATCTCGGCGTATTGTTTCGCCAATTCGCGGAGAATCGCTTTGTCACCCGGTAAAATAGTACTCATTATAGTTCACTCCTTGAAAACAGGATATCTTAATAACCTTATTAAAACCCCCAGAAACTAGCGTTCAGGGGGTACCATAACGAAACGGCAGGCTTACTTCAGG
The DNA here is from genome assembly GCA_031290325.1 of Treponema sp. Taxonomy (GTDB): domain Bacteria; phylum Spirochaetota; class Spirochaetia; order Treponematales; family Breznakiellaceae; genus JAITNP01. The sequence continues at coordinate 295 of JAITNU010000031.1, forward strand.
TATTTCTGCCGTATCTGAACCATTTCCGCTGCGCCAAGCCGGTCAAGTTCCGACAAGTAGGTATTCCAGTCAGTGTTATTATCGATGTTTCGGCTGCCGGTGATAAACTCCACCATGGCTTGGTCCTTATACGTTTCCAGCAGGGCGTTAATGTCCGCAAGCCGGGCATTGTCCGCGTCGTTTACCGCCATGGGCGGGATAAAGAGGGAATCGGACATCTTGTATTTGGAAAGCTGCATTGAGGTGATATACCAGAGGGCTTCTCCCTTATAGGCGGGAGCCGCCAGAACCTGCTGTTGCAGCGATGGATCCCCGGTGTCATACCATTTCTGGATAGCATCAATCCCCGTGGCCTGTTCGCCCAGGCGGAACTTGCTGTTCCGGATCATGGGATTCCCCTGTCCCCAGGATGTGTTCACCGGCGTTTGACCAAAGGTCCAAAGTATTTTATGGGAGGCCTGCCCTATAATGGAGCTGGTTCCCGGATCAGCGTAGTCCCAGGCGGTTCCCTTGGGCCCCAGATACCCGTCCATTTCTATCTCAAAATTGATGAAATAATTGTACAAAGCAATGGCCAGCGCCGGGTCCTTGCATTTATCGGTGATCATGTAACCTGCGCTCAGGATACTCCAAGGATCACTATTGCTGGCGTTCCGCTGACCGTTGGGACCCTGTATAGCGGGAAGCACGAATTTTTCCGTCCCCCGAATGCTGGGGTGGGTAGTATAACTGTTCATCCAGGTTATGCCCTCAATGGCTACTACCGGATCGGGACTTTCCGCCAGTCCGCGCATTTGATCCCCCGACATGGTAAAGGAATCGCTCAGTATCAACCCTTCTTTATAGATCCCCGCCAGATATTTCAGGGCTTCCCGGAACCGGGGGTCCTTGTACTGTTCCACGATCTTGCCGTTTTCCACAGCCAGCCCGTAATAATTTCCCATGACAAAGGGAAGGTATGCCTTGGCAATATAGGCGATGAAATTCCGGGCGCCCTCTGCGTCAAAGGCGATGGGTATCTCATCCTGCTTGCCGTTTTTGTTGAGGTCGTTGGTTTTAACGTAGCGCAGATAACTGGTGAACTCGTCCAGGGTCTGCGGCTGTTTAATGTTGTTGTCCCGCATCCAGGGCATGTAGTACCACGCCCGTCCGCCGGAGTAGATACAGTGTAAACAGTCGTTCACCGTAGGCAGTGCGTAGAGTTTGCCGTCGGCTCCCCGGAGTATCTGATTCAGCGCGGGGTATTCGTCAAACGCCGCCTTTATGTTGGGGCTACTCAGGGGGTTAAATTCATCGAGAGGCCGCAAGATTCCCTGCCCGGCGTAATACAGCAGATCGTTGTAGCTCATGCTGCTGATGATGACGTCCGGGTAGTTACCGGTGTTCAAAAGGACGCTTAACCCGCTTGAATCCTCGCCGGTGATGATCTCCAGGTTGATCCCTGTGTCCTTGATCACTTTGGCGGTAAAAATGTTGTCCTTGGGATCGAAGCTGGTAACTTCGTTGTTGGTCGCCTCCCCGACATACACGGTAAGTTTCGTTCCATCGGTTACAAACGGCAGGCTGGTGTACTTCTGTCCACCCCCCGTGCTTGTCCCACCGGAACTGCTTGCGCTGCTTCCACCCGCAAAAACGGAAGCTACCACAAACACCGACAATAACAGAACCATGAGCTTTTTCATCTTCTAACCTCCACACACAATGTTTATTTATGTCATCACGCAAAAGCGTGTTAACACCGATATTGAGGTTCACTCCTTGAGTGAACCAATCATCAGCCCCCGGATAAAGTACTTCTGAATAAAGGGATACAGGATCATCATGGGTAACGCTCCCACCACCAGCACCGAATAGCGAAGCTGCTGGAGCATGTTTCGGGCAACCGCCACCACATCGGGATCCATGGCAGAAAGGATTTCAGGCGGAAGCTGGGCGACAAAAAGGATGTTCCGCAGCACCATCTGGAAACTGTAGGTGTTGGGTTTATTCAGATACAGAAGTCCGCCGAAATAACCGTTCCAGATCCCCACAGCGTTAAAAAGTACCATTACGGCAATCACCGGAATCGCCAAGGGAAGGGCGATGGTAAAGAAGTACCGCACATCGGAACAGCCGTCGATGTGCGCCGCATCCAGGAGACCCGCGGGCAGGCTGCTCTGAAAATAGGTTTTAACAATGATCATGTTGTAGCAGGAAAAACCGGCGCCGATGATCTGGGACCAGCGGCTTCCCACCAGATTTAGATTCATCATCAGGATGTAACCGGGGATAAGGCCGCCACCAAAGAACATGGTAATCACAAAAAATACCTGAAAAAATTTTCGCCCCGGCAGGTCCCGCCGCGACAAGGGGTAGGCCGCTAACAGGATCAGCCCCACCGCCACCACGGTTCCCCCAGCTACGTAAAGCAGGGAATTGAAAAAACCCGAATGGAGCAGGGGATACTCCAGGATCGCCCGGTATGCCTTAAGGGAAAAATCCACCGGCCAGAGAACCACCTGCCCCTGGGTGATCGCCTGAGTGGAACTGAAGGAACAGGAAATGCAGTAGATCAGCGGATACAGTACCAACACCAGCGAAAAGATGAGCCAGGAGCTTACGCAACAGTGGAAAATGCGGTCTGATACTGAAAGTCGGTGGGATTGAGTTTTCATGGCTCCTCCTAAAACATCCCTTCGCCGGAAAGGACGTTGGCGACCTTGTTAACGATCAGGGTAAGGATGATCCCCACCACATTCTGAAACAAGCCGATGGCGGTTCCCAACGAATAGTCGGGCCGGGAACTCTGTATCCCCACCTTGTAGACGTAGGTACTGATCACCTCCGAAACGGTGATGTTGAGGGAGTTCTGCATGAGATAAATCTTTTCAAGATTGGAACCCAAAATCCCTCCCATAGATAGGATCAGCATGATCACAATGATGGGCCGGATGGTAGTCAGATCGATGTGCCACACCCGCTGCCAGAGAGTTGCCCCGTCTATCTGGGCTGCCTCGTGGAGGGTTGGGTCCACCGCCGCCAGCGCAGAAATATAGATCACCGCCCCGGACCCGGTTCCCTGCCAGATGCCCGACCAGATATAGATATGGGAAAAGAGGGCGTTTGAAGCCAAAAAGTTTGTCTCTTCAAAACCCAAGGTGGAAAGGAGCACATTTACCCCGCCGGTGCGCATCCCGAATATCTGAGTGATAATGGTTACCATAATCACTGCCGACAGAAAGGTTGGCGCAAAAGTTACCGATTGGGTAAACTTCTTTAGCCGCCGACGCAAGCTGTGGTTAACGCAGATCGCCAGGATAACAGGGAACGGGAACCCCGCGACAAGGCCGTAGATACTCAGCACCAGGGTATTCCTGATGATATTGAGAAAATTGGGAGAACCGAGGAACCGCTGGAAATTATATAAACCCACCCAAGGGCTGCCCAGAACACCTGTCCGCGGAGCGAAGCGCTTAAAGGCCATCACGATCCCGTATATGGGAACATAATTAAAGATAACCACATAGACGAAGGGGACAAGGAGCAGGGCATACAGTCCCCGGGCGTTCAGGATACGGCGTCCAAGATTCGTCCTATGAATAGATGTCCCTTCAGCAGTGGATACCAGAAATGCCTCATTTTTCTTCATAGCACTCTCCCCTGAAAAAAAGAAAGTTTTCGTTGTGAAGATAAAAATGATCTGGAGAAATCAGTGTTACAACATCCGCTGATGCATTCAAAGATACAGGGGGGGGGGGGTTAATCCTGATATTATAAAGAGTTACGTGTGACACTTGTTTATCCTCCTTGCTTTTTTCATATACATGTATAATAACACATATATACATGTATACTTTTTGTATAGATAAATATATCATAACCCCAATTTTTGTTACTGTCAAGCGAATTTTTGTGAATTCGTAAAAAAAAATTTTCAAAGCTGTACAGAGCAGGTCGTGAATCTTAAAGAGAGCTTCTCTGGAATCAAACAGGGCAATGTCCTGGTGGAATTTTTTGGAAAAATAATTTTTATTCATTTGCCCAGCCTTTTTCCTCTCATTTTTGCTATACATGTATATACTTGTATAGATTTATTACATCATAGCCCCAGTTTTCTTGATCTGTCAAGTGAATTTTTTAAAAGTGTGAAAAAGAAGTGATAGCTTCACTAGTATAGGTCGAAGCGAACACTGCACCCCCTGCGGGTGGTATTCCCCGGGCCTATCCCCCTGCTGGCCCAGGGAGAAGAGAGCGACAACTTTCCGCGTATGGAGGCCAGACCTACGCAGGCTAAGGTTGTCGCTCTTTTTTATCTACCTACCCGTATCTGGCACGGTGTTATCGGCCCGGCCATCATGCGGCGGTTGTCATGTTGCATACCACGCAGCCCTGTCAGGGCTGATAGGAGGTTTGATGTCGGTGAGGATTGGTACCGCACATCTGCCGGGCGGTATAAGCATACGAACTCCCGCCGGGGAGTATTCCGGCACCCGCCAATGAGCGGGAAAAGACGGCGTAGAGAGGAGGGAGACGGAAGTGCAAGAACAGACAAAGTTTGATTGGGTAAGCCTTGCGGATGATGACAGAAGTCCAATGGAAAGAGCAATGGAAATCCAAGAGGCGCTAAAGCCTCTTGGATATGTAGTTCATGGATATACCGATGAAAATTGCGGTAATACGGTGGTCATCTATTTAAGGAGAGGCGGGGGCAGGGTCTTCCCGCAGAGCGGGCAGGAGAAGAGAGGATGAAAATAGAAACGATGGAAAAACTCACCAAAGCAATGAAGGATATTGTCCCGGCCATTGAGAAGAACGGGTTTGTGATAACTGGCGTCAGCGACAACACAAACTCAAGCTGGGAGCGATTGGCTATCAATATATTGCCAAAGCCAGAACCGGATTCTGTCCAAGATCGCATCATGAAGGGAGAAGCGTTTTAAGTAATGGGCTTGCCTTCATATCTCATGAAGTTCAGGACGCTTCTCGCAAGGCCGTCCAACTCGTCCGTGGTCAAGCTGTGGGGACTGGAAAAATTGCGGTTATACGTTTCGGTAATCCGTAGCGCAATATCGACTGCAAGCATCCGATCTGATGTATCCATTTCCAATTCCGTGAAGGCGTTTATGGCAAAAGCGTCCTTGCTTATAGCTTCCCTAAATTCTTCCGGGCTTGCGACGGCCTTGTTGAAAGGTCTGTTGATTTCAAACAAGCGAAGTGCAAAACCGATTGCATTGACACGATCACGCCTGTTTTCTTTTGGCAAAAACTCTTTATTTTCGGTCATATATACCTCTAATCAACTTATCGGAGGTATATATGGAAACTTTAGCGTTTTATAGGAGGATTTTATGGATGAGGAACTAAAAGAATGGTGTAAAGGTATTGAGGAGCGTATCGCGTCGCTGGAAAGTTGTTCTAAGTATGCGCAACAAGTGTTTGAAGACAACAAGCTCGGCATTACCGGATTAAGTCAGGATGTCATTGAAATTGACCTTCTTCTACCAGAAGATGACATAGATGGTCTGCATTTCAGCGATCAGAAAGTCCATGCCATCTTTGAGATGAAAGAGGACGGCTGGTATTATTCGCGGGACATTCTATTCCTGTCAGCGAGGCATACAGAAAACAGAAACAAGAGGGATTTTCTGGCGGAGTATCTGATAAAAGCTCCCTCTGGGTATAGAAACGGCGTAAGTATCACGGGGCAAATATCCTCTTTTATGCAAAAAAAGTTATGCAGACCGCTTGTCTCCTTTGATATTACCATTTCTCTCCCTAAAGAAAATCAGGGTATCAAGAAATACAACGGCGTGGATTGCCCATACTGGCTTGAAGATACCCTTTCTGACACCGGTTTCTGCGATGTCGGCTACTGCGGCAAGGATGGCTACTCCCATGCGAGCTATGTGGGCGGCGTTGCCCCCGCTTTCCGTGTTGCTCAATACGGCGGCGCGGAAGTCCTAAATTCTCTCAGGGAGAAAGCATGAATTATCTAAATATGGTCATAGTTGAAGGGAATGTAACAAAGTCTCCTACGATTACGCTTACGCGCAAAGGGGACGCGGTTTGTATATTTACCATTGCGTCAAATCGTTTTCACAAAGGCAGGGAAGGACTGGTAACTGAAACCAGTCTTTTCCAGGTCGAGGCTTGGCTTGACCTGGGTAAAAAATGCTATGACCTGGCCAAAAAGGGTGTCATTTGCCGGATACAGGGACGGCTCCGGCAGAATTGCTGGGAGAGACCCAATGGCGAAATGTGTTCAAAAATAATTATTGTCGCGGATAGGGTTGAGTTCCGCGCTGAGAAGAAAGAGGAGTCTCATAATGATAGGGATTGAATATGTAATAATCATCGCGCTCATGGCGCTTGTACCAGTCGTCGTGTCGGTGTTGCGCCAGCGCAGAATCAGACGCGAAGCAGGGTTCCCCCTGACGAGGCGACGGGAATCATCGCTGAAATGGATATGCGGGCTTTAGGCCGTCCATTTGGCGCGGTAGATATTAGGTAGAGATTATTGCGGGTATAGCGTAATGGTAGCGCGTCTGACTTTGAATCAGGCTATTGCGGGTTCGATTCCCGCTACCCGTTAGAGTAGGCTGATAGGCGCTTGCAACAAGCGACTGGTCTGGTTCGCACTCGGAAGCGCGGCGATTTTGTCCGGGACGTCTTGTTGAGGCGTTGCTGGGTAAATATCAGCGGGCAACCCCACTTAGATGTGAGATAAACCCGCGACGGACGCGCCGCCGATACAGGCGCGAATTTTGTAGAAGAATAGATGAAGAAGGCCCTGAATTCAAAAAAGAGGCGCAAAGGCTGGAAAACCGGGGATCTGAATCTCTCAATCTTAATGAGATGGAATACTATCTGGCTGATGTTAAAAAGCTATTTGGCTTACCTTGCGATCCCGAATCAGAGATTTGATTCCTTTCACCATGAAAACCAAAACGACGGGATTGCCGCCTTAAAAAGTTCCCGTCTGCGGTTTGGCGGCGGCTGTTTTACCGTGGCTTATAACGGTAATTTTCGGAACTGTAGTGTAAAGGTCGCACACTGGGGGCGGTCGCTGTGAAAACGTACCGGGGTTATCGGGAAAAGTAGCAGACCAGACACCACCGGAGG
>JAITNU010000045.1 GCA_031290325.1 Treponema sp.
GACATAAGGACTATTGCGCTTATTGTTATAAAGATGGGAAATTTACCCAGGATATAACAATGGAAGGCATGATTGAAATGTGTGTGCCGTTTATGGTAGAGGCCAACAAGGACATGACTTTGGAAACGGCACGGAAAAGTATGCAAGAGTGGTTTCCCTCGTTAAAACGCTGGAAGACCACTTAATAAATGCCGCCGCCTTCGGGGGTGGCATTTATTAAAAAGTAGTGTGTAATACAAATGAAAAAACGGCCGGTTACAACACTGTTCATGTTAATGTCTGTAGATGGAAAAATCAGGCTCCACATCCTTGCGGTACATCTCTCCGAAGATCATGGACTTCTTGCCGTTGTAGCGCATCGTTGTTCGTGTCCAACGATGCGCCGGTACTGTGCACCGCCGCCATCCTTTTCAAGACCGCTGTCCTTTTTGCAAGTTAATTGACATCTTTTTTCTCCTTACAGAACTCGTTGCCATCAGGTTTTTTAAAACTGCCGATACCGGCAGCTTGTTTTGTTAGACCTGAAGCCCGTAATTGGTCGCCAGAGCCGCCAAACCGCCTTTAAAACCGCTGCCAATGGCGTTGAACTTCCATTCTCCGCCAGCACGGTAGATCTCCGCGATCACAACCGCCGTCTCGATGGAGTAATCCTCCCCAAGATCGTAACGGAGCAGTTCGACATTTGACGTCTCATCAACAACGCGGATATAGGCGTTGCTCACTTGCCCGAAGTTCTGCTTCCGTGCGTCTGCATCATGAATCGTAACGGTGAAGGCCACTTTGGCAATGTCCGCAGGAACCTTTGATAGATCGACTTTAATCTGCTCATCATCACCCTCACCCTCGCCGGTACGGTTGTCACCTGTAGAAAACACACTGCCGCTTTCGTGTTTCGGCTGATTGTAAAAGACAAAGTCCTTCTCAGCACGAACCTTACCCGTTTCGGTAAGCAAAAACGCCGAGGCGTCAAGGTCGAACTCAGCACCGCCAGAATACTGGTTGGTATCCCAGCCAAGCCCGACCACGATCTTCGATAGTCCCCGGTTCCCCTTCGTTAAGTCGACTTTCTGTCCCTTCTGTAAACTTATCGCCATACACCACTCCTTACGCTATACAGTATCCAGTCTATCAGTACCAGACCCAGTACTTTTATTGTATGCGTTTAAATGTTTTATCATAGTACAATACTATCTGTCAAGATAAATTCGTCATAATTCCTCTATATTCTATAGTAAACTGCATATTTTAGCCTCCATATAAAATTATTTTTTAGATAAGAATAATCGGTATGACCAAGTTTCCTTTTTCCCAGGCATAATTTTAATGGGCCCATCCCCATGCTCCCCCGCTTGACAACATGACAACACTCCCCTAGGATTGATTAATCTTCAGTGATAATTGAGGCATAGAACCATGGAAGCAGGAAATAATACCTTTTCGTTGTTGGAACTCTTCAGAATGGGGGGGATCTTTATGTGGCCCCTCCTCCTGTTCTCAGTTGCCACCATCGCCATTGCCCTGGAACGGGCTATCTATCTCTTATACCATAATTTACAGCTTGAAGACCTGAAAGAACAGGTTCATCATTATATCAAGATCGGTAATATTCCAGGGGCAGTAGAATACCTCGCTGGTCTGACCAAACGCCGGATAGGGGCGCGGATCCTCTTCACCCTGGTAAACCGGGCGGATCTGCCGGAATCCCGGATGGAAAAGGCCGTGGAAGCGGAAGCCATGAGCTGTATCAATTCCCTGGAAAACGGCTTTAACTTCCTCACCGCCCTGGGATCCATCTCGCCCTTAACCGGGTTTCTGGGGACCGTTTCGGGCATGATAGGCGCCTTCAGGTCAATCGCAGAGGCTACTGATGTCAATGCCCAAATCGTGGCCAACGGTATTTATGAGGCCCTGATTACCACGGTCTTTGGCCTGATCATCGCCATGATCGCCATGGTGGCTCATTCCCTTTTTTCCCATATTGTGGACAAGTTTACCGCAGAGGTGGAAAAGACCTGTTCGGACCTTATCACCGAAATCACCCTGGTGGTTCCCAAGGGGGGGGAGGAGAGCATCCGGCTACCGGCGCCTAAGCGTGGTCCGGCAGATATCCTGGTACTGGACGATTATACATGAAACTAACAAGACGGAAGCATATCTTTGAAGATCCCGGGGCCTCAAGTGACATTGCGTTCCTGTTGATCATCTATTTTATCGTGATTGCAGGGTTCAATGTCAACAAGGGTTTTCTGATGAACCTTCCGGCACGGGATTCAATGCGCTTTATTTTAAAGGATGATCTGTTACGCTTTGAACTGGACGCATCGGGGAGGCTTTTTTATAATGGTGAAACCATGGACTTGGCCCGTGCGGAACAGGAGATTCGGTCTGCAGTGGGGGTCCAGCCGAATCTCGCGGTGGTTTTAACCATTAACCCGGCGGCTCCCTGGCAGCAGGTGGTTTCCTTTGTGGAACTGGCGCAAAACCTTGAGGTAGAGTCCTTTTCCTTTTCGATGAAAGAAGGGAACTTGCCGGAGGAACCCTGATGCGCCTGGTCCGTCCCCGTAAAAGATTCATGGTTCCCCTGAATTCCATGTCCGATGTGGCATTCCTGCTCCTCATCTTCATCATGCTCGTTTCCCTCATTAATTACCGGAAGGAAGTCAAGATCGAATACCCTGAAGCGGCAACGGCGAAGAAGACCAGCGAGGAAAAGAACCTTGAAATCTGGATTGACCAGGCCGGGGCGCTCTATCTGGATGGGAACCGCTGCGATCTGAAGGCCATAGAAAACGGGATTATTGACGCATACCAGCAAGCCCCGGCTACACGGATCCATATTATCGCCGACCGGTATACCCCTTTTAAACATATTGACCAGGTATTGAAGGTGTTACAACTGCTGCAATACCGGGTGGTCAGCTTTGTGGTAAAAGATGCGTAAGATTAACCGGATGCGGCTGGTACTTTTGCTGGTGGTTGCCGGTCTCCACGGTATCTTTCTGTTCAGTATCGTCTTTACGATGAAAAACGAATTAAAAAACCCTGAATCCACCGCGAATGTCATGAAGCTGGTGGATGTACGGGAGCTGCCGCCCCCGCCGGTTGAACCGCCCCCACCTCCTCCGCCGCCGCCTAAACTGCCGCCGGTGGTGCAGCAAAATACGGTTGAGGCTGTGGCGGAAACCATGATAGAAACCGATGAGCCGCCGCCTGATGTGGTGGTTACTGAACCCCTGCCTGAGTATGAGCTTACCCCTGAACCGGCTATGGCTGAAGAAATCGACTATCTGCCGATGCATAAAATATCCGCCCTGCCCAAATTTCCCGAAGATGAGATCAGAAAAGCCCTGGTATATCCCCCCATTGCCCTCCGCTCCGGCAGGGCAGGGATGGTATACCTTGAACTTTTTGTTGACCGTCAGGGGACCATACAACGGATCAACATCATCAAGGAGGATCCTGAGGGGATGGGGTTTGGGGAAGCGGCGGTAAAGGCCTTCCAGGGAATCCAGGGAACCCCGGCAGAGGCCAACGGAACCACGGTGGCGGTCCGCTACCGGTATCCGGTACGGTTTACCATTCGGTGATCCAGGCGTTAAAAATGAAAAAATAAGTAGAAAGTCCTTGACTTAACGTAAACATTAATTCGTATATTCTTTTTAATATTCTTTCTATTTTTTTACGTGGAGGTGCAAGATAATGCAATATCGAACCTATGGAAAACAGCTTGGTTTCAAGGTATCTGCCCTGGGCATGGGCTGTATGCGGCTGCCCCGGCGCTTGAACGGGACCAGTGACGGGGATGTGGATATGGAAAAGGCCATTGCCATGATCCGGTATGCGGTGGATCATGGGATCAACTATTTTGATACCGCTTACGGGTACCATAACAAGACCAGTGAAGCGGTTCTCGGTGAAGCCCTGGAACAGGACCGATACCGGGACAAGGTCAAGATCGTTACCAAGCAGCCTTTTGAAGTGATGACCACTCAGGCTGAAATCCGGCGGAACCTGGAAAACACCCTGAAAAAGCTCAGAACCGATCACATTGATGTGTATCTTATCCACAACATCCAGAAACCGGCCTGGGAGAACATAAAAAAGCGGAAAATCATCGAGGAATACGAGCAGTTCCGTGCCGAAGGGCTTATCCGGGGCATTGCTTTCTCCTATCATGGGCTTTTACCCACCTTTAAGGAGGTACTTTCCTTCTATCCCTGGGATATGTGCCAGATTCAGCAGAATCTCCTGGATGTTGAACGGGAGGCGACCGCCGAAGCAATACACCTGGCCGGCCAGAAGGGGACGGCCCTGGTCATCATGGAACCCCTCCGGGGCGGCAGACTGGCGACTCCCCCTGCGGCGGTCAAGGCGATGTATGATGCATACCCGGTGAAACGGAGCGCCGTTGAATGGGGGTTCCGGCATCTCATCAACTACCCTGAGATTAGCACCATTTTAAGCGGTGTTAGCACCCTGGAACAGCTCAAGGAAGATATCGAGATATTCTCCAAGCCCGACGCACTTCCCGCATGTCTCAATGACACGGAAAAAGCCATCCTGTCCCGGGTCAGATCGCACTATGAATCCCTGGCGTCGATTCCCTGTACTGGCTGTGAATACTGTCTTCCCTGTCCCAATGGGGTCAATATTCCCGGGGCCTTCAGCAAGTACAATGACGGGGTCATGTTCGGCAACGTTGATCTCGCCAAATTGAGCTATTCGTTTCTGACGATGTCAAACCAGGACGCTTCCCTGTGTGCTGCCTGTGGGGAATGTGAGCAGAAGTGTCCCCAGCACATTGATATCATCGAGGGGCTCAAAAGGACCCACGAAGCGCTTAAAGGCTAACTGCGCGGGAGGGGGATCGCTGATGGATATTAAGCGGTATGTAGATGCAATTGAAGGGCAAAAATTGGCCGTTGAAGGCGTTGTGGTGCTGCAGCAGGGTAAACAAATCGCGGAACATCGCTGGATTCCTGATGTACCCCGGAATGTTTATTCTGTAAGTAAGAGTTTTACTACCATTGCTGTGGGTATGGCCCTTGATGCAGGGAAACTTTCCCTGAACGATAAGGTGCTCGACGCCTTCCCCGGTCTGGTTCCGGCCCCCTCAGCGCGGCTCAAGGCCCTCAGCCTGGAGCATCTCTTGACCATGAGCCGAGGCTACCCGGCGTTTACCCGGCCCCGCAGTGTTGCCGGGGTCCTGGCCGAATCCCTCGCCTATGATCCCGGCACGCGCTTTGTCTACGATAACGCCTCGACTTTCCTCGCCTCTGCTATGGTTACGAAGGCTACGGGATGCACCGTCCGGGACCTCCTGGTGGAACGGCTTTTCCGCCCCCTGGAGATCCCTGAGCCTGCATGGGCAGCAAGCGATGACGGGTATACTATGGGCGCCACAGGGCTTGAGGTTTCCACCAGAAGTCTCGCGGTTTTCGGGCAGTTCCTGCTGCAGCGGGGGGTGTGGAAGGGAACCCGGCTCGTGTCTCCAGGATGGATAGACGGGGCGACCCGGACCCATATTGCCACCAGGGAAAGCCCGCCGGATTATGATCTGGGGTACGGGTATTACTTCTGGACCTGCCGTCACGGGGCCTACCGCGCCGACGGCAAGGAGGGGCAGTACGTGGTAGTACTCCCACGGGAGGATACGGTGGTAAGCATTACGTCCCACGAAGAAAACATGAAGCCTATTCTCTACGCGGTGTGGGATCATATTTTGCCCCAGCTTTGACCAGCAGAGGGGCTACCTAAGGATTCCTGCACCTCATTCTGAATATGTGTTAATTCATGAAAATTAGTGTAATCCGATGACTTTCTTTATAATTAGCAGTTCCAAGGGTTTATCTTGTGTGTTTCCTATAATGAAATTGATGATATTTTATATTGACAGATTAAAAATAGGAAATGGAGACTTATTATGAAAATCAGGACAAAACTCATTGGGGTTATGATTGCCCTCAATTTAGCGGGAATCGGTATCTTAACCGTGATTACCCTGCGTTTCGCCCAGGCGGAAATAACCAGCCTGGTTAATCAGAATGCCATCAATATCGCGGATAAAGGCGGGGGCGATGTTAAGGCGTGGATGGAGCTGTATATGAACGAAGCCCGGGCCTTGGCTCATGTCATGGAGCAGTATGAAAGGATAGAAGTCAGCCAGCGGCGGGCTCTTTTCGATATAATGCTCCAGAGTGTTTTACTGACCAATCCTGATCTGGTCGGGGTCTGGAGCGCCTGGGCGCCTAATGCCCTGGACGGCCTTGACGCCCAATACATGAATACCCCGGGAACGGACATCAGCGGACGGTATGTCCCGATCTGGTCCCGGGACAGCTCAGGGCGCCCCTTGGTAGTTCCCCTTACCAAGTATGATACCACCGCGTATTACACCGGGCCTATGCAAACCGGTAAGGAATATGTTCTCGATCCCTACACCTACCCGATATTGGGCAAGGAAATTCTGATGACCAGCCTGTGTATCCCCATTAAAAACAAGGGAAAGGTCGTGGGCATCGTGGGCATCGACATTGAGTTAACCAAAATTCAGAGCCTCGTGGCGGCCAACAAGCCCTTTGGCAACGGGTTTGCCCTGGTGTACAGTAACCAGGGTATTGTCGCCGCTCATTATGAACCCTCCCGGATAGGAAAAGTCATAACGGATACCGAACAGGATATGTGCGGTTCCTATATGGACGGCATGCTCCAGGCCGTAAAGAACGGGAGTTCCTACACCTATTCCCTGTATTCCCCCCGGATGCAGTCGAATATGTACATCTATTCTGATCCCTTTACCATTGGAGAGAGTACCACTCCCTGGTCTTACGTGGTGGGGTTTTCGGAACGGACGGTTATGGCTCCCATAGCCGAATTGGTTACCCTGAGCCTTATTATCGCCATTATCATCCTGCTGTCCCTGTCCATCGCGGCGTTTTTCCTGGCCCGGTCAATCACCCGTCCGATACACTACACCATGACCATGCTCAAAGATATGGGAGGAGACCTCACGAGGCGCCTGGATATTACCAGCAGGGATGAAATTCAGGATATGGGAGGTATTTTCAATCAAACCTTTGAAACCACGAAGAATCTGGTCGCGGTCATCAAGGATAAGACCGGTTCCCTTTCCCACACCGGAACCGAGCTTGCCGCCAATATGACCGAGACCGCCGCGGCCATTACTGAGATCACCGCGAATATCCAGAGCCTGCAACACCAGACCGCCGCCCAAACCACGGGCATCACGGAAAGCCGGATCGCTATGGCACACATCATGAGCGCTATTGATAAACTCAATGGGCACATTGCGGATCAAGTCGTCAGCGTATCCACCTCGTCATCGGCCATTGAAGAAATGCTGGCGAATATCCAGTCGGTAGTACAAACGCTGATCAAAAACACCAACAATGTCAAAATCCTGGAGGAGGCTTCGGAAATCGGCAAAAACGGCCTGTCCACGGTTTCCGGGGAGATTCAGGGAATCGCCCGGGAATCCGAAGGGCTTCTGGAGATCAACGCGGTGATGGAAAACATCGCCAGTCAGACCAATCTCTTATCCATGAACGCAGCCATTGAAGCTGCCCACGCCGGAGAAGCGGGGAAGGGTTTCGCGGTGGTGGCCGATGAGATCCGGAAACTGGCGGAATCCGCAAGCGAGCAATCCAGGACCACCGCTACCATGCTCAAGAAGATCAAGGCCGCCATTGATACCATGACCCTTTCGGCCAATGAAGTGCTGAACCGGTTTGAGGCCATTGAGCATGGGGTCAAGATCGTATCCGAACAGGAACTGAATATCCGTGCGGCCATGGAAGAACAGCAGACCGGCAGCCAGCAGATCCTGGAGGCAGTCAGCCGCCTTAAGGATATCACCGCTTTGGTAAAGCACGGTGCGGCGGACATGGCCTCCCAGGGCAAGGAAGTTATCCGGGAAAGTTCCCATCTGGAACAGATAACCCATGAAATCGACCAGGGGATGCATGAGATGGTAAGCGGCACCGGGCAAATAGCAGCGGCGGTAAACCGGGTTAATACTATCAGCGGGGAAAATAAAAACGATATAGACGAACTTTCCCTGGAAGTATCCAAGTTTAAGGTGACCTGATCCAAACAACTATGGGTTACTCCCCTATGGTATCCATTTTTGCGTTCCGGTATTTCAGAAAGTTCTGGATACCGGCAGCATCGCAGCCCGAACAGGGCGCCCATTCAAAGGACTTAAACTTCCACCCCCCATCCTCCGAGTGAGGCAGAATCCGTACCAGCGGCGGGACTATGGCGCACACCCCGCCGTAGAGCTCCTGTTGTTTGGTGATTAAAAGCCCCCGCAGCCGGGGATTGGTGTTGATGATGGCTACAAACGTGTTAGGCACATAGACGGTGTTCACCGGGCTGCTAAACAGACCGTAGATAGCCTTTCCCCGGAGGTATTGGTTGCTGTCAAGTTCTGCCCGGACCTGGTTGTTGATCTCCACATGGCCCAGGATGTGCATGAG
>JAITNU010000084.1 GCA_031290325.1 Treponema sp.
CGCCCCCGGGGATAGCCGCCAATACCCAGGGCCTCATCCAAGAGTATGGACCCTGAAGGAATCACCTCAATGCCTGCAGCATTGATGTGGGTTCCCAGCTTCATAAGCGAACCGGAGCCGAACTGCTTTTCTATCTGGAGCCGGGCAGCTTCCAGGGCCTTTTCCTTTTCTTCATTTGAAGCCAAGGCTGTCCCCCTGAGCTTTTCCGAGGCCCCGATCTTTGATTTTTCAGCATCATTTGTTCTTGCCATGCTTTCCTCCCCTTTATATAAGGTAACCCGATACGTTTTTACTTTAACTTTACTGAATTTTTCTATACAAATATACTATGAAAAATAATGGTGTCGCAAGGGGAATATGTCTTGACATTTTTTCAAAAAATCAGTATATATAGAATGTATACTTCAGAGGAAGTGAGGTGAAAAGCCTCCGCTATCCCGTAACTGTAATCGGGTACGATTTCATCATGGTAAGCCACTGGTCGTCATTGATTGGGAAGGCTGATGAAAAAGACCCCTAAGTCAGGAGACTTTGGTACACACATATCTTATGTTCCAGGCTTCGCGGATTGGGCCGGAGGTATTGTAGATGTTTGTCATTATTTTTTATTATACCACACCTATAAGGTATCTCTATACTGAGCGCGTAGTAGGCATAGGAAAACACTCTTTTTGTAAAAACAGAACATCGTAACGACCGTACACTTTACGGTTTTCTGTACGATTTGCTACGGTGTTCTATTTTATTTTTTGGATACGGTTACGAGGGTGGTAATAGCGTCATAATCAAGAAGGATGAAGCAACCAGGGTACGCCGGTGTGTAAAAATATTTTTTCAAAAGTTGCTTGACCGTTTTTCGCATTTCGGCGCGGACATTCTCTTTTTTTGCCAGTCGATAGTCCGGTTATTGCGCAGTATATCCGCTAACTCGCGGGTCATGGCGCATAATTGGTCGATTGAAGGCAGGCCGACGCGACATTGGAATCGGCGGGTTTTCAGGAAGACGTGCTGTTTTTCAAAAAAGCGACTCATCCATCGGAAAGTATTTGATGCGATATTCGTCATATATGATGCCTCAGCATACTTTCTGGATCACCACCAAAATTCCTAAGCTTCACCGGGGCTTGGAGCGCTGTAAATCGGTGATAATGAGTTGGGGGGTATCGCTGTTGAGCCAGTTGTTCCGGGTAACCCTGAAGACCAGGTCCACCATATCCCCCTTATCAAACTCCCGCTTGACCTTGTCCGCAGCCTGCCAGTACACAGCAGGCCACTTGTATTTCCCCGCGTCCAGGGTCAGTTTCACATGCTTCGCTTCGGTTTTCCCCATGAAATTCAGGTCCGTTATCTTAAGCCCCCGGGCCATGAAGAGGAGCGGCTCGTTCCCCTCCCCATAAGGTTCAAAGCGGTCGATCACCTTGAAAATATCCGGAGTCAGGTAGGCATGGGGCAGTTCCGCGTCAATGACCACGGTTTCTTCATCTTCACTGATCCCCAGTTCAATGGTACGGGCGGCGTTTTGCAGACGCGTCAGGAATGGCTCCCATTTGGTCCGCTCCAGGCTGAACCCTGCGGCGTAATTATGGCCCCCCCAGTCGATAAACAGGTCCGCACATTGTTCCAACAGGGAGCGCAGATCATAGCCCTGGGCGGAACGGAGGGAGCCGGTGAGTATGGCGTCCCCAAAGGAAACGACCAGGGCAGGCACTTTAAACCGGCTCACCAGGCGGTTTGCCATAATTCCCGTAATGCCCCGGTAGATGTTTTCCCCGTAGGCCAGGACCAGTTTACCATCGTAGGTCTTGAGGCTTTCCGCGGCCTGGGGTTCCACCACGGTCCAGCTATCGTTCCCCAGCTTTTTCCGCTCTTCGTTCATGCTGATAAGCTCTGTTGCAAGGCGATCCCGCTGCACCGGGTCCTGCTCCAGGAGCAGAGCTGCGGCCTTATCAGGACTACCCATGCGGCCTGCGGCGTTGATGGCCGGACCGAGCTGCCAGGAAATATCAACAGTTCCGATGTGCCGCCCTGCAAGACCCAGCTTGAAGAGGAGGTCCTGCAACCCAGGCCGGGGGGTTTCCTGGAGCGCTGCCAGGCCGCAACGGACGATGATGCGGTTTTCATCCTGTAGGGGCATGATGTCCGCGATGGTCCCCAGACTCGCAAGCTGGAGGTCCGCCGTATCCTCATCGGTAAAATGATGTTCCCGCCGCTGCACAAAGGAGGTAAAGAGGTTGATGAACACATCCAGCTCAGAGAGTTCTTTGCCGGAGTACCGGGCGATCCGGGACAGTTCCCGCAGGCGGAGGAGGCTTTTCCCTGCAGTTTGGGGAATCTCCTTCCCGATTTCCGGGGCAATATCCAGCATCTGGACATCAGCATCCTTGCCAAAGATCTTGCCCAGCACCAGCTTCTGTAAAGGCCCATCCCAGACGAAGATCTGCTGTCCCTCAAGAAACGCGGGAATCCGGGTTTCGGTGATGCGGACCATACCAGGAACCACTGTTTCGGTGAGGCTGTCGATGACCACGAGGTTCCGCATCTTCGCGATTTCGATGATATAGGCGTCATTGGCAGGCCGGGTGTTGAGGAGACAGACCGAATGGCCGTAGAGTTCGCTTTTCAGGGCAAAGCGCAGGGCGGAAACCAGCTTATAGGCCACCCCGCAGCCTGCCAAATCCCGGAACCGGTAGGTTGAATCCGTCTGTTTAGGGTTCACAATGGCCAGGGCTGGGGGGAGTTCATCCTGGGGGTTGTGATGGTCGGTGATGATCACATCAACCCCCAGTTCATTGGCCCGCCGCACCTCTGCAAGGTTGGAAATGCCGCAGTCCACGGTGATGATGAGGGTCCCGGCATTGGCGGCGAATTCCTCCACTGCCTTCAGGGAAAGACCGTAAGGCTCATCCCCCATGGGAAGGCGCCAACCTACATCCATGCCCAGCCGAGTCAAGGCCCCGGAAACCAGGGCAGCGCTGGTGATGCCGTCCACGTCCCGGTCGCCGAAGACCAGGACCTTTTCCCCTTCTTCTTTGGCCGCTAAGATCCGGTCCACCGCATCTTCCATCCCTGGCAGTTCAAAGGAATTTCGTAAATACCGGGGGTCTGCTTCGAGGTAATACAGAATATTCTCTCCCTGGATAATCCCCCGCCGGGCAAGTATTGAGGCGCTTAACAAATCGCAGCCGTATTTGGCAGCCAGTTCCTTAATCAGTTCCTGGGGAATGTCCTTTTTATCCCATTTCATGTTATTTCCTTTAATAATAACCTTCGCGGAACCGGCTGCTTTTCCGCGTATTCCACCGCTTCCGCCAGTTGGGGGAGGGCGGCGGCAAGTCCCGCCCTATCCTTGGCCCACACGGTCATAACCAGGTCCCCCGCCTTGACCAGGTCCCCGCCTTTCCGGTGTAATTGCACCCCTGCAGTGGGACTGACCGCGTCTTCGGTGCGGTTGCGGCCAACCCCCAGGGGTATCCCCGCGTGGCCTACCTTCCATGCGTCAATCCGGGTGATATACCCCGATTGGGCCGCCCGAATCTCCCCCTGATAGGGAGACCGGTACGTCCCCCGCAGCTCCAGGAACCGCGGTACATCCCCACCCTGGCTTTGTATATTAGCCAAAAAGAACTCCCGGGGTCTTCCAGAAGCCAGACATGCTTCACAGAGCTGGCGGCCTGCTGCCGGATCCGGGGCCTTGTTCCCCAGAACCACCATGCGGGCAGCCAGTTCCAGGCTCACCTCCATGAGGTCTGCAGGCCCGTTTCCCTCAAGGCAGTCAAGGCTCTCCTCCACTTCCAGGAAATTCCCCACCATGGCTCCCAGTGGCTCGTTCATGTCCGTGAGGAGCGCCATAATCCGCATACCCAGGGCCGCGCCGGTATGCACCAGGGACCGGGCGAGCTGCTCACCTGCTGCGGGGTCTTTCATGAAAGCGCCGGAACCGTATTTGACATCCAGTACCAGGGCATCCGCCCCTTCCGCCGCCTTTTTTGCAAGAATACTCGCGGTGATGAGGGGGATGGACTCCACTGTGCCGGTCACATCCCGGAGGGCATAGAGGAGCCGGTCCGCAGGCACCACATCCCTGGTCTGGCCGGTCATGGCAAAGCCGTCCCGACTAAGGATCTCCCGGAATTCCCCGGCGCTCAGATTAGTCCGGTAACCAGGGATACTTTCAAGTTTATCCAGGGTACCGCCGGTATGCCCCAGGGCCCGGCCTGACATCATGGGATCCTTGATGCCCAGGGCTGCGATGAGGGGGGCCAGGATGAGGCTCGTCTTATCCCCTACACCGCCGGTCGAATGTTTATCCACAAAAGGCCCGGCAATACCGGATAAATCCATGGCCGTACCGGACTTGAGCATCACCTCAGTTAAGGCTGCGGTTTCCACCGGACTCATACCCTGGAAAAACACCGCCATGGCCCAGGCCGAGACCTGATACTCAGGAATAGTACCGTCCACATACCCTTTGATTAAAAAGGCAAGTTCTTCCCGGGAGAGTTCCTTCCCATCCCGCTTACGCATGATAATATCGACTGCACGCATGGTGATTCCTCCTTCTCGTGCCATTGATCCCTCACCTCCAGGTACTCAGCCGCCTCCCCAAGGCCCCGGCCAGGATACTCGTAACCAGGGCCTTTGCCTGGCCGAGGGAACGGGTGTCCAGGGTGTACCGCGCAAGCAGCGCAGGGTCCAAGGCTTCCACCGTGGAAAGCCAGCACCGCGCCCCTGGCCCCACCGTCAGCCAATCCTCCGCCCCCTCCACCGGTTCAGGGGATAAACCGGCACAGCCAGGGCAAATCAAGTTCCCTTCACGCTTACTAAACCATAATACCCTATCAAAAGGGACTTCACAAGCACAGGAATCGCAATGCACCACATCATGCCGCAGCCCCAGCAACATAGCCCAGTTCCACAAGAAATGAATCAGGACCCGTACACAACACGCCTCATCCGCCTGCTCCAGGGCATCCAGGGCGAGATCGGTCAGGGCAAGCCCCTCGCACCAGCTCCCGTCCTGGCAGGCCAGGATGGTTTCCGCAATGGCAGCGGCTGTGGCTGCCCGTTCGTACTGTTCCCGTAATCCCGGCCGCCATGACCGGACATCGAAGTCAACCACCTTCCGGGAATCCTGTACCGGATTCCGGTAAATCCAGAGGGTTCCCCGATGAAAGGGCGCCACATAGGCCCGGAGCTTGCTTTTTGGCCCGCCAAAGACTGTGGCTCTGATGATCCCCTCTTCGGCGGTGAGGAACCACACCTCCCGGTTAGATTCCCCGGAGGCCCGTACCCTGAGGACCAGGGCGGAATAGGTAACACTGCGGGACATGAGGTATCATAGCATACCTGGGGGAAATGCGTAAGGATCCCCCCTATGATTTGATTGTACAAAACGAAACCTATTACCAGACAGTTGTACATCCGGGACAAGCGCACTATCGGCCATGGGAAAGTTGACCGGTAACCTGGTTTTTCTTTGATACCTGTGATATAGTATGTAAAAGAGTTATAAGCATAAAACATGAGGATATCAATAACAGCATAATGAAACTAGTACTTAAAGTTCCTGCGGTTCTTATTGCCCTGGCAATCTGGTTCCTGTCGTCTCAAAGCACATTGCCCCAGCCTAAGGGGATTCTGGGGTTTGATAAGGTCCAGCACCTGATCGCCTATGCGGCATTTGCCGGGGCCATCGGCTTGTGGTTTTCCTTGGATCAAGAGAAAGGCCGGGTATTCAGGACTATGCTGGTGATTGTGGTTATCGCTTCAGTATACGGGATCAGTGATGAGATTCACCAGTACTTTGTTCCAGGGAGGAACGCTAGTGTCTGGGATTGGGTTGCCGATACCCTGGGGGCAATACTCGGAGCGGCGGCGATACTAGCAATCGCTCGACGCATTGAGCGCAAAGTTTAAACTGGAGGCTGTATGAAAGGAATCATCCTTGCCGGAGGAGCCGGGACCCGACTCTACCCAATTACCAGGGCTGTATCAAAGCAGATACTTCCCCTCTATGATAAGCCCATGATCTACTATCCCCTGTCGGTCCTGATGCTGGCAGGTATCCGGGAGGTACTCATCATTTCTACCCCCCGGGACCTGCCGCTTTTCAGGGAACTCTTCGGGTCCGGGGAATGGCTGGGAATGGCGTTTGCCTACCAGGTTCAGGAACATCCCCGTGGGCTGGCAGACGCCTTCATCGTGGGATCTGCGTTCATCGGCACCGATTCCTGCGCCCTGGTCCTGGGGGATAACGTGTTCTATGGCCGGGGATTCAGCCGGACCCTGGGGAATGCTGTGGCCCATATCGATCAGCAAGGCGGCGGGGCCATCTTCGGCTACTACGTGAAGGATCCCGCAGCCTATGGGGTAGTGGAATTTGATGCCCAGGGCAAGGCCCTCTCTATAGAAGAAAAACCCCTGCGGCCTAAGTCCCACTATGCGGTGCCAGGGCTTTATTTCTATGATAACAACGTGGTGGACATCGCAAAACACATCAAGCCCTCTGCACGGGGGGAAATTGAGATAACCACGGTGAATAACACCTACCTGGAACAGAACCGCTTAAGCGTCGAGGTGCTGGGCCGGGGCATGGCCTGGCTCGATACTGGTACCTACGACGGGCTTTTGGAGGCCGCCAACTTCATTGCCACCATACAGAAACGGCAGGGTATGTATGTTTCCTGCATCGAGGAAATCGCCTGCGCCAACGGTTGGATATCACGAGAAGGGCTTGTGCAGTTAGCCGCATCCTATAAAACCGAATACGGCGACTATTTAACGTATATTGCGGAGAACAACTAATGGCCTTTGCATTTGAACCCTGTCTCATAGCAGGCATCTATGAGATACGGCCCAAGGTGTTTGGGGACAGCAGGGGCTATTTTTTTGAATCCTACTCGGAGCAGGATTTTCAGGCTGCAGGATTATCCGCCCGCTTCGTGCAGGATAACCAGTCCCGTTCGGTCAAAGGGGTGCTCCGGGGCCTCCACTTTCAGAAATCCCATCCCCAGGGCAAGTTGGTCCGGGTCATTGAGGGTGAGGTCTTTGACGTGGCCGTGGATATCAGACCCGGTTCACCCAGCCGGGGTACCTGGTGTGGGGTGGTTTTGAGCGGTGAAACCCAGAACCAGTTCTACATTCCCGAAGGCTTTGCCCACGGGTTCCTGGTTTTGAGTGAAAGCGCAGTGTTTGCCTACAAGTGTACTGATTTTTACCATCCCGAAGATGAAGGGGGAATCATCTGGAACGATCCCATCATCGGTATCCGCTGGCCGGAGCTGGGGATGGACTACCTCCTCTCTGAAAAGGATAAGAAATTGCCGGAGTTTTCCCTATGATTTGGCTTATTGGTAACAAGGGTATGCTGGGGACCGAGCTTGCCCTGCTCTTTGAAGAGAAAAATATCCCCTACATCGGTACGGACCGGGAGCTTGATATTACCGATCCGGCGGCCCTTAACGCCTTTGTGGTGCAACGGGCCATTACCTGGATCGTCAACTGCGCCGCCTATACTGCGGTGGATAAGGCTGAAGATGAGGTTGATCGTTGCCGCCTGCTGAACAGCGCCGGTCCTGCCAACATCGCCGTAGTTGCCCGGCGTATCGGGGCGCGGCTGATTCATATTTCCACCGATTATGTGTTTAACGGAACCGGGAGCCGCCCCTACCGGGAAGATGATCCTGCCTGCCCCATCGGGGTATACGGTTTGACCAAGCGGGAAGGGGAAATCAGGGTCTTTGAACACAACGACGCATCCTACATAATCCGAAGCGCCTGGCTTTACGGCAAACACGGCAACAACTTTGTGCATACCATGCTCAAGCTCATGGAAGAGCGGGACCGTGTTTCGGTGGTGAATGACCAGCGGGGCAGCCCTACCTGGGCCGGCGATCTGGCCCACACCGTGCTTGCCCTGATTACGGCGGTGGACAGCAAGACCGTTCCTTATGGGATCTACCATTACACCAACGAGGGGAACATCACCTGGTTTGATTTCGCCCAGGAGATCTATACCCAGGGACGCCGTTTGGGGCGTCTCACAAAGGACTGCGCGGTGAACCCCTGTACCAGCGATGAGTTCCCGGCCAAAGTAAAGCGGCCTGCGTATTCCGTGCTGGATAAGACCAAAATTAAGACTGCCCTGGGGCTTGAGATTCCTGCATGGGACCTGAGCCTGGGAAAATTTTTGCGCTGATTCTTTGCGGATCACCTCCACCGAAGATTTGAGGGATTTTTGCGTTAATATGATACATCTATGGTCAAATATAATACAGGTGTATCATATTGATACATATATACCATAAAAGCATTGGCAAACAAAACAACGATGTGGATTCAGGGTCTTCTGGTCCATGTTTTCCCCTTTTTTCCAAACTTGGCACGGAACTTGCTTATATATAAGTGTTGATAGGGAAAATCAAAATCCAAGAGCCTGAAAAGGACCTGGAAGAATTACTACCCTGATCGAACAAATTCAATTTTATAGAGGAGATATTACCATGAAAGAGGTAAACCTGTATCGTCCTATTTCTATCGGACACGCCCTGGAAGATTTCAACCGGTATATAGAGTCTTTCTTCGGGGATTCCCTGGCGCCGGCCACGCGGATCATGAACCATTTGCCGGCAGTGGATGTCCGGGAGACCGACAGCACCTATCTGCTTGAGGCGGAGCTTCCCGGGTACGACGAGAAAACCGTTGAAGCCCAGGTTGATGGCGGTACCCTGACCATCAGATCCAAAAAGGAAGATGCATCCCCTGATGGTTCCTCCAAGGCCCCTTCCAAAGAAGAAGAGGAGCACAAGAAGGGAACCTTCCTCGTGCAGGAGCGCCGGAATATAACCTTCAGCCGTTCCTTTAAGCTGCCTGACAACGCGGATACCGAGAAAGTTTCGGCGTGTTTTAAAAACGGCATTCTCACCCTGGAGATCAAGAAGCGGGCTGGTGAACAAAAACGGGTGATCCCGATTCAGTCCTAAGCGCGACGTCGCCCTATAAAGCAGTGCGTTAGCATTGCGGGCGGGTAAAATGTGGCGAAGAAAAACCCCAGGCGCAAAGCGCGGACTGGGGTTTTTTGTAGCCTGCGCCGTTCCATTTTCCTTTTAAGATCAACACTCCTATTGAAATAGCCCTACCGCAGCGCCCTCAACAGGGTTCGCAGCTCCGGATCTGCCATAGGTTCGGGAGTTGGAGGCTTTTCCGGGGGCTGGGGCTGGAGTATGATCTCGTCTCCTGTGGAGATGCGGTCAAAAAAACCGTTGCGGCTCAGGATGCCGGCGGCGACTTCTTCATCGGCGCTCTCAATGACCAGGGTCCCTACTACATCATCGGCAGCGTAGGAAAGACCGATTTCTTCGTTGAGGACCAGAGAGCGCCCCTTCTTGACTACTTCGTAAACCGTACCGGCGCTTACCCCGTCAGCCCGGCCCTTGTCAATAAGCCCCAGGGCCTGTTTACGGCTCACCAGTTCCCCCCTGAAGGGCAGCGCCGCGCTCAACTGGTCAACAATACCGCGGGAGGCGTTCCGCAGCCGGTCCGTACTGGTCCGGTACACCTTGAATTCCCCTGCAGGGGAACCGGTCCTGCCTACAAAGAGTTCACCCTTGATGGAAATATCCCGTTCGTTTTCAGCAACTGATATGATGAGAAAATAATCCGCCTCTGCTTCACGGGCCTGGCGGAAGGCATGGGAAAATGAGGTTTGCCGCAGTTCCAGGTCCATGGGCATGATGTTCCGGTCATGGACCAGGATGTCCTTGATATACGAAGCTGCCATGGCACCGGCATCGGCATGGTAGAAGCTGGATTGGGAAACCACGGAGAAGATTGCCACTTTCCAATGGTGGCTTGCCAGTTCAACGGGGTCAACGGCCCAGCGCCGGTACAGGGCGTCACTTAACAGGGCGTTATATGCTTCCACCGCGTCATTAATGGTTCGATCCCCCAGCCCCAGGTTCTGCATGAACCGCAGTTCCTCCACATACCGGGCAGGATAGCCCTGTATCTTGAGGAGTTCCGCGTATTCCTGCCGGTCCTTGGCGTATGGGTTGAGTCTGAGTCCCCGGCGATATTCAAAGAGGGCCTGGTCAATGAGGTTGCGGGAACGAAAATCCCTGGCCCGGACAAAATGCCACGTAGCCCAGCGCCCGCGGCTCGGTTCTTCCAGGTTTGTTTCTGAGATGAGCAGCTCCTCCAGGGTGGCCCGGACAAATTCGTCCTGGGGATCGATGAGGGTGGCAGTTGAAAGAATGACAATGGCATCGGCATTCCGGCCCATTCTCATGGCAGATATGCCTTTGAGATACCAGGCGCTGATGGTATCCCGGTTCTGGGCAATCACTTCGTCCGACAGGCGGGCGGCCTCTGCGTATTGACCGGTGCGGTACCGGAGGCTGGCCAGAAGGGAGCGGGCGGAGTTGTAGTTGCTCTTGAGCGCCAGGGCTTCCTCGGCGTATCGGATGGCTGAACCGAGGCGTCCTGCCTGGGCGTCAAGGTACGCGGCGTAATAGTGGACCCGGGGATCCTCGGGGTGCTGGAGTAAGGCCCGCTCAATAAAGGCGCGGGCGTTTTCGGTCTCCCCCAGGGAGCCTAAGACCAGGGCCAGGGAGATGAGGAGCCGCCGGTCGTCGGGGTAGCGCCTGACCGCTTCCCGGTACCGGGTTACCGCGTCTCCTGCATGGCCACGGGCTATGTCCAGCTCTGAGGCCGCAAAGAGGGCCTCTTTGTTGTATGGCTCCCGTGCCAGCACATCGGAAATGACCCCTGCAGCTCCCTCAAGCCGGCCCAGGGCAATGAGGATGAAGGCTTCAAGGTTTGCCAGGGCGATGTTTCCCCGTGCCAGGGACCGGGCCTGCCGTACCCAGACCAGGGCCTGGTCAAATTCACCTAGTTCATAGTAACATTCTGCCAGCGCCGCAGTTCCTTCCGCGTGGGCCGGATTAAGGTGTAAACATTCAAGGAAGGATTCCGCCGCAGAATACCAGTCTTCCTGTACCATATATGTGCGGCCCTGATTGTAATAGGCCGTGGCCCCAGGGAGACCGCCGGAAAGGTTTTGTGCCTTGAGGGGTTGTTCCCACCAGAGCAAACCCGCAACCATGATCAGCATGAAACTCCGCATCTGTATACTCATTATGAAACACTCTCCCGTTTAATACTTTCTCGACTTTCTCGTTTAAGAATAATTTTTACCGTGTTGATCTTGTGCCCTTCCATGTCCTGGATGATAAAATCATGCCCTTCATAGATGGCCTTCTCATAGCGTACCGGAATCTTCCCGAAAAGGTCAAACACAAAGCCCCCCAGGGTATCAAAGGCATCCACTGGAAACTCGACCCCGATTTCCTTGGACAGATCCTCCAGGTTCACCCGGGCGTCGCAGAGATACGTCCCTTCCCCCAGTTGGAGCACATCCTCAGTCTCATTGTCGAATTCATCCTGGATATCCCCGATGATCTCTTCGATAATGTCTTCCATACAAACAATCCCCGAAACACCACCGTATTCATCTACTATCACCGCGATATGGACCCGGCGGCGGCGCAGCTCCCGCAGGAGTTCATCAATATGCTTTGACTCAGGAACGAAAAAAGGCTTCCTGAGCAGCTTTTGTATGTCAAAGGTATCATGTTTGACCAGACAGGTTAAGACATCTTTGACATAGAGTACCCCAATGACATTATCAATGGTTTCCTTATACACGGGAAACCGCGAATGGCCGCTTTCAGAAATCGCGGTCAGAAGTTCATCCCTGGGCGCATCGGCCTGTAAGAACACCGTATCGATCCGGGGGACCATGACCTCCTTGACAGTGGTGCCTGAAAGTTCCACCACCCCACGGATCATTTCCCGCTGCTCCGTTTCGAGGGCTTGATAGGTTTTCCGGTCGATCCTATCCTCTCCTTTCTTATCGCCTTTCTTAAAGAAAGATTTAACAAAAGATCCAGCACTCATGGTAGGATACGCTCCCCGGCTAGGTTCGCCATTATTTTTTCCTGCAATTCAAGCATAGGCTCACTGTTCGCGTTGGTAGCATGATCCAAGCCGTCTAAATGGAGTATACCATGGATGAGGAGCCGGCGTAACTCCTCATCCTCGGAGACCTTAAAATACCCGGCGTTTTCCCCCAGGGTTTCGAGGGATATGACGATATCCCCTGGCAGATACCGCTCCTCCACGGTTTCCCCTAGTTCAAAGGACAGCACATCTGTCGGCTCATCCTTGTTCCGGTACTGGGCATTGAGGCGCCGGATATAGGCATCGTTACAGAAGAGTACTGATAGGTCCCAGTTGTCCCGGTGTATATAATCCAGCACTTTAAGCATAAAGGTATATGCCTCGCCGGTCCACCGGGGCACCGGCACTTCCGCCGCGTTTATGGCAACTCGGTTCATAGGCTCCCCTCAGGGGTCACTTTGGGCAGTTTCGGATACTCGATCCGGGAATGATAGTGGCCGGCCAGGACCCGGACAAAGGCGCTTTTGATGGTTTCCAGGTCCCGAAAGGTCAGTTCCGATTCTGAAAGCTGCCCATGTTCAACCTTGGCGTTGATAAGTTCCTGGATGAATTTCTCAAGTTTCGCGGCAGTGGGCTTTTGAAGGGTACGGCTGGCGGCTTCAGCAACATCCGCCAGCATGACCACTGCGGATTCCCGTGAGCGGGGCGGCGTGCCGGGATAGGAAAAATCTTCGATGCTCACCTGGTTTTCCCGCTTCAGGGCCTCACTGTAAAACCAGGCGATCACCGAATTGCCGTGGTGTTCCCCAATGATCTCCTGTACTGCCCGTGGCAGCCCCAGGCTCCGGGCTTTTTCCACCCCCAGTTTAACATGGCTCCTGATAATCGTTGCCGAAAGCCGGGGAGCGATATCGTTATGTTTGTTATAGTCCTGCTGATTTTCTACAAAGTAATCAGGCTGGTCCATTTTCCCAATATCATGGTAATAGGCCCCGACCCGTGCGAGCAGGGCATTGGCACCGATTTCCTGGCAGGCGGTTTCCGCCAGGTTTGCCACCATGATCGAATGGCTGTAGGTGCCGGGGGCGGTGTTGAAGAGGCGCTTGAGCATAGGGGAATTGAGGTCCGATAGTTCTATGAGTCTGAAGACCGTCGCCGCGTTGAGGGCATGTTCCAGGGGCGGGAGCAGTCCCAGGACCAGCATCCCCGAGGCGACGCCGTTAAAGGCACCCCAGAACAGGATGGCCGGATAGGCTCCGCCAGAGGCCCGCTGGATGAGCAGGATGGCAAGCACGGCGATACAGTTGGCAGCGGCAATAACGAGGCCGGCCCTGACGAGGTCCATCCGTTTTTCAGCGCCTTTAAGGGCATAGGACGCGACAACGCCGGAGGTCAGGGCGAATATATAGGCGGTCATATCAAAGGAACCGGTCAGAAAGGCGCCCAGGGGCAGTACCAGGGCCAGGGCCAGGGCCAGGGGCGCGTCGATTAATATGGACGGCAGCATCACCACCAGGGCTGTGGGCAGTACGATGGAGACAGGGAAGAAATCGGAATTAAAGGGCAGGTTCTTCGCAAACGCGGCGCCGCAGATATAGAGGGTCACCAGGGCGGATAACAGGTATATTTCCTGGTCCGTCAGGCTGTGGCCCGTGATCTTCCCGCTTCCCAGAAAAATAAAGAGGCTATAGAGGAGGAGAAAAACCAGGATGAACCCCACAATGATACGGGGATCCCTTCCGGGAAGACTGGTATGCAGCACCTGGAGCTGGACCATATTCTCCTCGGTGATGATAAACCCCTTTTTGATAACCCGTTTTCCCGATTCTATATACTTAACCACCGGTGCTACCTGGGACCGCGTCTCAGCCACCCGCTGCTCCGTGTCTGCCGGGGAGAAAAACACGTTTTCCTGTACAAAGGGCTTGATCAGGTCAAAGGCGATTAACTGAAAGGCCCCGGGGAAACGAAGCTCCCCCACGTACCGGCCAACTGCGTCCTCAAGAGTATCCAGGGTAACGATATGATCGAAATTCACCCGTTCCCGTTCAGGATTGGCAGTGGAACCCCGGAACACTTCCACCATATCGGGGTTATAATCATCCAGCCCGGCCTGAGGGAGGGCAAAAATCCCGGTTTCCATGAAATGCTCCAGCACGGCGAATCCGGTTTCCAGAAAAGATGCCCGCTGGGGATCCGTGAACAAGGTGTACAGGTTTTCTTCGGAAAAAGCACCGGGGAAATCGGCCTGGATCATGCGTTTATAGGCATCGAAATCAGCGCTGTTCTCAAAATACCTGCGGGAAGATTCCATAAAACGGGTATAGGTCTTTTGGGCTTCTATCCCTTCAGGAACCGTGTACCGGAAAACCGCCGGAACCAGACGCTGCTGGGCTTCAAGCTGGAGCCGCGTAGCCTTTTCATCAATATAGGAAAGCCCCTGTTCTGCCGTTACATCCCGTTCCGCAACCCGTCCAACCTCGAATTCCTGGAGCTCCCCCCCTGCTCCACCCAGGGAATTCATCACCCTGATAATCACCAGGGTAGAAACCAGCAAGGCGCTCAGGGTTACGAGAGCAGGACCGGGTCGGATTGGGGGGAATTTAAAGTACCTAAACAGGGTAGTATCCCGGATCTTCCCGCCAGTCTCATGGAGACGGCTTTTTTTCATTTTCATAGGCTTGTATAATCTTCTTGATCAGGGGATTGCGAACCACATCGGCGGTATTGAGGTAGGCAATATGGATACCTTCCACCTGGGAAAGTATGGAAAGGGCATGTAAAAGCCCGGAATCAACCCGTTTGGGAAGGTCAATCTGCGTCGTATCCCCGGTAATAATCGCCCGTGCACCTTCCCCAATCCGGGTGAGGAACATCTTCATCTGTTCTTTGGTGGTGTTCTGGGCCTCATCCAGGATAACTATGCAGTCATTGAGACTCCTCCCCCGCATATAGGCCAGGGGCGCGATTTCTATGATCCTCGTCTCCTCCATGCGGCGTATCATCTCGTAGGGCACCAGGGCTTCCATGGCATCGTAGAGAGGCCGCAGATAGGGGTTTATTTTTTGGGTCAGGTCCCCAGGCAGGAACCCGAGACTTTCCCCCGCCTCAACCACCGGACGGGTCAGCACCAGTTTCCGCATTTTTTTTGATAATACCATGCGCAGAGCCTCTGCAATGGCGAGGTAGGTTTTACCGGTGCCCGCAGGGCCTACACAAAAGGTAATATCATGGGAACGCATACCACGAATGTACTGGGCCTGGTTTCCACTCCGGGGGAAAACGCGGCTGAACCCATGGGGAATATGAATGATCGTTTCATCAGGGACCTCAGTGTGCTCCACGCTTTCCGCCAGGGCGCGGATATACTCCGGCGATGGACTTTCTCCTTCCCGCACCACCGCGACAAGGCTATCCATTATCGACTTGAAACGCCTAAGCCCCTGCTCATCCACCCCTTCCAAGCGGATCTCATTACCCCGGGCCGCAATACGCCCTCCCAGAGATCCCTCGATAACCTTGAGGTTTCTATCATTCGCGCCGCATACCCCGGATAGAATATCCTGGTTATCCAGTACGATGGTTATACGCTCCTCCAAATTAGACCTGCTTCCTGTTGTTTCAATCCTCGCGCTCCCATGGAGCGCAACCCAGCGCACCTTCACGGTGGGGTTTAATACCCCGCCCCTTGGGGCGTAAAACTAGGGGGTACGGGGGATTTGTTCCCCGCATACGATACGCTTCCACGGAGAAATCTTCAATACCCCGCTGCGCTGGAGATTCTTTATTAAACCTTGATGTAGTGTATAGCCCTCTCATAGGGAAGTCAAGTGCTGATTTGATTGTCAAGCAATGACTTGAAACATTTGCCACAGATCGGGTATTATTCCCCTATACTCTGGAAAAGGAAGCACGATGGCAAAATATCCCTTTGATACAATTGAACCGAAATGGCAGCACTATTGGGAGGAACACAAGACCTTTAAGGCCCTGGAGGACCCTGCGGTCCCCAAGGAAAAACGCCGCT